>JAISMH010000060.1 GCA_031276855.1 Synergistaceae bacterium
TTCCTCATGGTCGAGGGGGCCTGCATCGACAAGCAGCTTCACGTGATGGACTGGGAACGCTCCGCCTACGACACCATCGAGTTCGACAAAGCCATCGGGATCGCGCGGGAATTTGCCGCAAAAAACGGCTCCACGCTGATTCTGGCGACGGCGGACCACTCTCACGGCGTCAGCATCACCGGCACGTACCATGAGAGAGACGGCAAAAAGGGCCGGGAGGCCGTGCGCACCTACGCCGCTTCCATCTTCCCGACGTTCACGGACGCGGACGGCGACGGATTCCCCGACAACCCCGCCCCGGACGTGACTCTGGCGCTCCAGTACGCCAACCATCCAGACTACCGCGAGGACTTCAAGTTCCACGCGAAACCGACGCCTCCCGCCATCATGTCGGGCGACATCGCCGTGGCGAACGTCAAGCGGGCCCCGAACGGGATATTCTACCCCGGCACCATCCCGGCCGCCGAGTCGCAGGAAGTTCACGCGGCCGACGACGTACCCCTGTCCGCGGCAGGCCCCGGGGCCGATTACTTCAAGGGAGTCATGGACAACACCGAGGTCTTTTTCGGCATCGTCCGGGCCCTGGGGCTCGACCCCCGCAAGTAGGGAGCCCGGCGGAACTCCATGCCTGTTTTGCACTTTAATTCGCACTTCAATTCACACTTCAATATGAGAGGGGCAGGTTTTTCGGCCCCTCTCCCCTCCATTTTCGCTTCCATTTCCGCTCTTTTTCTCGCTTTTTCTCTCGCTTTTTCTCCCGCTTTGCCCTTCGCCGCGCCCGAAATTTCGGCGGAAGCGGCGGAGGCGGTGCTTTTGCGGTTCTCGGAGATGTACGACGGCGCCACGCCGCTGGGGCTGAGCCTGTCCGAGAAGCTGAAATCTCTGAACGGCCGGGTTGTCGCGATGGAGGGGTTCATGGCCCCTCCGCTGAAGCCGACTCTGAGCTTTTTCGTTCTGACCCGCGTTCCCATGTCGCTTTGCCCGTTCTGCTCCTCGGACGCGGACTGGCCTTACGATATCGTGCTGGTTTGCCTTGAGAAACCTGTGATCGCCCTGCCGTTCGACCGTCCGATCCGCGTCGAGGGCGTTCTGGAGCTGGGCACGGAGACCGACCCGGAGACCGGCTTCGTCAGCCTCGTCCGCATCCGCGCGACGCGCCTTCGGGAGGCATGAATATTTTGGAGGTATGAAGATGAATTCGCCGATTAAACATGAAAAACATCATACTGGAGAATATCTGAACATGGCAATCTGCTTGTTTTCAGCTATTCTAACTTCAGGCTTTTTATCTTGATTCACTATAAACGGGATTCTCAAGGGCCTGAGGCCCTTGAGCGGGGTTTGGGGCAGAGCCCCAGGGAGGCGCCGCTGCTCGAAATCCGGTCTCTGCGCCACGAGTACCGGCAGCCCGACGGAAGCCGCCTGCGGGTGCTCCGGCTGGACTCCCTGCGGGCTTTCAGAGGCGAGGCCCTGGCCGTCGCCGGCCCGAGCGGGTCTGGCAAGACGACGTTGCTGCATATTCTGGCCGCGCTGGTTCAGCCGTCGGAGGGAGAAGTTCTGTTCGACGGCCGGAGCCTCCGCGCGTCCCATCCCTCGTCGGCCCGGTGGCGCGCCTTGTCCGTCGGGTACGTTTTTCAGGACGTGAACCTGCTGCCGGACTTCAGCGTGCTGGAAAACCTCCTGATCGCGGGCGAAATCTCCGGCGTTCCCCGGGCCGCGGCGCAGGAGCGCGCCCTGTCCCTTCTGCGGCGTCTCGGGCTCGAAGGGCGGAGACACAACCGCCCGGCGAAGCTGAGCCTCGGAGAGCGGCAGAGGGCCGCCGTCGCGCGCGCCGTCCTCCACGCGCCGCCCCTCGTCCTGGCGGACGAGCCCACGGCGAGCCTGGACGCCGAAAACGCCCGCGCCGTCACCGACCTGCTGCTGGAGCTCTGCGGGGAATCGCGGAGCCTCCTTATTGCCGCGACCCACGACGAAGCGGTGAAGAAACGCTTTCCCCGCCTTGTGGAACTCAATAAACTTGCGGAACTCAATAAAGAAGGGAGAATCGTGCCGTGAAAGGGTTCACCGCGCTGCGCATCGCTCTGAGACATCTGAGGTCGAGGGCGTTCCAAACTTTTTCGGTCGTCTCGATCACCGCCTTCTCCGCGGGGCTGGCCGTCGCGCTGTTCCTGCTGGCGCAGGGGCTTCGGCTGGGGCTGATTCGGGCGGCGGAGCCTTTCGATCTGATCGTCGGCGCGAAGGGCAGTCCGTACCAGCTCGTTTTGAACACGGTCTTCCTTCAGGACGTCCCCGTCGGCAACATTCCGTGGGAGAACTGCGCCGCGCTCTCGGACGACGCGCGCGTCGGGTTTGCCGCGCCTCTGGGCTTCGGCGACTCCTACAGGGGATACCCCGTCGTCGGGACGACGCCCGATATTTTGAACGTCCGGGTTCGCGCGTCCGACCCGCCCTGGCTGCGAATCGGAGAGGGCCGATGGTGTTTCGGCGAAAGCGAATTCGAGGCCGTGCTGGGAGCCCGCGCGGCGGCCGAGACGGGGCTTCGGGTGGGAGACGTCTTTCAGTCATCGCATGGAGTTGTCCAATCATCGCACGGGCTCGCCGCGGGAGGCGGGTACGGGCACAAGCACGAGGAAAAATACCGTGTCGTCGGGATCGCCGAAACGGTTCACGGCCCCTACGACCGGGCGATTTTCGTGCCGCTCGGCGTCCTTTGGAAAATCCATGACCCCCATCACGCTCACGAGGACGAGGAAGACGGGCACGCTCATGAACACGGTGAAGCGGAGGAAGCACACGACAGAGAGGTGACGGCGATTCTCGTGCATCCCAAATCTTACACGGACGCCTACAGTCTGGCCGTTTCGTTCCAGAGAAGCGCCGACAAACAGCTGGTTTTCCCCGCCCAGACCGTCGTGCGTCTCTTCTCTCTGATGGGGCGGGGAGAGGCTTTCCTTTCCGCCGTCGTCTGGGCCGTCGGGGGCTGCGCCCTCCTGACGGTTCTTCTGGTTCTTTATTGGTCGGGGGCGGCCCGGGGCCGGGAACGCGCGCTGCTCCACGTACTCGGCGTGCCCCGGAGGACGCTCGTGTTCATTTCCTGGCTGGAGGGAACGGCCGCGCTTCTTGCCGGGACGCTTCTGGGGGAGCTGGCGGGCCGCGCGGGGGCGGGCGCGGTGTTCGCCCTCCTGAGCCGGACGACGGCCGTCACGCCCGCCGTGCCCCTGACTTGGCAGGAGTGTCTCGCCCCCGCCGTCTTTCTGTGCGCCGGCTCCCTCGGCAGCCTCGCCGCCGCGTGGAACGGCAGCCGCACCCACATGGAGCGCCTCGGGTGAAGGCGTTCTGACGCCGGGCGTCCTGCTCTCGCTTCTCACCGCTTTCGCCTCGAAGGCGCCGGGAATCAGCCCCGTAATTATTTATATCTCTTCAGCGGATTGAACTCCGCCTCGCAGACGGCCTTGAATTCGTCGAGGGACATGCTCCCCAGGTCGCCTTTGCTCCGTTCGCGCACCGCGACGACGCGCGATTCCACTTCCTTGTCTCCGATCACGATCATATAGGGCACTTTCTGCATCTGCGCGTCGCGTATGCGCTTGCCCAGCTTCTCGTCCCGGGTGTCGGTCTCCGCGCGGAGGCCCCATGCTTTGAACGTCTCGGCCAGTTCCCTGGCGTATTCTTCGTGCGCTCCCTGATTCTGAATGGGGATCAGCTTCACCTGCACCGGCGCGATCCAGAACGGGAATGCCCCGGCGTAGTTTTCGATCAGGATGCCCAGGAACCGCTCGATGCTGCCGAGGATCGTGCGGTGCAGCATGACGGGGCGGTGTTCCTTCCCGTCCGCGCCGATGTAGGTCAGGTCGAAGCGCTCCGGCATCTGGAAATCGAGCTGGATGGTGCCGCACTGCCACGTCCTGCCGATGCAGTCCTCCAGGTGGAAGTCGATTTTGGGGCCGTAGAAAGCGCCGTCGCCTTCGTTGATGCGGTAAGGCGTCCCGGCGGCGTCGAGGGCTTCTTTCAGCGCGTCCTCCGCCGCCGCCCACTGCTCGGCGGTGCCCATGGAGTTCTCCGGGCGCGTGGACAGCTCGATGTGGTAGTCGAAGCCGAAGACGTCCTTGTAGATATACCGGCAGAGGTCCATGACCCCGATGACCTCTTTCTTGACCTGGTCGGGCATGCAGTAGATATGGGCGTCGTCCTGAGTGAAGCAGCGCACGCGCATCAGGCCGTGCAGGGCGCCGCTGCGCTCGTGACGGTGCACGATGCCCCGCTCCGCGTGGCGAAGCGGCAGATCGCGGTAGCTGCGGATCTGGGTCTTGTAGAGCAGCATCCCTCCGGGGCAGTTCATGGGCTTGACAGCGCAAGGCTTCTCGTCGATCTCCGTGAAGTACATGTTTTCCCTGTAGTGATCCCAATGCCCGGACTGGAGCCACAGGGAGCGGTCCAGGATGAGCGGCGTCCGAACCTCGTCGTAGCCGCGCCTCATGTGCTCGCGCAGCCAGAACTCCATCAGCGTGTTGATGACCGCCATGCCCTTGGGGTGGAAGAACGGGAAGCCCTGCCCCTCGTCGTGCAGGCTGAAAAGGTCCAGCTCCCTGCCCAGCTTGCGGTGGTCGCGGAGCTTCGCTTCCTCCAGGCGCTGCAGATGTTCCTTCAGCGCGTCGGGCGTCGCGAAGGCCGTGCCGTAGATACGGGTCAGCATGATGTTCTTCTCGTCCCCGCGCCAGTACGCGCCGGCGACGGAGAGCAGCTTGAAGTTCCGAAGCCGGGACGTGTCCGGCACGTGGGGCCCGCGGCAGAGATCCGCGTAATCGCCCTGTTTGTAGAGCGACACGCTTTCGGCCTCCAGCTCCGAGATCAGCTCCACCTTGTAGGGGTCGGAGCGTTTTTTGAAGAACTCGAGCGCCTCGTCCTTCGGCATGTCCACGCGTTCGACCTTCAGGGCCATGCCCGCGAGCCGGCGCATCTCCTCCTCGATGGCGGGGAGCTCCTGTTCCGTCAGGGAATGTCCGTCCGGCAGGTCGATGTCGTAATAAAACCCGTCTTTAATGCAGGGTCCTATGCCGAACTTCGTACCGGGATAGAGCTTCTCGACCGCCTGAGCCATCAGGTGAGCGCAGGAGTGGCGCAGAATACCGAGCCCCTCCTCCGAGTCGGCAAAGACGGGGTCGAGGAGCGCCGTGTCCGAACGCCCGGAGATTTCCCGGTCCAGATCCAGCAGTTCGCCGTCGAGCTTTCCCGCTAGGGCTTTCTTCGCCCCGGCCGGGTCCAGTTTGGCCAGAGCCTCCGCGACCTTCACGGAACCCTCCTGAAACTCGCACGATTTTCCGTTGCTTCCTTTGAACTTCAACATTTTTACGACCTCCCGAATTTTGCATAAAAAAGCGCCCGCGCCGCCTCCATAAAACAAGAGACGACGTGGGCGCAGATTAAGCCCGCCGCGGTTCCACTCCATTTCCGGGAAACGCCTTTCAACTGAACAACGAAGGGTACCCGGCTCTCGAAGCCGCTGTGAGGGGCGGCGCCCCGGCGTCTTATTTCGTGTCCGGCGGTGTTCTGCCTGTGAAAACCAAACCCGAACCTCGGCGTCCGCTCGGAGGGGGTGTTCGCTTCCCTCGCGCGGCAAGGGCTCTCAGCCTGTGGCCCCTGCCTCTCTGTCCGCGGTCTTTCGAAAGCTACTCGTCCTCTTCATCGCGTGTACTTTTCATATCCAACTGCAAACGTATTATAAGGAGTCCCGCGGTGTTGCGCAAGCCCTCGGGGAGGAATCGGCCTCTCGGACGAGTGAGAAAGAGGTTTCTAAGGCCGCGGCCTCGGAAACCGGCGGGTTATCGGGTTACCAGTTGATGCCGAGCATCTCGAAGTAGTCTCGGGGATGGTCGCAGGCCGGGCATTTCTGCGGCGCCTGGTCGCTCTCCAGAACGAAACCGCAGTTGCGGCAGCGCCACCGGATCTTTGTATCTTTCTTGAATACCTTGCCCTCGGCGATGTTTTTGGCCAAGCCCAGATAACGCTCCTCGTGGAATTTCTCCGCGACGGCGATGGACCGCATGATGGAGGCGATTTCGGGGAAACCCTCCTCCTCGGCGGTCTTCGCGAAGCCGGGATACATGTGCGCGTGTTCGTGGTTCTCGCCCGCGGCCGCGTCTTTGAGGTTGTTCAGGGTGTCGCGCTCGGGGCCGGCGGGGAAGGAGGCCGTTATCTCGATCTCCGCGGGGCCCTCCATCAGCCGGTACAGCCGCTGAGCGTGTTCTTTTTCCTGCTCCGCGGTCTCCGTAAAAATGAATTCGATCTGCTTGAATCCCTCTTTCCGAGCCACGGACGCGTAATACACGTAGCGGTTGCGCGCCTGCGATTCCCCGGCGAACGCCTTCATCAGATTGACCTGCGTTTTCGTTCCTTTGACGCTCTTCATTGATTCAACCCCCCATAGTTTTACCGATTGAGCCCGGAAGGGCGGAGCCCTTCCGGGCAATCAGCGTTTTCGTTTTAGATTATATCCCACATTTCGCCGTCTGAAATTCGCAGTCTGATATTTTCAGTCTGAAATTTGCCGTCCGAAATTTGCAGTGTAAGTCTTCTTTATAATAGCTAAACCTTCAGGAAACTTCGGGCATATTGGCTAAGGAGAAATGAGCGTTGAGAGAAAGACTGCGAAAAGAAGAATTTCGAAAAGAAAAACTGCGAACGGTATGTATGATTTCCGCTCTGGCGTCGGAGGAGTATCGACCCTGAAGAAAGAGATCTTCAGCGAAGAATCGCTGTCGCGGCTGCGTTCGCCCGAACAACTCGATTCGTTTTTCCGCCAGCGCGTTGGAGAACACGACCCAGAAGCTCGTCGCCGAAAGCATGAACAGGCTAGGAGGCTGCGGAGTGGAGATAAGCATCAAAAACGACGAAAGCGGAGTGGTTGTCGAGCTTTGCGGCAGGCTTGACGCCGACGGAGCGCCATTGCTTCAAAAGGCTTTCGACGAAATGGGGGAAGGTTTGTACGGGGCGGATGCCGCCGTAGATTTTTCGGCGGTGGATTACATAAGCAGCTCCGGACTTCGCGTGCTTCTCGTCCTTCAAAAGAAGGTTCACGCGGCGCGGGGTTCCCTGAACGTCAGAAATCTCAATGGCGCGGTGCGCGAGGTGTTCGACATGACGGGATTCTCGGCCATCTTCAAAGTATAATATTTCTTTACAGCTCGAGTGACTCAAAAAAAATGTGGTACACTCGGACAGATAGAGTACATAATCATGGCCGTCCGCCCCAGGCATTGAAGAATAAGACTCCGTATGATTGAGCGGAAGGAGGTGTTGAACTATGGCGGACATCGCGGCGATGCACGGCACACAACGGGAAACGATTTCTGTTCTTATAACGCCCGTGGACGAAAGACGCTTCGAAAGCGAAATACGGCGCCTGGACGAGGCAGTCTCCGATGAGAAAAAGAATCGCGAAAAATTCGAGACGCGGATAGAAAAAGCCGTGAACGACCTGCGCGTCGAAATGAATGTACGCTTCGACAAAATGGAAAAAAGCGTAGATTCGCGTTTCGATGAAATGAAGAAAAGCGTGGATTCGCGTTTCGATAAAA
The DNA here is from genome assembly GCA_031276855.1 of Synergistaceae bacterium. Taxonomy (GTDB): domain Bacteria; phylum Synergistota; class Synergistia; order Synergistales; family Aminobacteriaceae; genus JAISMH01. Next base: position 7,575 of record JAISMH010000060.1, read on the forward strand.
TGGAGAAAAGCGTGGATTCGCGCTTCGATAAAATGGAGAAAAGCGTGGATTCGCGCTTCGACAAAATGGAGAAAAGCGTAGATTCGCGTTTCGATGAAATGGAGAAAAGCGTGGATTCGCGCTTCGACAAAGTAGATTCGCGCTTTGACAAAATGGAGAAAAGCGTGGATTTGCGTTTCGAAAAGGTGGACATTGAAATCGGGAACCTGCGCGGCGAGGTAAAACGACTGGACGATCGCCTCTGGTGGATACTCGGAGCCGTCATTCTCTCGATTCTGATTCCCATAGCGATGAGATACATGTAACCGCATTCCGCCTGGAAGTACACGCCGGCCCATAAGCAGCCTCAAAAGTACATCGCGCTCCGCGACGTGTTGGTGGATTGTGCGAAGCGGATGGGGTGCGCCCCTTTTCGGGCGCGCTTGCGGCGGATGCGCCGGGAACCGAGGAGTTTTGGGCGCTTTCGGATGTCTCCTTCGACGTAGAACAGGGCGACTGTGATCGGCTCAGGAGGCGATTTTTGCGGAATGAATGCCAGGGCCCGGGTGTATAACGAAGCGGGTCAATCGGATGAGCATCAAAAAACTCGGTATCTTCTGCTCCTTGGCGATGGGAGATTCCTCCGAAAGGGGGGAGCCTCCTGATTTTTTCAGGCCGTTTCCGCCGGCCGCCCGCCCCGTCTCACCCGGACATTATCACAGACGCGTGACAGTCAACAAGTCTGCAATTGACGCGGAAAATGAAGATGTTATAATATTCAACTGTCGCCGGGCTGGCGGAACTGGTAGACGCACGGGACTTAAAATCCTGGGGGCTTTGGCTCGTGCGGGTTCGATTCCCGCGTCCGGCACTTTCATTTCAAAACTGTCCTCACTGCCTCTGCCGGCGATCGGTGCCGCATTCCAGCAACTTTATGAATTTGTCCATGTCCTCCGGGGGATCCGCCCTGAACGTTCTGCCCGACACTTCGAGGAGGGCTCCCGTCAGACCGTCCGGGAAGGCGAGCTCGAAGGCGTGAAGCAGGGGCCGCTTCGCTTCCCGCCTCCAGCGCCGGTTTGTCTCGATATCCCCGTATTTTCCGTCCCCGAGGATCGGATGCCCGGCGTGGGCCATGTGTACGCGCGCCTGATGGGTACGGCCGGTCAAAAGCTCCACCGAAACCAGAGAGAGCGAAAGCGCCTCGCTCGCCGCCAGGCGTTCGTATCGGGTCTTCGCCGTCTTTCCGTTTTTCCCGACGCGCACGATGCCCGTCGTTTCGTCTTTGAGAAGGGGGGCGTCCACCGTGCCCCTTTCCGGCGGAAAACCGGCCACCACGGCCAAATAACGCTTCGATACGAGCCGTTCCCGGAAAAGACGCTCCAGCTCGCGGAGGGCCTCTCCCGCGAGGGCCACCGCCAGGACCCCCGTCGTGTTGCGGTCCAGCCGGTGCGCCGCCGCCGGGGAAAAACCCGGCCCCCCCGTGCCGAACATGCTCCAGACGCGCGTCACGACGCTGTCCCCGTCCTTGACGTCCGGCTGCACCAGAAGGCCCGCCGGCTTGTTCACCACAAGCACGCCGCCGCCGCGCCAGAGCACCGGAACAGGGCCCCAGTTTCGGACGGGCGCCTCCGCGCCGGGCTCCTCCCAGGGAACGTAAAGTTCCTGCCCCGCGCGTATCCGCGCGCTCCCTTCCCGGACGCGGGCGCCGTCGAGACGCACCTCGCCCTTTCGGAGGGCGCGCATGATCGCGGACAAAGGAAGCGCAGGCCAAATCGAACGAAGGGTTCGATCCAGCCTGCGCCCGTCATGATCCGAGGAGACGCCGATTTTACAGCTCATAAGACAAGAACCGTTCCGAATCCCGGGGTCAGCCGTCCGAACCGACCCTGGCGCTTCGGCGTTCCAAAAGCACGATGCTGCGCCATATCCCCCGCGGGTCGCGCCCGAGGCGTTCGCGGATTCCCACGGTCCGGAAGCCGCACCGGCGGTGGAGGGCCAGACTCGCGGCGTTCTCCTCCTGAATGGCGGCCTGAAGCGTCCAGAAGCCCTCCTTTTCAGAATCTTCGGCAAGGGCGTTCAGCAAAATCCGGCCCACCTTCCGCCCGCGGCATTCCTCGGCCACGTAAATACTGAGCTCCGCCACGCCGGCGTAAACGCGGCGCCTGCTCACAGGCGTCAGGGCAGCCCATCCGGCGATCCTCTCCGGCCCGCCCGCGTCCGCTTCGTTCGAGACGGTTCCGTCCGAGACGGTTCCGTCCGCGACGGTCCCGTTCAGGACGGCGACGAGGCGGCAACGTTTGTCGTGCGCCGCGTCCCACGCCTCGAACGCCGGGGCCTCGCCCTCCAGGGTGGAGACGCCCGTCCGCAGGCCCTGACGATAGATTTCGACGACGCGCGGCCAGTCTTCCGCGCGCATTTTTCTTATTGAAACGCTCGCTTGACTTGAAATACCCATTGAGCTCGAAACGCCCGCCCGACTCGAAAGACCCGACAGGATCGCTTATTTGATGTCGTTGAAGATGGAGGAGGGCGCGTTGGCGGGCGATTTGCCGTTCTTGAGCCGGTGGTAGTCCGCATAGGTCAGGGGCGTGCCCCCGGCCAGGATTTCCGCGCCCGTGACCTTGCCGATGAAGAGCTTGTGGGTCTGGACGTCCACGACCTCGACGAGATCCGCGAGGGCGGCGGCCACGGTGTGCTCCAGAACGACGGGCACGCCGTTCTCCTCCAGACGGTACTTGCAGGAGGCGAATTTGTCGTGCTCGCGCCCGGAACGGAAACCGAAATTGCCGATGAAGGGCAGGGGTACCTCCTGCGCGAAAACGGAGACCGAGAATTTTCTGCTCTTTTCCAGGAGCTCGGCGGTGTAATTGCTTTTGTTGAGGCAGGCCGTGATGTAAATGGGATCGCTCGTGAGCTGCATCACGGCGTCCGCCACCTGCCCGTTCAGCTTGCCTTCCCAGGCCGTACTCACGACGTAAAGCCCGTAACTGAATGTAAACAACGCCTTAGGATCGATTTTGCCCTCCATAGTCCGCACCTCCGAATAGTTTCAAACCTTTTTTCTCCCGCCGGCGTCTGCCGCGCGGCCTTTTTCAGTCCCAGCGCAATTTCTCTGCGCAAATTATCTTAGCACAATCCTTGGAACAATCCTCGGTACAATTTCGGCCGGAGGCCGTCTTCCGTCTTTTAACTTGCGGGAGGAATAATCTCGATCCAGTAGCCGTCTGGGTCTTCGATGAAGTATATGCCCATGTTCGTGTTTTCATAGCATATGCACTCCATGTCGGAGTGGAGTTTATGGGCGGCGTCGAAGTCGGCGACCTCGAAAGCGATATGGGATTCGTTGTCCCCGAGTTCGTAAGGCGTTTTGCGGTCCGCGAGGCACGTCAGCTCGAGCTGATACTCCGTTGCGCCGTCGCCGAGGAAAACGAGGACAAACCCCTTGCCCTCTTTGCGGCGCATGACTTTCAGGCCCAGCGCCCGCTCGTAAAAAGCCACGCTGCGCTCCGTATCCAGCACGTTGATATTGGTATGAAGAAATTTCGCTTTCATTGAGACACCTCCCATTTCAGCCGGACATTTATGCCGGACGGCTGTCCGCCATTATATCGCTTCGCCGCCGGCGGCAATACGAAAGCGGGAATTTGGAATTTGAGATTTAAGATTTGAGATTGGGAATTTGGAATTTTTTTCGGTCAGTCGAACCGCAGCGCTTCGACGGGGTGGAGGTTGGAGGCTTTCCAGGCGGGCCAGAAGCCGAAAAAGATGCCGACCAGCGCGGAGAACCCGACGGCCAGCAGGACGGATTCCGCGGAGACGAGGGTCGGCCACTCGAAGAACTCCGTGAGGGCGCGGGCGGCTCCCACTCCGGTCAGGATGCCGATGCCGCCTCCCAGAACGGAGAGGACGACGGCCTCCGTCAAAAATTGCAGGCGCACGTCGAGAGACCGCGCGCCCACCGCCATGCGGATGCCTATCTCGCGCGTTCTCTCGCTGACCGAGACGAGCATGATGGTCATGATGCCGATGCCGCCGACCAGAAGGGAGATCGACGCGACCGCCCCGAGCAGGAGCCCCATGACGCGCGTCGACGCCGCGGCGTTTTCGAGGATCTGCGTCATGTCGCGGATGACGAAGTCGTCTTCGGTCCCTTCGGGCAGCCGGTGACGCTGGCGCAGGATGGCGCGGATTTCCTCTTTCGCCGCGTCGAGGGAGTCCCGGCTCTCCGCCTGAACGGTGACGCGCCGCAGCGCGCCCGGGACGGCCCTTCGGAAAAGACGCTTCTGTGCCGTCGAGACCGGCACGATGACGAGGTCGTCCTGATCGTATCCCCAGGGGTTGGGCCCCTTCGCCCCCAGCACCCCGACGACGCGGAACGGAACCCGCCGGATACGCAGGATTTTCCCGACAGGGTCCTCTTCGCCGAAGAGGTTTTGGGCGACGGTGTACCCCAGAAGACAGACCTTGGCCGAGGTTCGCACGTCGGCGTCCGAAAAGGGCTGTCCCCGGACGGCGGACCACTCTCGCGCCTCGAGTACGCCCGGCGTGGCCCCCTGAACCGTGGTGTTCCAGTTCCGGTTGCCGTAAACCAGCTGGGAGGCGCCGTAGGTTTCGGGCACGACCTCGGCGGCGAAAATCGCCTCGGTCCGCAGAACCTCCGCGTCCGCCAGAGTCAGGGTCGCGGCGCTGCCCGCCGCCTGCCGGCTGCCCCCGGTTCGGACCGTTCCGGGAAAAACGAGAAGAAGGTTCGACCCCGCGCCGGCGATGAACTCGTCCATCATCGACGCGGCGCCGCTGCCGACGGCGACCATCGTGATCACCGCGCCCACGCCGATGACGATCCCCAGCATCGTCAAAAGGGAGCGCGCCTTGTTCGCCAGAAGCGATCGGACGGCGCTCCTCAGAATTTCAGACATAAAAAACCCCGCGACGCAACGATTTTCATGTCCAACACGCCCAGACCACCACTTGAAAACATGCCGCTTAATCTCGCCTCGATTCTTTGAACAACCCGTCCGCTGGAATATGTCCTTGTCCTTATTGTAACCGTTTCACTCCGCGCTGCGTTTCCTCATGATGTGCGGCAATATCAGAAACAGCCAAACAGACGAGAGTTGAGCGCGAAACGCGAAAAAATAGTGGATAGTGGAGTGATTGGCCGCGACAAAATACCAAAAGTAGGGAATCAAGAACAAAAATGCCAGAGAAAAATATCCAAGCGCACCGATTGGCCGCCGTTTCTCGCTGTTGATCGCCATAAATCGTCAGGACAAGAGCTGTAACGATAAGACCCAAGAATATGGAGGAAGGCAAAAGAGTCGACGCCTCTTTCATCATCAGGGTCAATTTGTCGAACCAGGTCAAATTTTCGGCATCGCGTATCTGATAGATTACAGCGGCAATAACCTCCGACATTCTTTTGCCTCCGGAAACCGCCACGGAAAAGGGGATCATGACATAAACGTTCTTGATTACGGCGAACATTCTGTCGAAAAACGTCATGCCTTCAGCCCCGCCTGTGCGCAGGAGAATTTGGTTCACGGCCTCGCGCACAAGACCTTCTCCCAGAACGATGTCGGCCAGTCCCCACTTTGCCGCCCACGTCAAAAGATACCCTGCCGACCAGACGACGCCCAACAGAAGGATACTTTTGACACGGCGCCAATCCCAGTGCGGCCGCCGTTCGAGGTCGGGCAGCAGCCACGCCAGGAGCGGCAGCGTAAACGTGATGACAGGCGTGATCAAGAAGTCCAGAAAAGCGGTCAGGGAGCCTGCCAGTAAAAACAACCGGACAAGGCTTTCTTCATCTTTAATATTCCAGTACAGTATCGCGCACATAAGGATCAGAGCTATCGCGAAGCCAGGCATGTACGCCATGCTAAAAGCAGGCAGAGGAAGGCTTCCCCAAGTCATGGCCACAGCGAAGCTCAACGCCGCAACCCAATCTGCCCGATGGACCAACAGAATCATGACAGCCGAAAAGAGCGTCATAAGGCAAAAAAACGAGAGTTTTCTGACGTCCGGGAAAGTCATCACGGAAAGCAAAGGACGCAGGACGACGGTATAACCGTGCCAGTATCGAGCGTAACTCTGCTGCATCGTCGCTTTGCCCTCGACAAATTTTTCGAGGTCGTGAAGTCCCCCGTAGAGTCCCGCCGTGTCTTCGGGAGCGTAGGAAACGTTCATCCGTATAGCTGAACGAACGGGTTCGCCGGGATCTAAAGTGCCCGTGATATTCAACATCAGCGCCTCTCCGTCGCCCATCAGAGGCGGCATCGTTCCAAAAGGCATCCACGACCGTCCTTCTTGATTGAGCAAAGAAAACGCTTCTTTCAAATGCGCGTCGAGTCTCCCTTTGGGCCAGAAAGACGCGGTAGAGACGAGAATGAAATATACGGCTATCAGCAAGCACAAAAAAAGCACAGTGCGAAGAAACCATCCGGAGCGCAGAGCGGGCGTGTGTTCCTCGATCATCTCATATCACATTCCTTTCAAGTTTTTGGAACGTCTTCTCTCCGATTTTGTGAGGACTTTGTAATTTTCATATAATCGTTCCAACCTCCTCATTTAAGCATATTCAATTCGTTGCGTTGCTTTTCATTGGCGGCAATCGTGTCAAGGACAAGCGCGCAATTGAATAAGAGCATGGAGACGAGGACAAGACCGGTTGCGAGTATCGCTAAAGGAATGTGTGTGATATAGCGTTTTTTCAGAAATTCAGCAATGACAGGTATCCCGGTCGCAATACCGGTCAGGAGCGCGGTGAACGCCAGAGAGCCAAAAAACACAAACGGCCGATAAGTCTTCAGAATGAGAAAAATAGTTCCAATGACACGGATTCCATCATGAAAAGTTTTCAACTTGGAATGACTTCCCTGAGGGCGGTCTCTGTAAATGATCGGAATTTCGAGAACAGGCAGTTTCCGATCGAGACACCGAATGGTCATTTCCGTCTCAACCTCAAATCCGTCCGACAAAATGGGAATGTTCTGCGCAAATCGCTTGCTGAGAGCTCTATAGCCGGTCATAATGTCTGTTATATTGCTGCTGAAGCAGAAATTTACCAATCTGCGCACCAGAGAATTCCCCAAATTGTGGAATGCCCGTTTATTCTCGCTCGCGTAACTGCCTCCAGACAGTCTATCTCCGATAACCATATCCGCTTTTCGCTCCAGTATAGGTTGTATGAGGTCTTTCGCGCGATCGGCAGGGTATGTGTCATCTCCATCCGCCATCAAATAGACATCGGCATCGATTTCTCTGAAGATGTGCCTTACGACAGCTCCCTTCCCCTGTCTCGGAACATGTACGACCACCGCCCCTGCGAGCGCCGCGAATTCCGCGCTCCTGTCGGTCGAACGATTATCCAGAACAATCACTTCTGCGTCGGGCAAGTTCGCGCGAAAATCTCCAACGACTTTGGCAATCGTTTGCTCTTCATTATAGCAAGGAATGGCAACAACAATCCGATTGGAATTTTGCATCGTCAGGGCCTTCTTTCAAATTTTCCTCTTGAGTTGCGGAAGTTTTCCGGAAAAAATCGCCGACACACAAAAAACGGGTGCGGCAACACAAAAAAGCTGCCGCATCCGATAAACGATTATCGATTATCCATGTCATAAATTTGCCGGAAAAAAATACTCTTGGGCATAAAAGCAACATATCCCCGCTTCCATACCCATAGAGGAGAGGCCCTTATCTTATGCTTTTCGTTCGTTCGTTCGTTCGTTCGTTCGTTCGTTCGTTCGTTCGTTCGTTCGTATTATATTTTTACATAAAAATACATCCGTAAAAACCATGGTTTTATCCCTCAATTTACGACTTGCAACGCCTATTCTCATTTGCCCGCTTTTTTCACCTTTACCAAATCCGTCAGAAACGCCTCGTCGGCAATGTAGGGGAGGGTGATGTGCTCGCCCGTCCGCTTGGAGTTGAAGGCCGCGGAGACCTCCAGAGCCCCCTCGTTGCGGGCCCAGGCGCGTCTCGCCACCCCGCCCATGACGTCCCAGCTCATGGCGCTGCGGATGACGTCGTCCACGCGGAAGGAACCGTCGAGCACCAGGCCGAAGCCGCCGTTGATCGCCTTGCCGATGCCCACGCCTCCGCCGTTGTGCAGGGCCACGAGGCTCATGCCGCGCGCGGCGTTGCCCGCGAAGCACTGTGTCGCCATGTCGGCCATGATGTTGCTGCCGTCCTTGATGTTCGATGTCTCGCGGTAGGGCGAGTCCGTACCCGACACGTCGTGATGGTCGCGGCCCAGCATGACCGGCCCGATCTCCCCGCTGCGCACCATCTCGTTGAATTTCAGCGCGATGCGCGTGCGGCCCTCCGCGTCCTGATAGAGAATGCGGCACTGCGTTCCGACGACGAGGGCGTTCTTCTCCGCGTCGCGAATCCAGACCCAGTTGTCCCGGTCCTGAAAACGGCGGTCGGGGTCGATACAGTCCATCGCGGCCTTGTCGGTCTTCCGCAGGTCCTCCGGGTCGCGGGACAGGCAGCACCAGCGGAAGGGCCCGTAGCCGTAGTCGAACAGAAGCGGCCCCATAATGTCCTCCACGTAGCTCGGGAAGATGAAGCCCTCGTGCGTGTCCGTGCCGTTCTTCGCGATTTCCTTCACCCCGGCGTCGAACACGGCGCGCATGAAGGAGTTGCCGTAGTCGAAGAAATACGACCCCCGCTCCACGAGCGTCCGGATCAGCTTGAAATGACGCGCCAGGGTTTCGTCCACCTTCTTGCGGAACGCGGCGGGGTCCTCCCGCAGGAGCCGCGTGCGCTCCTCGAACGTGATTCCCGCCGGGCAGTAGCCGCCGTCGTAGGCCGCGTGGCAGCTCGTCTGGTCGGAAAGCAGGTCGATCGTTATCTTGTTGTCCACGGCGTACTGCAGCAAGTCGACGATGTTACCGTGAAACGCGATGGAGCTGATCCGGCCCTCTTTCGTCAGAGCGAGCGCCTTTTCGAAAGCCTCTTTGGGGCTCTCCGCGATCTCCCTGACCCAGCCCTGGCTGTGGCGGGTCTCGATGCGCGAGGCGTCCACCTCCGCCGTGATGGACACGCAGCCCGCGATGTCGGCGGCCTTCGGCTGGGCGCCGCTCATCCCGCCGAGCCCCGAGGTGACGAAGAGCTTTCCCTTCAAAACGTCCGGCTTGTCGCCGAACTTCAGGCGCCCGGCGTTCAGAACCGTGTTGAACGTGCCGTGCACGATGCCCTGGGGCCCGATGTACATCCAGCCTCCGGCCGTCATTTGGCCGTAGTTCGCCACGCCGAGCTGCATGGCGCGGTGCCATTCGGCTTGGTTGTCGAAGAGCCCCACCATCAGGGAGTTCGTGATGACGACGCGCGGCGCGCCGGGGTGGGAGCGGAAGAGCCCCAGAGGATGCCCGGACTCGACCACCAGGGTCTGGTCGATGGTCAGAATTTCCAAATATTTTTTGATGAGAAGGTACTGCATCCAATTTTGGCAGACCTGCCCCGTCTCGCCGTAGGTGACGAGCTCGTAGGGGTAGAGGGCGACATCGAAGTCGAGGTTGTTGTCGATCATGACTTGAAAGGCGCGGCCTTCCGTACAGAGTCCCCTGTACTCGCCGATGGGTTTTCCCTGGAGCCGTCCCGCGGGGCGGAAGCGGTAACCGTAAATTCGCCCGACGGTGCGGAGTTCCTCCAGAAACTCCGGGGCGAGTTCCTTGTGAAACTTCTCCGGGATGTAGCGCAGGGCGTTCTGCAACGCCAGGACCGTTTCCCGTTCGTTCAGGGTATAGCCTCTATTCGGGGCGCGGCGGTACTTAGGGTCGAAGACAATTTTTTCGGGCAGGCCGTCGGGAAACTCCAATTTGACTCGCATTGCGTCGTCGAGCTGGCGGTTGGTGAACATGTTCGGAACACTCCTTTCAGTTCTCTGATCCTCTGCATATACATAATACTTACTCCGCTGGCCCGCTTTGTTTCGGGAAGGGCACACTTGAATTCTACACGAAAAACAGGAGTTCAACACGCGCTCTGATAACGCTTTATCGCGATTAAGGCGCCGCGGTCATGGCTCTCATCACAATATCGACGGCCTCGCCGCGGGTGAGGGGACGGGCGGGACGGAAATCGCGCTCCGCATGAAAAACATCCAGAATGCCGAAGACATCCAGCGTCTGAACGGCCTCGGCGAAACGATGCGTAGAGGGTATCTCGAAGCGGCGCCGATTTTTGGGGAGAGGCCGGTTCCCGAATCCGAAAGCCTGGAAAACCGCGTCGGAAAAGAGCCCGCGGGACACGAAATAGGACGGTTCGGGCCATTCGCCGCCGGAGAGATCCCGGCCTCCCGCCGTTTTCGAGGCGGCCCGGGCCCTGTTCAGCATCGAGACCATTTCCTCCCGCGACAGGAGTTCCCCGACGCCGAAAATCCCCTTGTCCGCGCCTTTGATGATGGCCATGGCCAGGACGGGGTCGTCGAGGTCGCTGATGTTGTAGGACGGAGCGTGGGGCGGCTCGATCGGATTCAGCAGGCCGTACAGGTTCGAGAGCTGGACGGCGCCGTAAAAGGGGTGCTCCGGCGGCACGTCGGAGTATTTGCAGAGCGACAGGGCGACGCCCGCTTCGAGCAGCGCGCGCTGCACCTTCGCGGGCGGAACCTCGCGCGGGGGAACGCCGGACTCGGCGGAAAGCGCGGCCAGAGCCCCGGCCGCCTGTCCGACCATCATGCAGATGGGCTGGAGGCGCAGCGCCCCGGCGGCCAGGCGGGACATCGAAAGATTTTTCTCCGCGGCGAGCAGGCCCTCCACGTCCCTGGGGATCAGGACGCGCAGAGGGACCTGAAAGGGGCCGCGCGGGCGGTTGAGGACGACGGAAGCGGCCTTTTCCCCCATCTCCCATTCCATGTCCGAATCCGTGTTCGCGCCGTGCAGATCCAGAATATACCCGCCGATGGCGACGGCGTCGGCGAATTCATGGCTCGTCTGCCCGTCGCGGTAACTCAGGGAGTTTCTGAGAAGCTCCGACGACGTCAGCGTGTAGTTTCCGATGACTCTGCGGGACTCGCGCACGTAGGGGATCGGGGGCATCCGGCGCGCGATTTCCAGCCAGTCCATCGGGAGCTCTCCGGCCGCGGCCGGCGGTTCGGGGAGTTCGTATTCGTCGTCGGCGACCGACCAGTTTTCGCCCAGCTCGTTTTGGATATAATAAATGAAGTGCAGCGTCTTGATGAAGGCGTCTTTCTCCGCCTGCGCCCGCAGAGCCGGGTCTTCCAGATACCGGACCGGCAGCCCCGAACGCCCGTTCCAGGCGCTCTTTCCCGGATAATCGTTTCCCCAGTTGACGGCGCTTTTTGCGATGAACTTCCAGTTTTGGGGCTGGCCGTCGTAGCTCCATGGCGTGGAGGAATCGGGCAGCCCCCGATAGGCGTTGTGGGTGACGAAATTGACGGGAAGCCGTACGGGGTAGACTCCTTTGAAATTCAGCCCGCCCGCCGTCACGTAGCTTTCGTAGTTCCGCCGGGCCTCCGAGTAGCCGGGGAGAGGACGCCGCGCCCTGAGATGGGGGGGGATGCCGCCCGGATAGTGGCGGATCACGGCGGCCCAGGTTATATCCTGAATCATGGCGTCCTGATTGATGAAGGGAGAGACGGAGTTTCCGGCTCTGTATTCGGCTTTCGCCAGAGGCAGAATATCGCCGTATTCGGTCGCGTCGATCAGGACGCGGCACCTGATTTTGTTCTTTATTCCGCTCGTTTTGTCGAGTACCGTGACCCCCGTGACGAAAGCACCCTCGCGCGTCACCTGCGCGACGGAGGAGCGCAGCCGGATGTCGGGAGCGTTTTTCCCCGAGCGGCGGGCTTCCGAAAGCATGTCGTAAAGAACCCGCTGTCCCACGGAGGGCTCGAAGGCGACGCTTCGCGGATCCCAATAGCAGGTTCCCATGGATTTGTGCCGTGAATCGTAGTAGCGCCTGAGCCGCGATATGAATTCGAGATAGAGTCCGCTGGACTGGCGGCTCAGGTCGTCCATCGTGGAGACGCCGGCGGCCGCGGCCTGGCCGCCTATCCAGCCGCTCGGCTCGACGACCAGCACCGAGGCCCCCAGCCGGGCCGCCTGTATCGCGGCGGCGGTCCCGCCCATGCCGCCTCCCGCGACGACCACGTCGTATTCCGCCTTGTTCATCTTCTTCGCGGGCGCGGCCTCCGCGGAGGCAAGGCAGAAAAAGACGAAAAACAGCACCCCGATACACCCGAACGCCGACATCCGGCACCGGTTGCGCTCTCTTCGCGCCTGACGCGGGCCGATTCCGCGCGTTTCCAAGCCAGTTTTTCCCAAGTCAGCACAATCCTCCCGAGTCAACCCGAAGGCCTGAATATTGAACCTGAATATCATCAAAATTTAAGGGGCCGGTTATTCCCCGCGTGGCGGACGCGTATCCGTGCAGCGGGTCAGCACCGTCGTTTTGTTGTATTTTGAAAAGGCGAAGCGTATCTCCTCGCGGATCCGGCAGTATTCATTCTCCGCGCGGCCGAATCGCGGCATGTGCCCGTACCTGGAAGCGCCCTGCCGCGTCAGGGCGTCCATCGCCTTCCGTGCGCCGGCCGCGAAAACCATTTTCAGGCAGGGCGGGCTTCCCGCAAAACTTCGATTCGGCTCTTCGAGTCTCATATCCGCCTCATTTGGAATCTTTTTTCTCCCAGTCGATATCCTGTTTTTTCTCGTAGGCGTGCATGGAGCTTTTTCTGCTGTTGAGGATCTCTTTTGCCAGTTCGGCGTCGAGCGGCCTCACTTTCGAGGTTCTTTTTTTCTCGAACACGTGTTTTCCGACTTTGCTGGTTTCGATCAGCCCCATCGTGACGAGACCCTCGACGCTCTTGAGTTCCAAGCCAAGTATTCTGCTCACGTCGTATATCGTGTAGACTTCTTTTTCATGGTCGCGCAGAAAGTTGCGGACGGTGCTGTAAATTTTTTTCATTTTCTCTCTGCATTCGGGGCAGACGTTTTCAGAATGCGGACTGTTCATAAATGCCCGCTTGCATAGTACGCAGATGACCAATGCCATAAAATTCCCCCCCTTCGAAAACGATAATGCAAAAGAGTACAGAAGAATGTAACAGAGTACAGTAAAGCACGGCATCACTCAATTTCATAATGATACACTATTTAGGTTACTTAATACACCCCCGCTCTTTATTTTGTCCTCGATTCCGTTCTCTGAACCCGAACGTTTACCTAAATTTTATGTTGTGTTATTCTAACCCCTGTCTACAAGGAGTGAAGAGATTTTTTTAAGGAGGAATGTACATAATGGAAAGGGAGTTTTCCGTGCAGATCGGCGACATGCCGCTGGTGTTTCGCACGGGCAAGGTGGCGAAACAGGCCAACGGGGCGGTCGTCGCGTCGCATGGCGAGACGGTCATTTTGACCACGGCATGTATGACGGAAACGGCACGGGCGGGGATAGATTTTTTCCCTTTGCTGGTGGATTTCGAGGAGCGGTATTACTCCGCCGGAAAAATTCCCGGCGGCTTCATCAAGCGGGAGGGACGCCCCACAGAGTCGGCGATCCTGAGCGCCCGCGTGACCGACCGCTCGATCCGTTCCCTTTTCGACGATGAAATGCGCAACGAGGTGCACGTGGTGGCCACGGTCATGTCCGTGGATCAGATCTATCCGCCGAACGTTCTGGCGATCAACGGCGCCTCCGCGGCTCTGGCGATCTCGGGCATTCCATGGGGCGGTCCCGTCGGGGCCGTGCGCGTCGGACTGATCGGCGGCAAGCTGGTCGTCAACCCGACCGAGGGTCAGATGGCGGAATCGCTGCTCGACCTTCTGGTCGCCGGGCACGACGACGGCGTCACCATGGTGGAGGCCGGCTCCGGGGAGGTCTCCGAGGAAATTTTGGTCGACGCCATCGAACTGGCCCAGGGCGAAATCAAAAAGCTCATCGCCCTCTTCCGGCAGATGAAGGCGGAGGTCGGAAAACCGGGAATCGCGGTCGCCGCGCCCGAGCGGTATCCCGAGATCGACGCGTGGATCGAGGCGAACCTCGACCCGGAGATCGGCGCCGCCGTGCGCATCCATGAAAAGAAGCCCCGTGCCGAGAGAATCGGGGAGATCACCAGACGCGCCGCGGAGCACTTCGCGGAGTCCCATCCGGGGCGGGCCGATTACGTCGCCGCCTGCGTGGGAAGGCGCCTCAAAAAAATCATGCGCGCCGTCATCGTGAACGAGGGCGTCCGCGCGGACGGGCGCGCCATGGACCAGCTGCGTCACATCGAATGCGAGCTGGGCGTGCTGCCGCGCGTTCACGGTTCGGCTCTTTTCACGCGGGGCGAGACGCAGTCCCTGGCCGTGACCACGCTCGGCATGGTCGGGGAGGACGACCAGGTTCTCGACGGAATCAAGCTGGACGAGCCGGCGAAGCGGTTTATCCTGCATTACAACTTTCCCCCCTATTCGGTGGGGGAGGTGCGCCCGATGCGCGGCCCCGGCAGACGGGAGATCGGGCACGGCGCGCTGGCCGAGCGCGCCCTGCGCCGCGTGATTCCCTCCGAGGACGAATTTCCCTACGTCATCCGCGTCGTCTCCGACATTCTGGAGTCGAACGGCTCCAGCTCTCAGGCCAGCATTTGCAGCGGCAGCCTTTCGATGATGCACGCGGGGATTCCTCTGCGCAGGCACGTGGCGGGCGTCGCGATGGGGCTGATCAAAGAGGGCGACAAGATACAGGTGCTCACCGATATTCAGGGACTCGAAGACCACTACGGCGACATGGACTTCAAGGTGGCGGGGACACGGGACGGCGTGACCGCCCTTCAGATGGACAACAAGGCGGGCGGCATCACGAGGGCGGTGCTCGAGCGCGCCCTGGGCCAGGCAAAGGCGGCGAGGTTTGAGATTCTCGAAAAAATGGAAGCCTGTATTTCCGCGCCGGACAGCCTCTCCCCCAACGCTCCGCGCATTTATAAAACCTCCATCGACCCCGAAAAAATCCGGGACGTCATCGGCCCGGGCGGAAAGACGATCCGCGGCATCACCCAGAGGGTGGGGGTCAAGATCAACGTCGAAGACTCCGGGGGCGTCAGCATCTCCGGTCCGACCCAGGCTCAGGTCAACGAGGCCCTGTCGATCATCCGCGGCCTGACCAAAAATCTGGAGGCGGGCGAAATCTACTGCGGCACCGTCACGCGCCTCATGACCTTCGGCGCTTTCGTGGAGTGCCTGCCCGGCAAAGAGGGCCTTCTGCACCTGAGCGAGGTCAGCACGCACCGGATTCCCAAAGTGGAGGACGTGTTCAAACCCGGCGACAAGGTTCTGGTCATGGTCAAGGAGATCGACGACATGGGAAGGGTGAACCTGACGAGGCGCCGCATCGTCGGGGACGAGGCGCGGGCGGCGGAGGCGGGGTTCGCGCACTGCCTGCCCGACGAGCGCGAGCGCGAGAACCTGATCGAAAGCATCGCCGAGAACGCCCCGGCCGGTGGTCCGCGCGACTCGCGCGACCGCGAGCGCCACGACAGGGGAGGCCGGCCCGACCATCGTCCTTCCGATCACCGCTCTTCTTACAGCGGAAGACCCCGAAGGGACTGAGCCCTTCATGCCGAACGATCCCGCGCCGGGCGTCACGGTGTCCATTGTGCGCACCGGGCGCGCCAGAGAGTTTCCCCTGCCCGCCTACGCGACTCCGGCGTCGGCGGGGGTCGATCTTCGCGCGGCGGAGGAGCGCGTTCTGCAGCCCGGCGAGCGGGCGCTTGTCCCGACGGGCATCCGTATCGCGCTTCCCGCCGGGTACGAGGCGCAGGTGCGGCCCCGCAGCGGTCTCGCCCTGAAGCACGGGATCGTTCTGCCGAACAGCCCGGGTACGATAGACGCCGACTACCGCGGGGAGATTCAGGTGATTTTGCAAAATCTGGGAGACGC
The DNA here is from genome assembly GCA_031276855.1 of Synergistaceae bacterium. Classification (GTDB taxonomy): domain Bacteria; phylum Synergistota; class Synergistia; order Synergistales; family Aminobacteriaceae; genus JAISMH01. The sequence goes on from JAISMH010000060.1 coordinate 23,435, forward strand.
GCCCTTCTCCGTGCGGCCGGGCGACCGTATCGCGCAGATGATCGTCGCCCCCGTCTGCCGGGTCGGCTGGCTGGAGGCCGACGCTCTGGACGAGACGGAGCGCGGCCCCGGAGGTTTCGGCAGCACGGGCACATAGCGCCGCAATCGTTCAAACCCCCTGTGTCCGATTCCCATCGGGGGTTTTTTAGGAATATATTTTTTATGAATATATCGGTGGGAGGGCAGAGTGTTACTTCGCAAGGAATTCACATTCGACGCGGCGCATAATCTGGTCCGTTACCACGGGAAGTGCGAGGCCCTGCACGGGCACACTTACCGGCTGGCCGTCGTCCTGGAGGGGGCGCCGGACGGTGAGGGAATGATTCTCGACTTCACCGAACTTTCCCGAACCGTGAAAGAACGGGTAGTATCGCGCTTGGATCATTCCTATATCAACGATATTCTGGAACAGCCGACGGCGGAGAATATCGCCCTGTGGGTCTGGGACCGGATCGAAAAAGAGGTTCTGCGCCCCAACTGCGCCCTCTTCTCCGTCGAGGTGTGGGAGACGCGCACCAGCTGCGCCGTCCTGCGGGCGGAGGACGTCGGTATTCTGCGGAGCGGCGGGAGGACGGAGAATTGAAAGACGTACAGCAGGAAAGGGACTCCCGCAATGTCGCCATCGACCGGGTGGGCGTACGCCGCGTCAGCTATCCGATCGTCGTCATGGACCGGGACAGCGGGACGCAGAACACGGTGGCGGAGGTTTCCATGTCCGTCCTGCTGCCGCATGAATTCCGCGGAACCCACATGAGCCGCTTCATCGAGACCCTGGAAGAGTACAAGGGAAAGATCGGGCCGGCGACGCTGGAGTCTCTGACGAAACAACTCTGCTCGAAGCTGGACGCGACGGAGGCGGAGATCGAGTTTCAGTTTCCCTATTTCGTGCGCAAACGGGCCCCTGTCTCCGGCATTCCGAGTCACATGCGCTACGAGGCCGGCCTTCACGGGATATACAAGAAAAACGTTTTCGACATGGTGACGGGCGTGGGCGTCTCTATTCAGACGCTGTGTCCCTGCTCGAAGGAAATTTCGTCGGCGGGCGCGCACAACCAGCGCGCGGCGGTTCGCTTGGAGGTGCGCATGAGGGAACTGGTCTGGTTTGAAGAGATGATCCAGATGGTGGAGCGCTCCTCTTCCACGCCCCTTTACACCCTGCTGAAGCGCGAAGACGAGAAATACGTGACGGAGCGGGCTTACGCCAACCCGCACTTTGTGGAGGACGTGGTGCGCGACCTCGCCGTCGAACTGAACCGGGACGATCGGATAACCTGGTACGACATTTCGGTCTCCAGCTCGGAGAGTATCCATAATCACGACGCTTTCGCGGAACTCCGCCGGAACAAGCGCGATGGCTGACGACGATGGCTGACTACAGAAGGCCCGGCCCGGCCGCGGCGGGAAAGCGGACGAAAAGCGCCGCGAACGCGGACGGCGGATGGCGTTTGCCGCAGAAGATTTTTTACGGCATCCTGACCTTGATCGTGGTCGTTTCCGGCGTGGCGATGTACCTGCTCTGGCTGAACGACTACTACGCGCTGCACCCCGATGTCGTGCAGGCGGCGGCGGTGGTGTACGTCGAAGAACTGCCTCTCGATGGCGTTCTGGTGTGGGACGAGCAGGTACTCGCCGCGCCGCGGGACGGGGTTGTGACCTACCTTTCGCCGTTGCCGAGGCGGGTGGCGAAAGGGGAGGCCGTGGCCGCCGTGGACGGCGCCGCGGTGAGAGCCGGCACGCCGGGGTACTTTTTCCCGGCCCTCGACGGGCAGGAGGGAAACTGGATTTATTCGAAATTATGGCCCGGGGTGTCCCAATTTCCCGCCTTTGAAAAAGCCAAGCCGGTGGAGAACGGCAGGCGCCTGAAGGCCGGAGATCTCCTCGGAAAGCTGGTGCCGCAGCCTCAGGACCTGCGCTGCATCGCCTATCTCGACCGAACCGTTTCGCTGGAGCGGGATGTCCGGCGCGATTTTATCGACATCAGGACGGAGCCGAACGGCAAGACCCAGCGCGCGGCGGTCCGCGCTTTTTCGATCATCGGGCAGAAGATCAAGGTGTATCTCACGCTGCCTTTTTTCCCGCCGTCCCTTCTGACGACGCGGTCTTTTTCGTGCAGCGTTCTGACGGCGAACTGGCAGGGGGTTTCGGTTCCCGACACGGCGGTTGCCCTGCGCGACGGGAAGCTGGGCGTACTTCTCGTGGAGGGCAGAACGACGGAGTTTACCGGCATAGAGGGGTTCCCGATCGACGAGTACAACTTTTTCGTCACGAAGGGCATCATGCCCGGCAGCGTGGTCGTGCGTCACGTGGACAAGGTCAGAGAAGGAGCCGTTATGCTTTGGTGAAAACGATCGAGGATCGAATCGAAAACAGAATCGAGGACAGAATCGCCGCCGTGAGGGAGAAAATCGCCCGAAGCGCGGCCCGCGCCGGCCGCGAGGCCTCGGAGATAAAGCTGGTTGCCGTCACGAAGACCCGTTCGGTGGAGGAAATGCTGAAAGCCGCTCCGCGGGTGGACGCGCTGGGGGAAAACCGGGTGCAGGAAGCGGCCTCCAAGAAGCGGGATTGGCCGGCCGGCTCCGGGGCCGTCTGGCGCATGATCGGCCATCTGCAAGGCAACAAAGTCCGCAAGGCCCTGGAGCTGTTCGACACGGTGGACTCCGTGGATTCCGTGGAGCTGGCGCGGGCGCTGAATCGGGCGGCAGGGGAGGCGAGACGTGCCCTTTCGGTTCTCGTCGAGGTCAACACGTCCGGCGAGGCCAGCAAAACGGGAATAGACCCCGGGGAAATTTCCGAGCTGGCGGACGGTGTCTTGGATTGCCCGCATTTGAAGCTGGAAGGACTGATGACGATCGGGCCTCTGACGGACGACGAGGCGCGGATAAGGAACGCCTTCGCCGGTTTGCGGGAAATGGCTTCCCGGGTCCGTCTCCGTTCGGGACTGCCTTTGCCCGTTCTCTCCATGGGAATGAGCGGCGACTTCGAGTGGGCCGTTCTGGAGGGCAGCACGATGGTGAGAATCGGGACGGCGCTCTTTGGCCCCAGATATTAAAAACGGACACGACCGTTATCTTATTTCGGGAGGATTAGCCGAGTGCGTAATTTTTTGCGATTTTTGGGATTTTATGGCGACAATTACGAAGAAGAGGACGACGAATTCCTGGACTACGAAGAAGAACCGCCCCGGACGGTGAAAAAAAGCAGGGGAAAGAAGGAGGACCCCCGGAAGAGGCCCGAGACTCCCAAGCTGGTTTTCTTCAAGGGTGTTCCGTCGGAGGGGATAAAGCTCCGCCTGCGCGACGCGCTGCTGGAGGGCGCGATGGTGCTTCTGGATCTGCAGGGTTTGCCGGCGGAGCACATGGAGGAAGGGCGCGCGTTCATCAATTTCATGGGGGGCGTCGCTTTTGCCCATAAGGGTTTGATCGAGCGCATCGGCTCGTCTCTTTTTCTGATTACGCCCCGCGAGGGGATGCTCCAGTGGTGGGCCGAGGAGGAATAGCGAATGTCGGATCTTTTAACCGCCGGGGATATCGAGCGCAAGGTTTTCAGGAAGGTGTCGTTCGGGGGATACGCCGTCTCCGAGGTTGAGGAATTTATGGCTCAGATCATCGAAGACGTGAAGGCTTACGAAAGCGCGATTGACGAACAGAAGAAGCGCGTCCTTGCGCTCAAGGAGTCCGTAAAAAAATACGAGTCTATGGAGGAGACGCTCAAGGACGCCCTCATCACGGCCCAGAAAGCCGCTCAGGAGAAGCGGGACGAGGCGGAGCGCTGGGCCGCGTCGCTTTTGGCCGAGGCCGAGGCGAAGCGGAAGGAAATTGAGGAACAGGCGCGTCCGCGCCTTGACGAGGCGAATAAAGAGGCCGAGGCGATCATCGCGGCCGCCCGCGTCTCTGCGGCGCAGATCGCGCAGGACACGGAGAGGATGCGCACCGAGATCCAGAGGCGCTTCGAGAATCTGGATCAGGAGATCGAACAGCGCATGGCCGAGGCGAACGACCGCGTGGGGCAGATCACCGCGGACGCCCGTCTCGAGGCGAGGCGGATGCTCGGGAAGACGCGGCGCGAAATTGAGGAAAACGAGCGCGTCTTGTCCGCTCTCCGCTCCGAGAAAGAACGTTTTTTGCGGGACTTCGGCGATCTTCTGTCGGAATGCGGCGGCTTCCTCAAAAAAATTCGGGAAGAATCGGCAGATGAAAATGAGGAATCCGCCGCGGAGTCCTCGCCGGAAATAATCGAAATCGTCTCCGGCCGCGAGAGCGGAACGGAGGCCGGGGAAAGCCTCCTGTCTTCCTCCGCGGAACTGTTCGAGGTGAACGGGAGAGCGGAAGACGAAGAAACGGGAAATGAGGAAGCGGTAAGTGAGGAAATGAAAGAAGAGGTTGTCATTTTCTAGTGTCTTTCCTTGCGGAGGGATCTGACATTTCTTTTCCCGTGAGGTTCGTCAAGGGTGTGGGCGAGGTTCGGGAGCGCGCGTTGTCGCGGCTGGGCGTCCGGACGGCGGAGGATCTTCTGTTCTTCTTCCCGCGCCGTTACGAGGACCGCCGGAACATCACCCCCTTTTCGGCCCTGACCGAAGGCTCCGTCGCGTCCGTCGTCGCCGAGGTGGCCGCGTTCGAGAAACGTTCTTCTTCCTCTTCTTCCCGCCGCGGACTCGAAATTTCCTCGGTTCTTCTCAGCGACGGCAGAGACTTTATCCGGGCGGTGTGGTTCAATATGCCCAGGCTCGAAGGTGTCCTGACGCCGGGGACGCGCGTCGCGCTCTACGGCAAGGTGGAAGTTCGGGGCGGCATTCAGCTGACGAGCCCCGAGTTCGAGGTGCTGGACGAATCCGACCCGGAATCGGTGGGGCGCATCGTGCCCGTGTACCCGGCGACGGCCGGGCTTTCCCCGAAATGGCTCCGCCGTATCGTCTCCTCGGCGCTGGAGCTCTGCCTGTCTCGGGTATGCGATTACATCCCACCGGAAATGCGGCGGAGGCTCGGTTTTGCCGACCTGCGGGAATCCATTCTGGAGATGCACCGCCCGCGGGGACGGGAGAGCTGGCGGCGGGCGCGGACCCGCCTGGCCTTCGACGAGCTGTTTCTTTTGCAGACAGGGCTCTTGCTGCGCAAAAAAAGACATTTCGCGGCGCAGAAGAACGCGCCCTTCGTCCGGGGGAAACCCGGGGAGAAGTTCGACGCCTTCCTTCGGTCCCTGCCGTTTCCCCTGACGGGCGCTCAGGACCGCGTCATCCGGGAAGTCGCGTCCGACATGGCCTCGGAGACGCCGATGAACCGCCTTCTTCAGGGCGACGTGGGTTCCGGCAAAACGCTCGTCGCCGTGGCGGCGCTCGTCATCGCGGCGGACAGCGGCGCTCAGACGGCCTTCATGGTCCCCACCGAAATTCTGGCCCAACAGCATTATTTCAGACTGAAAGAGTGGCTTGCGGAACTCGGCATTCGGGCCGAGCTTCTGATGGGCTCCCTTTCGCGGGGCGAACGGCGCCGGGTACTCGGCGCGGCCGCTTCCGGCGAAGCCGGGGTCCTTGTCGGAACCCACGCGCTCTTCGGGGCGAAGGTTCGCTTCAAACAGCTCGGGCTGGTCGTCGTGGACGAGCAGCACCGATTCGGCGTTCTGCAAAAAAATACCCTTCTGGCGAAAACGCGCGCTCCCCACGTGCTGGTGATGACGGCCACGCCCAGTCCGCGGACCCTCCCCCTTTCGATTGACGGAGACCTCGACGTGTCCGTGCTGGACGAGCTTCCGCCGGGCCGAAAACCCGTCAGGACCGTCCTTTTGCGCGCCTCCGAACGGCAGCACTTCGCCCGCCTTCTCGCGTTCATCCGCGACACGGCGCGGCAGGGGCATCAGGTTTACTGGGTCTGCCCTCTGATCGAGGAAAGCGAAAAACTGGACCTGAGCGCCGCGTATTCCCGGTTTCAAAGCCTGAAAGAGTACCTTCCGGACCTGCGCGCCGCGCTGATTCACGGACAGCTGCCCGCCGGCGAAAAAGAGGCCGTGATGCGCGCGTTCGCCGCCGGCGAGACCGACCTTCTGGTCGCCACGTCCGTCATCGAAGTGGGAGTCGATATTCCCAACGCGACGGCCATGGTGATCGAGGACGCCTCCCGCTTCGGCATGGCGCAGCTTCATCAGCTCCGCGGCAGGGTGGGGCGCGGCGGCGGGGAAAGCCACTGCGTACTTCTGTGCGGGAAGCCCACGCCGGAGGGCGCGGCGCGGCTGGACGCGATGGTCTCTTCCTCGGACGGCTTCGAGATCGCGGAGATGGACCTTCGGCAGAGGGGGCCGGGCGAAATTTGTGGCGTCCGTCAGCATGGAGTGACCGACTTTCGGGTGGCGGACCTGACGCGCGACTACAAGCTGCTGGCGCTGGCCCGGAAAGAGGCGGCGCTCCTGCTCGAAAAAGACCCGGCTCTGGAAAACGCGGGCCCTCTGAAAGACACCCTGATGCGCCGCCTCGGAGCGGCGCTCGAACTGGCGGGAACGGCCTGACTGAAAACAGAAGGCTCCCCCTTTCGGAGGAACCTCCCGTTTCATGGCCGTCTTCTTATTTTTCC
>JAISMH010000156.1 GCA_031276855.1 Synergistaceae bacterium
TTCATACGGGCTGCGCCCCTTCGGTGCATAAAAATTGATTCCGATGCCCGTGATGCAGTAGTCGAGCGAGGCTCCGCGGAAGACGCTTTCCGACAGAATGCCGCATATTTTCCCGCCCGTTTCCCTGTCCACCGCGTCCCGTCCCGCCCCGGCGGAAGAATCGGCGGAAGAGCAGGAGAGCAGCAGGTCGTTCGGCCACTTGAGTGACGTTTCGACGCCCAAAAGAGAACGGACGGCCTCCGAGACCGAAAGGGCGGCCGCGACGTTCACGAGGTGAACTTTCGAGGACGGCAGAGACGGACGGAAGAGGATGGAAAAGTAAATCCCCCCTCCTTTGGGGCTCTCCCACCGGCGCGTCAGGCGGCCGCGCCCGGCCGTCTGCTCGCGGGCGGCCACAAGGGCCCGTCTCACGCCGCCGCGGGCGAGTTCGTGCGCGCGCGTCTGCGTCGAACCCAGGGAGTCGTGCAATTCCAAGACCCCATCACCGAACGCCGCCTTTAATTCTTTATAAAATTCCTTATGGAATTTTTTAGAAAGCTCTTCATCAGACGCCTGCTTTTCCGTCATCGCCGCCCCTCACCTCTGCCCGACCAACAATATTCCCTCCAGAATTATATTCGATCTTTTTGATTGCTGCGGAATCGCTTTACCGAGTCCGTCCTCCGAGTTTGAAGAACGTCAGCAGGTCCTGCAGATTGACGGACAGCTGCGACAGGTCGTCGGCCCCGCGCGTTATTTTTTCCGCGGCCGCCGCGACTTCTCCCACTCCCGTCCGGATGCGGTCCCCGGTATCCGCGGCGCTCATCACCTTCGACGCTATCTTCTGCACGGCCTCCGCGATTTCCGCGCTCGAAGCCGCCTGTTCCTGCGAGACGGCGGCGAGATCCTGCGTGCCGCCCGCAATGTTCCTGAGAGAGGCTATCATGGCATCGATGGTTCCCTCCGTCTCCCGGGAGAGGTCTTTCGCCTCCTGCGAGGCCTTCGCGTTATCGAGCGAGATGGAGACGACCTTGTCGAGGTCGGCGGTTATGGTTTTGGCGAGTTCCTGAATGTTCTTCGCCGCCACGTTGCTGTCCTCCGCGAGCTTGCGGACTTCTTCGGCCACGACGGCGAATCCCCGCCCGGCCTCACCGGCCCGGGCCGCCTCGATCGCGGCGTTCAGCGCGAGCAGGTTGGTCTGGTCCGCGATGCCGCCGATCTGGGCGACGAAATTTTGTATCTGGCGCGCCCGTTCTCCCAGTTCCTGCACGCTCTGCGCCGTTTCGGACGCGTGCATGACGACTTTTTCGATGCCCTTCACGGCGCTGCGGACGGACGACGTGCCGTTCTCGCCGGCGCTCATCGCGTCCTCCACCTGACGCGCGATGTCGGTGCCCCTCTGCGCCGTCGCCTGAGCGCCCACCGCCACCTCCTCGGCCGCGGAGTTGACCTCTTCGCCGCTGGACGCCAGCGCGTCGAGGTTCTCGCCCATCTCGTCCACCCGGGAGTGGAATGCCTCGACCGAGGCGTTCGTCTCCTCGGCCAGGGAGGAAAACTCCTGCGCGGTCCGGGCGATCTCGCCGCCCGCGTCCTTGACCGAGCCGATGATGTCCCTGAGGTTGTCGGCCATGTCCTGAAGCCCTCTGCCCATGACGGCAAGCTCGTCCCTGCCCTGCGTCGGAAACGCGCTGAACAGGTCTCCCTCGGAAAACAGCTTGACGCTTCTTTGAATTTTGGAGATGGGGCCCGTGATCATGCGCGCGATCAGGGCGCCGGACAGAACGCCGAACAGAATGGCGGCGGCCGAGTAGGCCATGATGTACTCGATGCCCCTGCGGGCCTCCTTCATCGCCGCGCCGTAGGCGTCTTCGCACTCTTCCGTGAGCAATTTCGCCTGTTTCTTGAAGGCGTCCAGCATTTTGTTCTGCGCGGCGTCGATGTCGCCTCCCTTTTTCAGGCGGGTATTGAGTTTCGCGGCATTCTCAGGCCGCTTCCCAAGGGCTATCGCCTCGTTCTGCTTCTTCAGCGCCTCTTCCTGAGAGGATTTCAGTTCCGCGAGAAGGCGCTTCCCCTCTTCGGAGGTTTCCGTTTTCTCGTACTCGCCGATAAGGTTCCCGATGACCTTCCTGTTCTCGTAGATTTCCGTTTCGCAGGCGTTCATTTCGCTCTCGCTGGCCGCGGAGACCAGGGTGAGCACCAGCCGCCTGTTCTGGATGGCGAGCGCCTTCGCTTCCGTCATCATGATGGCCGGTTCCGCGAAGTTCTTGTACATGTCGTGCATGCGGTCCGTGATGAAGCCGCCGATCCTGTAGCCGGAAAAGGAAACGGCCAGCATAAGCAAAATCATGACCAATACGAGAAACATTATCTTTGTGGACGTCCGAAAGTTCTTGAACCACTGCATGTATAACCCCTCCTGACTCGTCGGCCGGCGGCCGAAGCGTACCCTGACCGGGTCGCGCGCCGTCCTTTTCGAGTATAGAAACGCTCCGCACAGCGTCAAGCGAGATATGAGTGGGTATTTACACAGATCAGGCGGGTGCCGGAAAGCAAAAGCCTCCCGTCTCGTCGGACGGGAGGCGCGTGATGAGCAAAAAAATCTTTTGTTTAATAAAAAACGGTTTTATCCGAATTATTGCCTTCGGGCGCTTTCCGCGGTCACTTCTTCGCGTTGGTCAGTATCACCTGCTTGATCACGTCCTCCGTGATGTCCGCCCCGCCGAAGTACACGGAAGCATTCTCCAGAACCAGCGTGATGTTCTTCTTTTTGGCCACGACACGAACCGCCTCCTGGCACTCCTTGAAAATGGGCTCCATCAGGCGCTGCTCTTCCTTAACCAGCTCCATGCGCTTGGTCTGGACGGCCTGAGCCTTTTTCGCGGGCTCCGTCTCCTTGTCCGCCATGGCCTTGGCCTCGCTTTCCTTCTGCCTTCTCGTCTGCTGAAGCTGCTTGGTGGCTTCCTCGAAAGCCGGGTGTTTGAAAACGACCTGCTGGAAGTCGATGACCCCGATGACGTCTCCCGCCGCAGGCGCGGCCGACGCCGCGCTTCCCGCGCACAAGACGGCCAGCACGCTCAAGACAATAATCTTTTTAAGCACAAAAACTCCCCCTTCGAAAATGGCCCGTTCCGCGTCCGTGAACGCTCTGCCGCAAGTATTGTACCACAGAGCCGCCCTCCGTCCAGGTAATTTTTACTATAATTAGGATTATTGTTAACGTTTAAGCTCCCTTTCTTTTGAACGTGCAATATCTTTGAACGCGCAATATCTTTGCAAATCTCCGAAAATGGGGTAAATTGGGCCAGAAGATATTGAGAGGTGAATTGTGGATGAGACAATCCTATGTCGAGTCCTTTCCGTTTACGGGATTGAACAGGTTCTGAGAAAAGATGATATGACAGGAGGTTGGATTTTGAAAAACATCAGTATTAAAACAAAATTGATCCTGAGCTTCTCCGCGGTTGTCTTGTTGAATTTCTGTTTCGGGCTCTATGTTATCAGGGCGCTGTCGGCGATGAGTTTCAGGATAGAGGACGCCAACGAGTGGACCGGGGGGTTGTGGCAGTCGCACGACTTGCAGTTGAACGCCGACGCCAGCAGAAGAAAAGAACTGCTGTACGTCATCAACGCCGCTTTCGGGAAGACGGACGCCCTCGAAGCCCTGAAAACGGAGCGCGGAAAACACGCAAAGGACGCGGAGGAGATGATGAGCGTTTACAGGGAAGAGGTGCTCGCGCTGGAGTACGGCAGCGAGGAAGAGCGCCGGCAGGATCTGGACGCCATCGATAAAATAAGAGCCCGCTGGAAGGAGTACAATGACGTCTCCGGCAGGGTGATCTCCCTTATAGACGGCGGCGACGCGGACGCCGCCTGCGAACTCGCGCGGATCGATTCCCAGAAATTGTACGAGGAACTGGAGAAAGTCATAAGCGATATGGCCGATTACAACCTCCGCGGAGGTTCCAGCGGCATGGAACAGAGCATCAAACTCTATAGTTCCACCAGAAACTCCACGATGGCGATGCTGGCCGCTCTGACAGCGTTTTCGGTCATTGTGACGCTTGTTCTTACGAACGGAATCAAGCGTTCGGCGGACGAATTGCTCAGAGTGTCCGAGGCCGTCGGGCACGGCGATCTCACGGTGACGGCAAGGGTATTTTCGGGCGACGATTTCGGAATACTGTCCGAACACTACAACACAACTATAGATCGCTTGAAGGAAATAATTTCGCGTATCAGGGAGTCGGCCGAAGCGCTCGCCGGTTCCATAGACACCCTCGACGAGAGAGTGCGCGAAACCGCGGAGGAGAGCGGGCAGATAGCCTTCAGCATGGAAAAAGCGTCCGGCCGATCCGACGCACAGAGGGATGAAATCGTGTCCATGACGGAAAAGATACATTCCATGTCCGGCCTGATCACAAACGAAGCGGCCGTAATAGAGGGCCTGGCGCACGCTTCGAATGCGTCGGTCACGAGAGCGCGTGCGGGAGGAATTTTCATAGAGACGGCGATTTCGCAGATGAACACCGTGGAAAGCGAAGTGAGCGTTTCTTCGAAAGTGATGACGACACTCGGAGATCGCTCCGACGAAATCGGGGCGATCGTGGAGACTATTTCGGGAATTTCGAGTCAGACGAACCTGCTGGCTTTGAACGCCGCCATAGAAGCCGCGCGCGCGGGAGAACACGGGCACGGTTTCGCCGTGGTTGCGGGCGAGGTCAAAAAACTGGCCGGAGAATCGAGCGCGGCCGCCAAGAAAATAGCGAAACTGATCGCGGATATCCAGTCCGAAACACGCAATGCGGTGGAAACTATGAAAACCAGCATGGAAGAGGCCCGAAAGGGCTCGGCGATAATGGAGAAAAGCGGAAAAGCGTTCGCGGAGCTCGTCGATATTTCCATCGACAGCGCCGAAAAGCTGCAAAAAGAGGTATCGACCATGCGCGAAATATCCTCCGAGGTCACAAGAATAGCCGACTCCGCCCAAAACATGAAGGACGCGAGCCGCGCGATATCGGAAGACTCGCGGTCGGTTGTGGCGTCCACCGAGACACAGAACGCGTCGGTAGCCGGAATATCGAGCGCTTCCCGCGAACTTGCCCAAGTAGCGCGCGAACTGCTCGATGCCTCGAATCAGTTTAAGCTGTAAGCTGTTTTATATTTTTTTATTTAAGCTCCGCAGCCGGGAAATAAAACCTGCGGAGCTGTATCGTCAGCACTTTTTCAGAACCCGTTTCCGCTCACGCCCGACGGAAGTCGTCGTCCAGGCGGACGATGTCGTCCTCCCCCAGGTACTCCCCCCCCTGAATCTCCACGATCTCCAAATCGACCTTGCCGGGGTTTTCGAGGCGGTGGCGGACGTTTTTGGGAATGAAAACGCTCTCGCCCTCGTGGACGAACTGCTCCCTGCCGTCGATGAGGGTGAGCGCCGTACCCCGGACGACGATCCAGTGCTCGCTGCGGTGGTGGTGGTATTGCAGGCTCAGTCTCCTGCCCGGGTTGATGATGAGGCGTTTGACCTTGAAGCGTTTTTCCTCGCAGATGACCTTGTAGAGCCCCCACGGACGGGCGCTTTCCGCGACCTGAACGGCCTCCTTGCGCTCGGCCGCCTTCAGCCGCTCGACGACATCGCGCACCTTCTGGGACGAGCCGCGTCCGGCGATGAAAAGCGCGTCCGGCGAATCGACGACGATCAGGTCGTTCACATCGACGAGGGCCGTCAGGCGGCCTCGGGAGTCCACGAAACAATTGGCGCTGTCCTGGGGAAGGACGTCGCCGATAAGGACATTGCCGGCGCCGTCCTTCTCCAGGACATCATGGAGCAGATCCCACGACCCCACGTCGGACCATCCCGCGTCCAGCTCCACGACCGCGATTCTCTCGGCCCGTTCCATGACGGCGTTGTCGAACGACACGGACGGCAGAGCCTCGAAGTTCTCCAGAAGCGCGTCGTACCCCTTCCGTGCCTCCGCAAAAAGGGAAGGCGCGGCCTGTTCCAGCTCCCGGCAGAGCGTCTCCGGGGTAAAGACGAAAATACCGCTGTTCCAGAGATACTCTCCGCTTTCCACGTACTCCCGCGCCCGCGCCGCGTCGGGCTTTTCGACGAAGCGGCCGGCCTCGTACCAGTCCCCGCCGGAAGCTCCGCGCCATATGTAGCCGAACCCCGTCTCGGCGCGGTTCGGCGTGACCCCCAGAGTGACCAGGCACCCCGTTCCGGCGGCCCGCACCGCCCTGTGCAGGGCCTCTTTGAAGGCGGCGAGGTCCTTCACAAGGTGGTCGCTGGGCGCCGCCACAATGACGTCGCCGTCCCCCGCGCCCTTCCGCCTCAGAAACTCGCAGCCCAGCAAAATCGCGGGCGCGGTGTTGCGGGCTGCCGGTTCCCGGATCAGGAAATTCTCCGGGACGCGGGCGACCTCCCGCGCCTGGTAGTCGACGAGGGCTCCCCACCGGGAACCCGCCACGGCGTGCAGATGCTCCATGGGCAGCACGGACAGCATTCGCGTCACGGTCTCCTGCAGCATCGTCTTTCCCCCGAGCAGGGACAGGAACTGCTTGGGCAGCTCCTCCCGAGAACGGGGCCACAGCCGCACGCCGCTGCCCCCGGCAAGGATAAGTCCATAGACGTCAGGCATGCCATCACCCCCCAAAAGTGTCGTAATCTCCGCCTTATTGTATCCAAAATTCGGGGCTTCGCTTCTGCGTGATTTACTTATTGACGGAGGAAGGACAGGTGCTATTATATTAGCAGTCTTTAAGTTTGAGTGCTAATATAATTCATATGAGTGCTAATGCAATTCATACTTGAAAGGGGTTGTTGATTATGGCGGGACTTATTCCATTCAATCGGAAGTATGCGGCGGCATTGCCCACGGGATTCGAGGACTTTTACAACGTGCTGGACGACTTTTTCACGGGAGGGACGGAAATCCGGCGCAGCCTCGCAAAAGACACCTTCAAGATCGACGTCGAGGAGACCCCCGAAGAGTTCAAGATTCATGCGGAGCTTCCCGGCGTCAGGAAAGAAGAGATCGCTCTGGAGCTGATCGAGGGGAAACTGACCATCTCCGTCAAAAAGGAAGAAAACGTCGAAGAGGAAAAGAAGAACTACATCCACAGGGAGAGGCGCCTGAACTCGATGGCCCGGAGCATCTATTTGGGCGACGTGAAGGCGGAGGGGATCAAAGCCGGTCTGGAGGACGGCATCCTGACGATCTCCGTAGAAAAAGAACAGAAAACGAACAAAGCGATTTCCATCGAAATCCGATAGGCCAGGGGGTCTCGGGGGAGGGCAGTGAGTCCGCTTTTGGGCGAACGAACTCCGCCCCCCTGAGCTTGAATGTTGATCGAATAAAGAATAGCCGCTGGCGGGAGAAAGCTGGTAGAATAGAGGCGAGAATCGGGGTTGTCCGGTCTCGCCTCGCTTTTTTGCCGAGAGAGAACAGAAAAATCGGGAGGAACGATCGGTTATGACGTGGGACGCTGCCGAAGGATTTCTCAAATTAAGTCTCGATCCCGTGTTCACCGCGGCGCTGGCCTCCGCGCTTTTCGTTCTCGGGCTTCACCTGAGGAAAAAATTCCATTTTTTGCGCCGTTTCTGCGTTCCGGCCGGCGTCGCCGGCGGCCTCTGCATGGCGTTTTGCGCGTTTTGTCTCTATTACCCGGGAATCGCGGCGATCAGCTTCGACCAGTCGCTGCAAACCCCTCTGGTCGCCATCTTCTTCACGCGGATCGGCTTGACGGCGAGCTTCATGGCGATACGGAAAGGGGGGCGCGCGCTCCTCTTCTACCTCTTCTTCTGCTGGGGGCTCGCCCTCTTTCAGAACGTGCTGGGAGTCGTCCTCGCCAGCCTCTTCGGTCTGCACCCGGTGCTCGGCGTTATGGCCGGAGCGGTTTCGCTGGAGGGAGGGCACAATCTGGCCGTCATCTTCGGCCCCATGGCGGAGTCGATGGGCGTGACGGGGGCCACGGCCGTCGCCATCGCGTCCGCTACGTACGGCCTCATGGCCGGCGGAATCATGAGCGCCTCCATCTCGGAATGGCTCATCGCCCGTCACGGTCTGGAGCTCGCCACCAGCTACGACATGCTTTATAAGGGCTATCACGAAAGCACGAACAGGAGCGACGGTATCGAAATTCATGAATTCATCCACACTCTGGCCCTGCTTCTCGCCCTCATGGCGCTGGGCAGCTGGGCCGCCGGGAGATTGCAGGACCGGATCGCCCGCATTGAGGGGTGGGAGCATTTTTCCCTTCCCGGCTACCTCGGCGCCATGTTCCTGGCCGTGATATTCCGCAACCTGAACGACAGACTGAAGTGGGTTCAGATACACCCCAGGGCTCTGGATCTGATCTCGACGGTTTCCGTCAGCATCTTCCTGACGGTCTCGATGATGGGCCTGAGAATCTGGGAGCTTTACGGGCTGGCCTTGCCCCTCCTGTTCATTCTGGTCGCGCAGACCCTCGCTATTATCGTCATAACGATCTTCGTCCTTTTCCCCGTTATGGGAAAGGACTACGACGCTGCGATCATCTGCTCCGGCTTCGTCGGGCACGGATTGGGAGCGCCGCCGAGCGCCGTCTCGATGATGCGGGCGGCCTGCGAATACCACAACGTGATGTCCTACAAGGCTTTTTTAATCGTGCCCCTCTGCGGCGCGGTTCTGATCGATCTGGTGGCGCTGCCGAGTATCGTCTGGTTTATCAATTATTTTTCGCACTGAATATAAAAAATAAATAAAGTATGGGGGGATTTTGGAATGGAGTACAGAAATTTCGAGGAACTGGTGAAGAAGGCACAGGCCGCGCCCAAACTGAGGCGCGGCGTCGTGGCGGGAGCCGAGGACGACCACGTTCTGGAGGCCGTGTTCGAGGCCAGAGCGAAGGGTATCGCGTTTCCCGTCCTGACGGGCGACGCCGCGAAGATAGCGGAGCGGGTGAAGGCCCTCGGGTTCGACACGGACGATTGCCGGATCATCGACGTGCCGGGCGGAGAGAACCCTGCTCAGCGCGCGGTGGAGGTCATCGCCGCGGGGGAGGGCGACTTCCTGATCAAGGGGCGGCTCGAAACGAAAGACCTCCTGAAGCCCGTCGTGGACCGCCGGAACAATCTGCATCTGGAGCGCCCCGGAGTGGGCGGGCTGATGTCGCACCTGGCGTTTTTCCAGATCCCCGGCGAGCGCAAGCTGATCTCCCTGACGGATGGCGGGATGGTCGTCTATCCCGATCTCGAAATGAAAAAAGGCATCATCCTCAACGCCGTGGAGACCCTTCGGAGCATGGGTTACGAGACCCCCAAGGTGGCGGTGCTCTGCGCCGTCGAGAAGCTGAACGAGAAGATAGTGGAGACCGTGGACGCCCACGCGCTTGCCGAGGCGAACAGGCGGGGGGAGATCCCGGGCTGCGTCGTGGAGGGCCCCATTTCCTACGACGTCGCGGCGAGGGCCGACATCGCGGCGCACAAGGGGTACAAAAGCCCCCACTGCGGCAATTTCGACGTACTGGTCACGCCGAACCTGACGGCGGGCAATCTGCTGGGCAAAAGCCTGACGATAAGCGCCCGCGCGGAAATGGCGGGCATTATCGTCGGGGCGAAGATCCCCGTCGTCGTCACGTCGCGCGCTTCCTCCGCGTCCGAAAAATTCCACTCCATCGCGCTTTGCGCCGTAACCTCGGAAGCGCGCGGGGCGTAAACGAAACATTGCAGTGCCGTCTCACGGCTGCGATATAATGAGCGGGAGGTGAGACACGGTGCGCAAAGACTCTCTCGATATAATCGAAGTTCCCGATATTCTTCCGCCGTCGGACGACGGCGTGTTCAAGACGCTGCTGACCCACCCGAACGCCGGGCCCTGTCTGCGGGACATTATCGCCTCCAATATCGGTTTGCCCGTGAAAGAGGCGACGGTGCGGAACACCGAACTTCCCATCAGCGACGTACTGGAGAAACGGGAACGGTTCGACGTGAGCTGTGAAATAGACGGCGGCGGCCAGGTCGAGGTCGAAATGCAGGCGGAGCCGATGGAAGGCGACAGTTTGTCGCGCGGACACAGCAGCATGAAGAACCGGGCGATCTACAACGCGTGCGATTTGCACTCCAGCCAGAAAGGAGTCGGCGTTTCGTATGGAAAGCTGGCTCGGACGTACCAGATCACGTTCTGCGGTTACACGGTCTTTGAGAACAGGGAAAACTGTTTCAGCCGTTTCAGCTTTCGGAACGAAGAGGGCGAGGAACTGACGGACGCGGTAAGCATTCTGTTTGTGGAACTCTCGAAACTGGAGCGTGTGCTGAAAAAGCCCGTCGGAGCGATGACGGGCGCGGAAATGTGGGCAATTTTTCTGGTCTGCGCGAACAGCCCGAAGCACAGAGAACTGTTGAAGGAGATAATCGGCGCGAGGGAGGCGATACGCATGGCATACGAGC
>JAISMH010000164.1 GCA_031276855.1 Synergistaceae bacterium
CCGGAGCGGGCCGCGAAGTACGACAAGGACCTTCTCGTCAACCAGGACATTTTTCCGGTCGTGTTCGCGTACCTGGCCGACAGTCTCGAACCGCTCAAACTGATGATCAAAGAAAAAAAGGCCATTTTCAAAGGACACGCTTTTCTGGACAACGGTGTCTTTGCCCCGGCGGCCGATTGAAAAAGTAACTGCAGCTTGGAATGAGTAAATGCAACCGTAAGAAATAATACAGTAAAAGCGTATCGAAACTTTCTTTTTGAACAATTTAGACCGCCGCGTTTATACAGTGCGGCGGTTTTTACGCAAGCGTGACGTGCCACAAAATCGCGTAGCCGACGACCGACGACCCGAACATGGAAATGTTCTGACTCGCCAGAAACAACCCCGCCCGCACTTCCCACCTGTCTTTCCATGACATCACAGCGTTTCCCGTAACATCACGGCGTCCGCCCTTCCTCGATGCGGCCGGAACGGATGTGCCAGAGCGCGCCGGCGGCCGCGCCGGAGGGGGCGGAGGACAGGTCGGCGGCGGAGGCGAATACCTGCCAGCCGGTTCCGGCCAGGGCCAGGCCCATCCGTTCCCTGCCCTCCGCGTCGAGTTCCGCCGCAATGTCGTCCAGAATCAGAATAGGCTTCAGCCGCAGTGTCCCCTCGATCAGACGTCCGGCGGCCAGGATCGCCGCCATGACCACGCGCCTCTTCTGTCCGCGGCTCAGAGCCAGAGAGGCGGGGCGCTCCCCGCAGGAGAAGAGCAGGTCGTCGCGGTGCGGCCCCACGAGCACCGTCCCGGCGCGGCGTTCCCGCTCGAGGCTCGCGGCCAGAGCCCTGCCCATGTCCTCCGCCGCGTCCGCAATGCCGAAGGTCCCCTGAAGCGACAGAGAAAGCCCGACCTCGCGGGGAAGCAGGGAAAGGAGGCCGTTTTCCAAGTCCGCAGAAAGTTTCTCCGCCAAAAGAAAGACAGCTCTGCGGCGAACGTCCCGAATCCACCCCCCCAGCCGCGCCAGCGGCACGGCCGTCGCCTCGAAAACCAGGGTCTGCGACCCTGGACCCATCACCGGGGGACAGAGTCCCCCGGATCCCCGGTAAGGTCTCAATAGCGCGGCGCGATGGCGTACAAGCTGCTTGTATTCCGCGAGGCGCCGGGCGTAGAGCGGGGAGCAGAGCGCGCAGAGTTTGTCCAGAAAAAGGCGCCGGGCGCCGGGAGGCCCGTCCAGAAGCCCGACGTCGCCCGGCAGGAAAGAAAGCGACGGCAGGAGCGCGCGCAGGGCCGAGTGGGTGATTTTCTCGTTTCCCGCCCGAAGGCTCGCGCGCGCGCCGATCCGGGCCTCGACCTCGATTTCTCGCTCGCCCCCCGTCCGCCCGGCAAGGAACGCCCGTCCGTCCGCGGAGTCCCACGCCGCCAGCGAAGAGAGCTTCCCCCCGTCAAAGGCGCCCCATCCGCAAAGCACGTTGAGCGACTCCAGAAGGTTGGTCTTCCCGGACCCGTTCGGACCGAGAACAACATTGAGCCCCGGACACCACTCCTGATGCCGGGGCTCCAGATTTCTGAAACATCTCCAAGCCGTCTCAATAAGCCTCATTAATTACCTCGCAGGGGTCGCGGACCCCTGCACCCCGTTATGGGTCGGATGGAGTAAGTGTTGCTCGTCTTTCAGGCAGAACATTCACTCCCGCCCAACGGGCGGCACGGTCTCTCGCTTCCACCCAAACCCACCCCGGGTCCAGGGCCTACGGCCCTGGCGGCCCTAACGACCCTGAGATTTCTTTTAACTCTTTCAATGAATTCAGTGTTTCCATATCGACTTCGGAAATTTTCCCGGGTTCTCTTTCTTCTTCTTCTTCCTCCTCGTCGATCAGATCCTGCGGGTCGATGCGAACCGGCATCAGCATGTAAAGGAAGTCGTCCGTATTCTCGTGACGCAGGATCATCTGCCCAGCCTCTCCGTTCAGGTTCATTCTGACCCTTTCGCTGCCGAGGGACTTCAATCCGTCCTGAAGGAACCCGACGTTGAAGCCCGCTTTCAGAGGTTCCCCATCGATCGCGGCGTCGAGTTCCTCTACCGTCGTACCCATTTCCGGCGCCTTGCCGGAAAAGCGGATGTTTCCGCCCGGCGACAGGTGCAGCACGACAAGCCGCGTATGGGAACGAACGATGATGTCGATGCGCTCGAGTACCGAAAGCAAATCCGCGCGCTTCACCAGCGCCGTCGTCGTGCTGTCCGGGTTGAGGATTTTTTCGTAGTTGGGGAACGAGGATTCCACACGGCGAACGGAAAACTCGATACCCCCCATCTGGAACCAGACCATCGAACCGTCATACAGAACGCGCACGAGAGTGTCCGGCAGCGGCTTGGCGCCGGTGCCGCTGTTGAAGGCCCCCAGAAGCCTCTGGAGCTCGCGGAGCGGCGCGATAGGAATCAGAAGGTCCGTTTCGCCCTCCTCCTCGCAGAGACACCGGGAAAGCGAGAGCCGGTGCCCGTCCGTCGAGATGACCCGAAGCGCCTTGTCCTTGAGCTGAAGCAGACAGGCACCCAAGTATTTCGGAAAATCGTCCGTCGGGGAACTGGCGACCGAGCCCTCGGCCAGAATCCGCGAAAACTCGAAAGCGGAAACGTCGCAGAGCCGCTCCGCCCCGTCGCTTTTCGGGAGCTTCGGAAAATCGTCCACCGGCCAGGTCATGAAGCGCGTCCTGTTCCGCCCCGCCATGAAAACGCCCTTTTCCTGCTTGATTTCGACGCTGAAAACGTCCGCCGGAGCCTTCTTGAAAAGCTCTCCAAGGAGCTTCACAGGAAAGATGGCCGAACCGTCCTGCGAAGCGCGGACGCCCTCGGCCACGCAGCAAACCGAGGTTCGCAGGTCCGTGGCCGAAAGGCGGACCCCGCCGTTCTCGACCGTTACGAGAACCCCGGCCAGGGAGCTGATCGTGCTCTTTGTGCCGCTGGTCCTCTCGGCCACCTGCCACGCCTTGAGAAACTCCGGGCGGGAAATGTCTATCCTCAATGTTCTCTCCTCCTGCGCGTTTGGAAAAACTTGGAAAAGCGGAGACTATGATCCGGCCTTTCGTTCACTTTTTCTTGATTCACTTTCTCTTGATCCACTTTTTTTCGCATTCACTTTTTCTTCCACTTCTTCGCTTCTGTTACTGTTTTGTTTCTTAAAAAAAATAGTAAGAGCAGTAATAGGCGGACGCTATCCTGTGGATAAGCCGGCCGGAGCGTTGCGGGGCCCGGTTCCGCTTCCCGTGAATTCCCTGTGAAAGCCCTGTGGCCCGGACGTGGATGAAGCGGAACAGGTCGGGCCGTTCCGGCGGAATGCCGCCTCGGTTTGTTTTTTTCTCGTTTTTTATCCCCCTGTTATTCCCGGCCTGTCCACGGCCGGTTCACAGCTTGCTCTTGATTTTTTCCACAATCTCCCGGATAGAAGTGTTGTTGATGGAGATGTCGTTTTTGAGATCCTTCCCGACTTTGTTGTAGGCGTGGAGAACCGTCGTGTGATCCTTCTTTTTGAAGGCCAGGGCGATGCTCTGAAAGCCCAGCCCCGCGACCTCCCGGCAGAGGTACATCGCGATGTGCCGGGCCTGAGTGATCTCCGCCGTGCGCTTGGAGCTGGTCAGGTCCTCGATGTTGATGCCGAAATGCTCCGCCACGAGGTTCTGTATGCCGCTGATCGTCGCGGGCGCCCGCGTGTCTGTTCTCAGAACGTCTTTCAGCCAGTTGCCGGTGTTTTCGATGGTTATCGGCTCGCTGGACAGCTCCGAGCAGGATATGACACGGTTCAGCGCGCCCTCCAGCTCCCGGATGTTGCTGGGGATGCGGTGGGCCAGGAAGTCGATGATCTCGGGCGGAATGTCGTAACTGCGCCGCTCGGCTTTTTTCTGCAGGATGGCGACGCGCGTCTCGAAGTCCGGCGGCTGGATGTCCGTCACGAGGCCGAAGTTGAAGCGGCTCCTCAGGCGGTCGTCGATGTTCATCTGCATGGGGGACCGGTCGGAGCAGATGACGATCTGCTTGCGGTCCTCCAGAAGGCTGTTGAAGGTGTGGAAAAATTCCTCCTGACTCGAGTGCTTCTCCCCCAGAAACTGGATGTCGTCTATCAGGAGCACGTCCACGCTGCGGTACCGGCTTTTGAACGCGGCGGTCTGCTTCGTCTGGATGGACTGGATGAACTCGTTGAGAAACTTTTCGGAGCTGACGTAGGCGACCTTCAGCCCGTTTCGCTTCTCCAAAGCGTGGTGGCAGATCGCGTGCATCAGATGCGTCTTGCCCAAGCCGGTTCCGCCCCAGATGAAAAGGGGGTTGTAGGCTTCGCCGGGCGTCTCCGCGACGGCGAGACTCGCCGCGTGCGCGAGGCGGTTCGACTTGCCCACGACAAACGAGGAGAACTCGTAGTTCGGGTTCAGTCCGTTTTTCTGAATCGGAGAAGCCGAGGGGGTCCTGCCCGCCCTTCCGGCGCGCTGGCCCGGCTCGGGGGCTTCTTCCTTTTCGTTCGCGTCGCCGTTTCTGTCCTCGGGGGTCTCCGGCCGGTCGAGGGTCTCGAACCGGATGGAGTTGAGCCCGTCTATGCTCTCGGCGGCCCTGTTCAGCTCGCCGAGAAAGTTTTTCATGATATGGTCTCTGGCGAAGACGTTGGCGGCGTTGAGAACGAGCCGGCCGTTCTCGATTTCTACGGGCAGACAGGATTTAAGCCACAGCTCCGCCGTGCCTCCGGGGAGGTTCGGGGCTGCCTTGTCCATAATTTCCTGCCACAGTGCCTCTAATTCCTTTTGCAATATCTTCACCTCTGCTCGGACACGGAAGGGAGCGGGGCTGACGGAAATCCACGGAGCTTATCCACAAAAAAGAGGCCCTTTCCAGTGCCTTCCGGCCGATTATACACTTATCCACAACAAAAGTCCGTAAATTTTGTGGATAAGTCCGCGAACTTTCGGGAGACGACGCCCGAAATAACGCCAAACGAATGATAACATATAACGAGACTGAAACTTGGAAGGGCGTTTTTTGCTTCTCTTTTGCTTCTTTTTTGCTTTTATGGGGCGGCATATGCCCGAAACGACGTTCAAAATCATGATCAAGACGGAGGTTTTCCCGTAAAATGCCGGGAGCTTATCTGAACAACGCGGCGACCACGTGGCCCAAACCGCCGCGCGTCGCGGAGGCCATGTCGGAGTTTCTGACGCGCGGCGGGGCGAACCTCGCGCGGGGCGCGGCGTCCGCGCGGGACATCGGGGCGATGAACCTCGTCATGGACTGCCGGGTCAAAATCGCGGAGCTCTTCGGCGGCTATGGCCGGGACCCCCGGTACGTCACCTTTTGCGCGAACGTCACGGAGGCCCTCAACGTCGTCCTGAAAGGCTTCGTCCGCAACTCCCCCAACGCCCGCATCCTCCTCTCCCCCCTCCAACACAACTCCGTAACCAGGGGCTTAGCCCCTGGACCCGTTATGGGTTTGGTGGAGGCGAGAGAAGGCGCCCTCCCGTTGGTCGGGGTTGGGGCGATAAAGGGTTTTTTCTCTGATGACGTGAAAGCGTCTTCTCTCCGACCAACGGGAGGAACCGCAAACTCACCCCCCTCAGACCCCATAACGGGTCCAGGGCCTACGGCCCTGGTGGTGAATGGGGGGAGTAATGTTTGTGGTACAATTCAGCCGCTCCGAGAGATTGCGGATTTTTGCCGGGAGCGCGGGATTTTTCTGGTGGTGGACGGCGCGCAGACGGCCGGGGTGGTTCCGGTGAACGTGGAGGAGCTGGGAATCGCGGCGTTTTGTTTCACGGGCCACAAGGGCCTGATGGGTCCGCAGGGTATCGGCGGGATCGTCTGGAACCCGGAGTTCGCCGAGCGCGTCGCGCCGCTGATCGAGGGCGGCACGGGCAGCTACTCGCATTTGGAGACCCAGCCCTCGGACATGCCGGACAAATTCGAGGCGGGCACCCCGAACCTGCCGGGCATCGCGGGACTCTCCGCGGCGCTCGACTGGATCGCGGAGACGGGAATCGAAAACATCGCCGCCCGCGAACGGGCGCTGGGGGAGTATTTTCTGCAAGGACTCGAAAATTTCCGCCGGAGCCTCGCGCCGCGCGGGTTGGGAGTTTTGTCTTACGGCAATAAAACGGCGGAGGGCAGAGACACGATGGAAGGGCGCCTGCCGGTGTTTTCTGTAAATATAATAAATATGAATGAGAAAGCGGAATCCGGCAAAGGGCGGCTTCTCGACAACGGAATTTTGGCCGGAGCGCTCGCGGAGCGGGGTTTCGAGACGCGGCCGGGCCTGCACTGCGCGCCGCGGGCCCACAGGGAGCTGGGGACGTTTCCCGAGGGAAGTCTTCGTGTCTCGCTGGGGTATTTCAACACGACGGATGAACTGGACGCTTTTTGGGAGGCATTGCGGGAGGTTTTGGAAGAATGTACAGGCACGATCTGAGCGTCATGCCGTCGGAGGCGGGCTGCGCCGGAGAAATCAAGCTGCGCGCTTTGTTGAACCGTTTTCAGGACGTCGCGGGGCTCGCCGTAAAGGACCGGGAGGGCTCGCCCGGAGCTCTGATGAAAAGGGGCTACGCGTGGGTGCTTCTGCGCTACTCTCTGGAGGTCGTCCGGCGCCTGCCCGGAATCGACGAGGACGTCGCGATCGAGACCCGGCACACGCTGAACGATGGATTTTACACGCTGCGCGTTTTTCGCGTGTTCTCCTCGTCGAACGAGGCGGAGACCCTGGTGCTGGCGAAGACCTCCTGGGTGCTGATCGACCTCGCCGCGGGGCGTCCGGTGCGTGCCGTGCAGCATCTGCCGGAGATTTTTTCCGGCGTGGCCGACGATCCCCCGATCGACCCGGACTTTCCGGCGATCCCAAAGCTGTCGGGCCCCGCGTCGAATAGCGCCCCGGCGCCGGTGAGCGAGCGCCTTTTTCCGGTGCGGTTCCACGATCTGGACGCCAACGGGCACGTCAACAACGCCGTTTACTTCGAGTGGGCCTTTGAGGCGACGCCTCTGGACCCGCTGGCTTGGGGCATCCGGGAGATCCACGCGGAGTTCCGCGCCAGCGCGAAGTTCGGCGACACGGTTCTCGTGAGGGTGAGGGAGGAAAAAGGAGAAACCGGGACGCCGACCGGCGCGGCGCCGGGAGACCGTGCCTTCGTCTACGAGATGACCGACGCCGCGGGGAGCGGGGACGCCGAACGCGCCGAGCCCGAAAGCGGAAAAAAGGCCCGTTCCCTGGCGCGTTTCCGCGCCGCCTGGTCCCCGATAGGGACGCATGGGGGATGCTGTCGGTGAAAAATGAAACGGTCAAAAACGAATTTGCCGCGTTGCTCGACGGCTTTGCGGAGTTGTCAGGAACCTTCATCGCTCGAAACGACGAGTGGACAATTAAAGGTTTCATAGATATTTTTGAGAACATATACACGATATCGGCTGATACGAAGGTTATATCGAAGATATTGGAATTGCATTTGTTCCCTCATTTCCTGGATTTTGCCGGGAAAATCGGATATAAGATTGAACTTGCCTCATTTCAAAACTGGTATCCCGATTTGACTTTTATAAAAAAGGACGATGAATCTGTTAAGTTTGCGGTTGATTTGAAAACGACGTATCTTCTTGATGATTATCCCGGTTTTTGCAACGGCTTTACGTTAGGGTCGCATGGAGGATATTTTGTCAATCGCGACAGCGCGAAAAATATTCAATATCCCTACAACCAATACAGCGGTCATTTCTGTCTGGGAATAATATACTCAAGAGCGACGCTGCCCGAAGGCGTTGAAATTCAGAGCTATTCCATTGGCGAACTTCTGAAGATTCCGTCCGTCATCAACCGCTTTATATTTTTTGCCGCCGAAAAATGGAAAATCGCGAGCGACAGAAGCGGCAGCGGAAATACTGCAAACATCGGAAGCATACAGTCCATAGATGATATTCTTGCAGGCAACGGTGTGTTTGCAAAAGCCGGAGAAGAAATTTTTGATGATTATTGGGTAAATTTCGGTAAGATTCAAGTGGAAACGAAAAACGGAAAACGCAAAGCATTGTCTTCATTTGAAGAATATATTGCCTACCGCGGCTTACCGGGAGATATAATGAATCCCCGTTTGCTGAAGAAGAAGGTGAAGCAGAATGGGGAACATTAAAATTCATATTCCGCCGTTCAAGACACAGGGCATTAAATCGAAACTCGTGCCTCTGATAAAAGAGAACGTGCGTATTGACAATTCGACCCTGTGGATAGAGCCGTTTATGGGATCCGGAGTGGTTGGGTTGAATGTCGCCCCCAGGAAAGCTGTTTTTGCCGATTTGAATCCGCATATCATATGCTTTTACAACCGGCTCAAGAGCAGAGAGCTGAATTCATGCATGGTCGCCGAGTACCTTCATGAGCAGGGAGCGCTGCTGGCTGAGAGGGGCGGAGAGCATTATTACCATGTCCGCGATAAATTCAATACAGAACACGATCCGTTGGATTTTCTGTTTTTGAACCGTTCATGCTTCAACGGAATGATTCGTTTCAACAGACATAACGAGTTTAACGTCCCTTACGGCCATAAGCCGCGGCGCTTCGCGAAAGCGTATATCACAAAGATTGTCAATCAGGTCAGACATTTTGAGAAAATGCTCGAATCGAACGATTGGATTTTTCTGTGCCAGTCGTTCGAGAAGACCATAGCCATGGCGGATGAAAATTCTTTTGTCTACTGCGACCCGCCCTATATCGGAAGGCATGTGGATTATTACGACAATTGGGATGAAAGCCGGGAAATCGCGCTCCTCAAGTGCCTGTCAAAATCCGGCGTAAGGTATATGCTGTCCACGTGGGATTTTAATCGATACAGAAACAATCCTTACATTGACCTTATCTGGGGCGCCTGTAACAAAATAACGCAGGAGCACTTCTATTTTGTCGGCGCGAAAGAGACAAACAGAAACATGATAATGGAAGCGCTCCTGACAAATTATTCCACGCGGGAAGAGGCAAACGATATTGCTTCCGAACATACGGCGTATGGGCAAATGTCGCTGGTTTTCGATTAAAACCGGGAGATGAGTATGATGCCGGGTATGTCCGCGGTAAAGGAAGTCTTTGCGCTATGAAAATCATTGTTGTCGGAGCGGGAGAGGTGGGGTTCACCATCGCGGCCACTCTCTCGGCGGAAGGGCACGACGTGAACATCGTCGAACAGGACGAGGAGCGCGCGGCGAAGGCGGAGGACGAGCTCGACGCGCGGGTGATACGCGGAAACGGGGCGCGGCCCCAGGTGCTGTACGAGGCCGGGGTCCGGGACGGGTGCGGCGTGGATTTTCTGATCGCCTGCACGGACCGGGATGAGGCCAATATTCTGTCGTGCTGGATCGCCAAACACGCGGGGGTCCGGCGCGTGGTGGCCCGCGCGCGCGGGCTGGAGTTCACCGATTCCCCGACCTGGGGCAAGGACCTGGGCATCGACATGATGATCTCGCCCGAACGCTCCGTCGCCCGGGAGATACTGGAGCTGCTCTCCGTCAGCACCGCAATCCACACGGCCGAGCTTCTGGAAGGGCGCGCCGCCATCTACGCCTTCCGCGTCGCCGCGAAGTCCCCGCTGGCAGGGCTCTCCCTCAAGGAGTTCCGAGTAAGGAACCCCGACCTCATCGCTATCGTCGTCTACGTGGAGCGCCCCGACGAGGAGGACATCGTCCCGGACGGCGACACGGTGTTTCGGGAAAACGACCTCTGCTATGTCGTGTCCTACCGCGAGCAGGCGTGGAAGCTCGAAACGCTGTTCCAGCTCCACGTCTCGCGTCCTCTGAAGCGTGTTTTCATCGTCGGGGGCGGGAAGCTGGGATTTCAGGTGGCTCAGAGGCTCTCCACGGACTTCCGGGGCGTGGAGATTCGCCTGATCGACCGCGACCGCGAGCAGTGCGAGAAGCTGGCGAAGGAGCTGGAGCACGTCCTCGTCCTGAACGGCGACGGCGCGGACGAGGCGCTTCTGACGGAGGAGGGCATCGACTCCGCCGACGGCTACGTCTGCGCGACGGAGTCCGACGAGGTCAACCTGATCTACTGCGCCATCGCGAAGTCCATGGGCGCGCGCAAGTGCGTCGCGGTAGTGCGGCGGAGCCTCTACCTCGACATGACGAACCGGATGCCCGTGGACGCCGTGGTCGATCCCAACGAGGCCCTGGCCTCCGTCATTCTGCGGCATATCCGCTATCCCGGGCACTCCAAGGCCCTGTCCATCATCGAAAAAATCGACGCCGAGATGCTCGAAATCGTGATGACGGAAAAACACCCGCTCCTGGGTCTCTCGCTGGAGGAACTCAACGTTCCGAAGGGCGTCCTCGTGGCTCTGGTGGCGCGGGGCCGGAAGAACGTCTTCGTCCCCAGCGGGGCGACGCGCCTCGAAGCGGGCGACCACGTCATCCTCTTTGCCTCCACCGCTAAAATGCCTGCGGCGGCGGAGTTCTTCGGCTAAGGGGGCCGCCATGAAATTCAGGCTGGTTTTGCGCGTCCTCGCCTTCATTTCTCTGGTGGTCTCGATCTGCATGGTTTTCCCCATGATCTGGTCGGCCATCGACGCGGGCGCGGACTTCGGCGCTTTCGTCCTGTCGCTGCTCTGCGGCGTGGGGGTCAGCTTCGCGCTCTTCACCCTGGGCGGCGGCAAGATCGGCGAGATCTTCTTCGAGCGCCGCAAAGAATACGAAGAGCTCGGCATCCGCGAGGCCTTCGCCGTCGTCGGGCTGTCCTGGGTCATTGCCGCGGCTGTCGGGGCTCTGCCCTATGTGCTGGCCGGCTGTCTGCCGAGCTACACGGACGCTTTTTTTGAAACGGTGTCCGGGTTCACGACGACGGGCGCGACGGTCATCACCGACGTCGAGGCCGTTCCGCGCGGGTTGCTTTTCTGGCGCGGCATGACCCATTGGCTGGGGGGCATGGGCATTATCGTGCTCAGCCTGGCTGTTCTTCCCTTCCTGGGGGTCGGAGGCATGGAGCTCTACAAGGCCGAGGTTCCCGGCCCCACGCCCGAGAAGCTGACGCCCCGCGTACAACAGACTGCCCTCTGTCTCTGGGGGGTTTACGTTTTTTTGACGGCGCTGGAGACGGCGTTTCTGATGTTCGGGGGAATGGATCTCTTCGAGTCGCTCATTCACGCCTTCAGCACCATCTCGACGGGCGGGTTCTCGACCCGGAACGCCTCCGTCGCCGCGTACGGAAGCGCCTATATCGAGTGGGTCATCACGTTTTTCATGGTCGCGTCGGGCGTCAATTTCGCGCTGCACTTCCTGTTTTTGACGGGCTTTTGCGGCAAAGCTCTGCGTGACGAGGAATTTCGGTTCTACGCGGGGATTTGTCTCTTCTCGACCGCCGTCGTCGCCGCGATGCTGTGGGGCGGCGCGTATCTCTCCGGCCTGGAGCACGCGGTGCGCGGAGCGGCGTTTCAGGTGGCGAGCTTCATCACGACGACCGGGTTCGTCTCGGAAAACTACAATCTGTGGCCCCGCTTCGCGCGGAGCATTCTGATGCTTCTGGCGTTCGTCGGGGGCTGCGCGGGCTCGACCGGCGGCGGGCTGAAGGTCGTGCGCGTCCTTCTGCTCCTGCGCTGTATCGGGCTGGAGATTCAAATGCTCCTGCACCCGCGCTCCGTCCCGCACACGCGGGTGAACGGCACGGTCGTCTCGTCCAGGGCGCTGAGCGCGGTGCTGGCGTTCTTTACCCTCTATGTGGCGATCCTCGTCGTGGCGACGCTGGCCGCGCTCGCGACGGGTCAGGGCAAGCTGGACATGGTGACGGCCGTGTTCGGCGCGGTCGTCACCCTCTCGAATGTCGGCCCGGGACTCGGACATCTCGGCGCGGTCGAGAACTACGCCTGGCTGCCCGACGCCGTGAAGTGGATATTCTCCCTCTGTATGCTCGCCGGACGCCTGGAACTCTACCCCATCCTTCTCCTCCTCTACCCCCCCACCTGGACGCGCTAGCCAGGGCCGGGGGCCCTGGGACCCGTTATGGGTGTGATGTAAGCGAGAGAACGGGGCCGCCCGTTGGGCGGGGACGGGCGCTCTTGCGGGCGCGTCTGATTGAAGGTTAGGGAAAATCAGCTTCTATATACGCTATTATAGACCCCCTTTCCTCCTGGGTATCCGTTCAAGCCTCTCCTTGCCGGAAATCAGGAAAAAAGATAAAATCACAACAAGATGAAAAAATATGTTTTGTCTTGACAAAATCGTGATAAATCAGGAGGCTGTACCGAATGGAAATCATGAATTCAACCCTTGCAAAAACGGGGAAAATGCCTGACAATCCTTCGGAGTTCGGAGTTCGGAGTTCGGAGTTCGGAGTTCGGAGTTCGGAGTTCGGAGTTCGGAGTTCGGAGTTCGGAGTTCGGAGTTCGGAGTTCGGAGTTCGGAGTTCGGAGTTCGGA
>JAISMH010000040.1 GCA_031276855.1 Synergistaceae bacterium
CCGGAGCGGGCCTGTTCCTCGCGGCGGCGTTCTTCGCCGCCCGGAAAAGCGGCAGGCGTTAGCGGATAATCAATACAAATCAATACGCGCCTTTAATATCGTTCCTTCCCGCGCAAAGAACCGGGCGGCCCCTCGCGGGGCCGCCCGGTTCTTTCAGGACAGATCGCAACCGTCTATCTTCTGACCAGCGCCCGGATCACCCGCACCGCGCCGTCTATGCCGGTGAAGCTGGTGTTGACCGCGAGGTGGTAGATTTTCGCGGAACCCCACTTCTGCTCCGTGTAATGCTCGTGGTAGTTCGCCCTGCCCTTGTCCATCCTCGTTATCCGCGCCTCGGCCTCGGCCTCCGTGACGCCGAATTCTTCCGCGACCCGGCGCACCCTGTCCCGCATCTCTCCGTAAACGAAGACGCTGACGCGGCACGGATGACCGCGAAGCACGTAGTTGGCGCAGCGCCCGATGATCACGCAGCTGCCCTGTTCGGCGATTTCCTCGATGACCTTCGACTGCGCGAAAAATACCTGATCGCTGAGGGGCACGTTGAGCGGGGCGAACACACCCGCTGAGGCGTATCCGCCGATGGCGAGGTTGAACAGGAACTTGTTGGAAGCCTCCTCCTCCGCCTTTTCTATCGTCAGAGGATCGAGGCCGCTTTTGCCCACGGCCAAATGAATCAGGGACTTGTCGTAAAACGCGATCCCAAGCTCCCCGGCAAGCTGTTCCCCGACCTTCCGCCCTCCGCTTCCGAATTCCCTGCTGATGGTGATCACGAAATTATCGAGATTATTCATGATGAACGCCGCGCCCCCCCTTTTGTATCACTCTTCCGTATCACTCTTCCTCGATCACGACTTTCATGCTCCTGAACGCGAACTTCTTCAGGTCTTCCAACTCGTCGTTCAGCATACGGACACAGCCCTCGGAAACCATGGTCCCCCGGGAGGCCGGATCGTGCGTTCCGTGAATGCCGATGCCCTGCCACCCCGTGCGGAGGCGGATGAACCAGGGCCCGTAGGCTCCGCTGATCGAACCCTTGCCGTCCCCGAAATCGTGGGTCCAAGCCTTCGAATCTTCAATAGACTGTACCGTGAAGATGCCGTTCGGCGTCCGGTTGTCGCCGGCGCGCTCCTTGTCTCCGGGGTTTTTTCCGACGGCGACCGTGTAGACCCGATCCACCTCGTCCCCGCGGTACAGGTAGAGCCTGAAAAGGGCCTTGTTGATCCGAATCCAGTACTCGTTGTCCTCCACGGTCAGATTGGGCGGCAACGAACCGGGAACGGACGGCGCGGACATGGCTGCCGTCAAGTCGCCCGAATCCTCCGGCTTCCCGGCAACGGGCGATGTCAGGCGCGCACTGTCCGCGGCATCCCTCGGGCGATCCTCGGCCCGGCGGCGGTAAAACTCCGCTCCCCACAGCGCCGCCAGAAGCAGAAGCATCGCGGCGAAGGCGGCTTTCAGAACGGGATGGTAACGCCGCCGCCTCACCCATCGGCCCTGGCCTTTTTCGAGCCAGACGACATCCGAGTGAAACACGCTTTTCAGCCAGTTTACAAGCCTCTCCAAAATCGCAGGTCTTTTCATCGGCAGAACATCACTCTCGTTTTTTTACGGAAAACCCGACAAAAGCACATCACGGGGCTCCGCCCCGCACCCCGGCAGGGGACTCGTCCCCTGCACCCCCTTATCTGAATTCCCCTTTATCTGAATTCCACTATCGTGACGCCGTATCCGCCCTCGCCGGCGCCGCCCAGACGGTACGCGGAAACGTACTTCAAACGGGCGCAGAGGGCGTGAACCTCCCGCCGTAAAATCCCCTCGCCGCGGCCGTGGATCACCGTCACGCTCGAATGGCCGGCCCGGTAGGCCCTGTCCAGATACGTCGTCGTCAGCGGCAGAGCCTCGTCCACGCTCATTCCCCGAATCATCAGGGAACCCGGCACCGTCTCGCGCTTCATCATAGCAGAAGTATCCACCGGCGGCACGGCTATTTTCGCGGTTTTTCGCGTCTCGACGAGCTGCTCCACGGGGATCTCCATGTGCATCGGCCCCGCGATGAGCCGCGCTTTGCCGTTCCGCACGGACTCGATCACCCCGACGATCCCGCTGTCCGCAACCTGCACCGTCAGACCCTCCCGGGGCACGAAGTCCGCCGGCCTGCTTTCCATCTCGCGGGCCGCGCGCCCGGCGCGGCGCTCCTCCAAACCCTTGCGGAGCGTTTGAATGTCCTGGCGTCTGCTGTTCAATTCTTTGTGAGCCGCGGATTTCGCGGCTTCCTCCAATCCTCTGATGAGCTCGCGCGAAGCCGTCTCGGCCCTCGCAAGCAGGTCGGAAGCCTGCCTGTCCGCCGCCTCGATGATCCTGTCCCTCTGGCTCTCGAGCTCCGCCGCGCGGGCCTCGAAGTCGCGCTTGAGCCTCGCCGCCTCCGCGCGTTCCTCGTCGAGCCTCCGCTCCAAACGGTCGAGCGCGGCCCCGCGCTCGTTCAACTGCCCCATCAATTCCTCGGCGGAGACCTCGCGCGCCCTCAAAGCGGCGTAGGCCCGTTCCAGAACGTCTTCCGGCATTCCCCATCGCTTCGCGATCAGGAGCGCGCTGCTCCTGCCCGGCACCCCCATCAGAAGGCGGTAGGTCGGGGTCAGGCTGTCCGCGTCGAACTCCATGCTCGCGGTCTCGACGGAGGGCGTGGTCAGGGCGTACTGCTTGATGGGGTTGTGGTGCGTGGAGGCAAGCGTCAGAACGCGCCTCTCCCGAAGCGTGTCCAGAATGGCGATACCCAAAGCCGCTCCCTCGTGCGGGTCCGTCCCCGCGCCGAGCTCGTCCAGCAGCACCAGAGACCGCGGCGTCGCGGCCTTCAGAATGCCGACGATGTTTTTCAGGTGGGCGCTGAAGGTGGACAGGTTCTGCTCGATGCTCTGCTCGTCTCCGATATCCGCGTAAACCGCGTCGATGTTCCCGACGACGGAGCCGTCGCGCGCGGGCAGGGGCAGGCCCGCCCAGCCCATCGCGGCGCAAAGCCCCACCGTCTTCAGGACGACCGTCTTCCCTCCCGTGTTCGGCCCCG
This sequence comes from Synergistaceae bacterium, assembly GCA_031276855.1. Classification (GTDB taxonomy): domain Bacteria; phylum Synergistota; class Synergistia; order Synergistales; family Aminobacteriaceae; genus JAISMH01. The sequence goes on from JAISMH010000040.1 coordinate 3,059, forward strand.
TGATCACGAGGGAAGAAAACCCTTCCGCCCCGCCGCAGCGGACGTCCACCGGAACGGCCGCCTCCCGCAGGAGCGGGTGTCGCGCGCCGGCCAGGCGGAACCGCGTCCCGCGCGACAGCTCCGGCAGGGTCCAGCGCCGCTTCCTCACGACCTCCCCCGCGGCGAAGAGCAGGTCCGTCTCGCCCAGCGCCCCCTCGGCCTCCGCGATCGCGCGCCCGCGCGCCAGAACGCCGCGCGTGAGTTCCGTCAGGATGCGCGTCTCCTCGTCCCGCTCGTCTCTCGTCTTCAGCGTCAGGCTGTTGTTGACGGCCGAGAGCATTCGCGGCTCCATGTACACGGAGTTCCCCGACGCCGAGCGATCGACCAGCAGGCCCGGAAAGCGGTTGACGTACTCCTGCCGCACCAGCAGCAGAAAACGCCCGCCGCGCCAGGCGAGGGAGCGCTCCTGCAGCATGTTGAGGATGTTCGGGTCTTCCGTCAGGCGGTTCGCCGTCTTGCGCCCCGCCCGCTTCAGGGCTTCGAGTTCGTTTCGGATCTCCAGAAGTTTCGGCGAGGCGCCGTCCGCCAGGCGCCCGGTGTCCTCGACCACAGCCAGGGCCTCCAGATCCGGGCCGAAGTCTCGGATGCGCCGGGTGAGCGCCTCGAAGGCGGGATACTCGCCGAGAAGGCCGCTCAGGGCCTCCCTGACCCGCATCGCCAGAGCGAGAAGGGCCTTGACCTTCAGCAGTTCCTCTCCCGAGAGAAGGCCGCTCCTCTTCGCCGAGGGGAAAAGGTCCGTGACGCAGACGGCACCCGGATTCCACGGCACCCGCTTTTCCCCGTACCGGTCGGCGCAGTCCATCCACGCGGTGAGGAGCCCCCGGCGGGTCTCCAGCTGCTCGAGATTCTCGCAGGGCGCAAGAGAGGCGAGGGCGCGCTCCCCCAGCTCCCCTCTCAGATTCTCCGCGAAAGGGAAGAGGGCTTTTTCAAATTCGAGAAGACGCAGGACGGATTCAGAAATTAACATAAATCGGGCGTTGCCGCCGTCATGGTCTCGATGAAGGGAAAGAATTCGAAGGGAAAGAATCCAGCAGGGTATTCAGGTTCTGCGCCCCGGACGCCGCTCCCTGCATGAGGCGGTCGACGCGGAGCAGTCCCGTCTCCGTCAGGATTTTGAAAACGGGCGGCCAGGCGACGGCGGCTGTTCGCATGGCCCTGCTTTCCCACATCCACGCGCTGGGGACAAAGGACGAGAAGAGCGTCACTCCTCCGTAGATGACGAGCAGCACAAAAAAGACGCGCAGAACCCCCGACAGCGCGCCCAGCGTGTGGTCCAAAAAGGAGAGCCGGGCCGCTCTGACCAGAGACCGCAGGACTCCGGCCATGAGCGCGAAGGCCAGAGAGACGGCCATGAAAATGACGACGGCGCAGACCGGTTCGAGAATGGTGCGATCCCAGCCTCTGCCCGCGTAAGACTCCGCCCCCGCGCCGAAAATCCCCATGAGGGCGCGGTCCCAGTTCGGAAAACGGAGCAGAACCATATCGGCCAGAGGCCGCGAAAACATCCAGGAGCAGGCGCAGCTCGCGGCGAACCCGAAGAGGGAGACGATCTCCCCCGTCAGGCCGCGCCGCGCGCCTCTCAGGACAAAAAACGCCAGAGCGCAGGCCGTCCCGATGTCGAAAATCTGAGCAAAGGTCATAAACGTCTCCTTTCTAAATCATGACCCTGGGGACGCGGCGGGAGAAGAGGCTCATGACTTGGGTCTGAACGCTGTCGATCCGTTTGGCGATCTCCGCGGCGGTGATTTCTTCCGTTCCCTGCCGGCCGATTATGACGACCTCGTCGTCGACCCGCGCGTCCGGAACCTGCGACAGGTCGATCATCGTCTGATCCATGCAGATCGCCCCCACGACGGGGGCGCGTCTGCCGCCGACGAGAACCTCCGGGTTGCGCTGGAAGCGCGCGAACCCGTCGTAGAATCCCATCGGCATCACGCCGATCCTCTGAACGCCGCGGGTCATGTAACGCAGTCCGTAGCCGATCCCGCTATTGGGCGGAAGAACGCGCACGGCGCTCAGGGCCGTTTTGACGGCGGCGGACGGCATCAGCGGGAAGGGGCGGTTCCTCTCTCCGCTCGGCAGGCCGTAAAAGAGGTCTCCGGGCCGAACCGCGTTCAGGTGCATATGCGGGAAGTGAACGACGGCCGCGCTGTTGCAGGCGTGGAGAAGGGGCAGTTCGAGCCCCGCCGAACGCATTTCCCCGACCGCCGCCATGAAACGCTCGAACTGCCAGAGCGTGTAGTCCGGATTGGGTTCCTCCGACGCCGCGAAGTGCGTGAACGCCCCTTCGACGGACAGGCCCATGCCGCGCAGAACCGGCGCGCCGGAAACGGCCTCGTCGGGCAGGAATCCCGTCCGCCCCATGCCGCTGTCGATTTTGACGTGGACGCGGGCGGGCAGGCCCGCGCGCTCCGAGGCCCTCTTCATGGCGAGAGCGTAGTCCAGGTCTCCGCAGGCGCAGATGACGCCGCTTCGGACGAGCGGCTCCGCCGCAACGCGCGGCGAAGCGCCCATCACCAGAATGTCCTCCTGAAAGCCGTCCTGCCGCAGCGCCAAAGCCTCCTCCGGCGTCGCGACCCCGAACATGCCGCAGCCCTCTTCCCTCAGAATGCGCGCGATCGCGAGCAGACCCAGGGAGTACGCGTCGCCCTTGACGATCCCGATGACCCGGCAGTTGGGGCCGACGTGCTTCCTGATGTTCCGGTAGTTCGTCCTCAGGCTCCCGGCGTCGATTTCCAAGCGGGTCGGACGCAGCCTTTCCAAGACTGAGTTCTCCAAGGCCGAGTTCACCACGACTGAGTTCTCCAAGGCTGAATTCACCGCAGGCCCCGATCTTTCAGCCAGGCTTTGTAAGTTTTGAAGAAGGCGGGGCTCAGGAGCAGAAGGGCGATCATGTTGGGAATGCCTTCGATGCCCGTCGAGACGTCGACGACCGTCCAGACGAAGTCCACCGACTTCTCCAGAACGATGAATGGCGGAATCAGCCAGATGACGTTGAACAGGAAGATCGTCGAGGGCTTGTCGCCGAACACGTAAACGACGGAGGTCTTGTATTCGAAGTAATAGCCGATCATCGTGGTCAGGGCCGCCAGAGTGACGGTGATCGCGACGATGCTCTGCCCGAAGCCTCCGTAGAGCGACCGGAAGCCGGAGAAGGTCAACTCGACTCCCGTCTGGCCGTTATGCCAGAGATCCGGGGCGGCGCAGAGGATGACGATGGCGGTCATGGTGCACATCACCATGGTGTCGATGAATACCTCCATAGCGCCGTAAAGGGCCTGATTGCAGGGGTGATCCGTGATGGCCGTGGCGTGGACCATGGGGGCGGTTCCCAACCCGGCCTCGTTGGAAAATGTTCCGCGCGACGCGCCCCGCTGCAGGGTCTGCATGACCGTCGCGCCGGCGAAACCGCCGATGGCCGCGTGAGAATTGAAAGCGTACCGGAAGATGTCGATAAAGACGCGGGGAAGGTGCGTGATGTTGACGAGGATGACGCCCACGGAGAAGAACACGTAAAAAATGACCAGAAAGGGAGTGATCTTTTCCGAGAAACGCCCGATGCGCTTGAACCCGCCGAAGACGACGAGCGCGGTGAGGACGACCGACACGACGACGGTGTAGATCGGCTCGATCTTGAAGGTCGTGTGAAGCGCGGTGGCCATTGTGGAGGGCTGGACCCACACGGCGGTGCCGAGCGCGCCCAGAATCATCATGACGCCGTAGAACATCGACAGAGGCTTCCACTTCGCGCCCAGGCCCTTTTCGATGTAGTACATCGGGCCGCCGTAGAACGTGCCGTCGGGACGCTGTTCGCGGTAGAGAACGGCGAGCGTGACCTCGACGAACTTCGTCATCATGCCGAGTATCGCCATCAGCCACATCCAAAAGACCGCGCCGGGGCCTCCCAGCGCGATGGCCGTCGCGACGCCCGCGATGTTGCCGTTGCCGATCGTCCCGGCCAGGGCCGCGGATATCGCCTGAAACGGCGTGATGGTCCCTTCGCCTTTCAGCGCGTCGCGCCGGATGACCTTGCCCAGAGTCTCGCGGAAGATGAAAGGAAGATGCCGGATCTGAAAGAATCCGGTCCCCAGGGTAAAAACGATCCCGCACGCGGCGATGAGCACCAGCATGGGCCACCCCCAAAGCTGCCCGGCCAGCCAGTCGAAAAACTTGAAAAACGCCTCTTCCATAATTATTGTTCCCCTTTCCCCAGGGTTGCAGGCCCTGGACCTGTTGTGCATATGACGAAAACGAGTAAAAAAAGCACCCCGCCGTCGGCCGGGGTCAGGCTTCAGCGGCCGCCGCCCTGGCGATGGCGCGGTAGCCTTCGCAGGCTTTGACGAGCTGGTCGATCTCGATGTACTCGTCCGCGACGTGGGCCAGGCGTTCCAGCGACCCGCCGTAACCGATGGTGGGGATTCCGGCCTTCCCCGCGTAGTACGAGCCGTTGGTGCAGAAGGCGTAATGCGAAAGCTCCGGGGTCTGGCCGATGGCCTCGAGCCCTTCCACGGCTTTGCGGACGAAGGGATGATCCGCCTCGAACAGCCAGCCCGGCGCGAAGCGTTTCGCCTCGATTTTCAGGCCGGTGTAGCAGGTGTCCTGTCCGTCCGCCAGAAAGGCCCGCGCCTGAAAGTCCTCGTCCTCGGCGGAAAGCGAACGGAAAATTTCGTTGAACGGGGCGAGAACGTCTTCTTCCGTCTCGCCGACCAGAAGGCGCCGGTCGAATGTCGCCCGGCAGAGGCCGGGAATCACCGACGCGCCCGGATACGGAGAGGAGATGACGTCCGTGACCTCCAGAATCCCCTCTCCCAGCACGGAGTGCCGCGGAGGACGAAAATCCCGCTCCACGGCGGCGATCAGCTTCGCCATTTTCCGAACCGCGTTGACGCCGGCCGACGGGTTGGACGAGTGGGCCGAGCGCCCCAGGGTCTCCGCGACGACCTCCGCGCGTCCCCGCTGAGCGCGCTTGACGGACAGGTTCGAGGCTTCGCCGATCACGACCATGTCCGGAGCCCATTTTTTCCCGATCTCTTCGGAGGCCACGCCCTCGAAGCATTCCTCGTGGACGCTCCCGGCGACGATCAGCTCCCCGTTCAGCGCGTTTTTTTCGTCTTCGGCGAGGAACGCCGCGGCCAGAACCATCGCGCAGAGGTTCCCCTTCATGTCGCTGGCCGCGCGCCCGTAAATTTTCCCGTCCTCGACCTCCGCCCCGTAAGGGTCATGGCGCCACAGAGAGGGGTCGGCGACGTCCACGTGATCCATGTGACCCTCCATCAGCAATTTTCCGCCGCCCTTTCCCAGCACGATCCGCCCCGCGACATTCCCGTACCGGTCGACCTCCACGCTGTCGTACTTCAATCTCCTCATCGTGCCGGACAGGAAATCCGCCATCGGCCCCTCCTGCCCGGACAGGCTCTTCAGGCGTATGGCCGCCCTGCAGAATTCTATCAGTTCTTTTTCCCTCGCTTCCGGCAACATTCCGCATCCTGCTCCTTATCAGCGTAATTTTAATGTAATATTATCACGAGTTGCCTTTGTTCCGGTGCCGGACAGACGGATGGGAGCAATATCGGGCGGAATTTGAGCGGGCGGAATTTGATCAGGCAGCATTTAAGAGGAAAACGTTCAACGATTCAGGAGGGCTCTCGTAATGTACAGTTTCAAGAACGACTACATCGAAAACGCGCACCCGCGGATCTTGCAGGCCCTGGCAGACACCAACATGGAGCAGGACGAAGGCTACGGTCTCGACCGCCACTCGGCCGCCGCCGCGGAAAGCATCAAAAAATATCTGGGCGCGGACGCGGACATCCACCTGCTCTGCGGGGGCACTCAGACGAACCTGATCGCCCTGTCCGCGTTTCTCCGGCCCCACGAGGCGATCATCGCCGCGGAAACAGCCCACATCTGCGTCCACGAGACGGGCGCCATCGAGGCCACGGGACACAAAATACTGGCCGTCCCCGCTTCGGGCGGCGGGGCACCGACCGGCAAGCTGCGCCCGGAGGACATTCAGAAGGTTCTGGACCTCCATACGGACGAGCACATGGTGAAGCCGCGCCTCGTCAAGATATCCAACTCGACGGAGATCGGTTCGGTTTACAGTTTGGAGGAACTGGAGGCCCTGAGCCGCTTTTGCGGGGAGCGAAACCTCCTGCTCTACGCCGACGGGGCGCGTCTGGCCTCCGCCCTCGTTGCGAGCGGCGTCACCCTGTCGGACATGCGGCGCCTGACGGACGCCTTCTACATCGGCGGGACCAAGAACGGCGCGCTGCTCGGCGAGGCGCTGGTCATCGGCCGGGACTCCCTGAAAGAGGATTTCCGCTACCACATCAAACAGAAAGGGGGCCTCCTGGCCAAGGGAAGGGTTTTGGGCGTCCAGTTCGAGGAACTGTTCCGGGACGGCCTGCTTTTCAGCCTGGCCCGGCACGCCAACGCGATGGCGCGGAAGATCGCGCAGGCGATCTCGGCCGCGGGGTACGGCTTCCTGACGGACTCCCCCTCCAACCAGATTTTCCCGATCCTGCCCGACGCACTGATCGAAAAGCTGCAAAAAAACTGGGCTTTCTACGTCTGGCAGAAAATGGGCGAAGGACGCTCCGCCATCCGAATCGTGACCTCCTGGGCCACAAAAGAAGAAGCCGTGGACGAATTCGCAGGGGCCGTGGGCCCCTGCACCCCATAATGGGTCTGGCAGGGGGGTAAGATTCCTCGTCTTTTTATGCGGAGGGCCCGTCCCCGCCCAACGGGCGGCATTCTCTCTCGCTTTCACCCACACCCATACCGGGTCCAGGGCCGAAGGCCCTGGAGATTGAGCAGCGGATTTTCCAGCCCAGTTCCCGGGCGGCGTAGGAGACGACGTCGTCGAGGGCGCCGGGACTGCCCATGCGCACACGTCCGGCATCGCTCATTTTTCGGTACAGAGCCGGTGTCGTCAGAACTTTCAGCGCTTGAGCGGCCAAAGCCGAGGCCGTGGGCTCCGTGAGGATCTCCGCGTCCGCCAGCAGCTTTTTCTGTACGCGCTTGCCTTTTTCGTCGATAGAGATGACCGGAACGCCCATCCCCGCGCAGAGCTGGTTCGCCGTTCCCCCGAGACCTATCAGCAAAGTCGCCTCCGCCGCGGCCTCCGCCACGCCGCCCAAGTGCAGGCGAATGACGGCGCCCTCCTTCGTCAGACACTCCTTCGTCAGGCAGGGCGGACGGCCTTCCTCGGATTCGCTGAAACGCCAGCCCTCGCAGGCTTGGGTCAGGCGCTGAAGATCGATCGTCGGTGCCAGGCCCATGACGTAATCGCACGTTTTTCGAGCCTGAAGGGACTCCACGGCCCCCAGAAGCAGTTTCACGTCGTCGTAGGCCCGCGCCCTGCTCCCCGGCAGAAGCAGAATCCGAGGCCGCGCGGGGACGCCGGAGGCGGGGGGGACGGGCACGCCCTCCAGGAGATCCATAATGGGGCTTCCCGCGTAAACCGCGTCCGCTCCCGACTCCGCCAGTTGCGCGGCGGTTTCGCCGTCGCGGGTCCAAGTCCGAAGGCAGGCGCGGCGTATGATGAACCGTTCGAGCTTCCAATGCCCGCTCAGGTGGACCGTCTTGGCCGTCGCCACGAAAAGCGGCGCCGTGCCCTGCCCCCAGAGCGTGTGCAGCAGCAGATAAACGTCGCCCACGCAAAGAGGAGTCCGCACCTCCCGCGCCACGGCGCGCCAGTCGCCCTGCTGGTCCCGAATATGCCCGAACAGCCCCGCCCGCAGGTCCCCCCAGAGGTCGCGCAGACGGTACTTCAAGACACCGCCCGACGGCGTGACGGACGGCGTGGAGACGACGGGAAAGCCCTGAATCGTATAGGGCTCGCCGCGCCCCACCAGAGGGAAGGCCATGACCTCGGCCTCCGGAAAGGCGCCGCGCAGTTTCTTCGCCAGAAGCACCCCGACGGCGTCCTCGCCGTACCCGTTCGACGCCACGACAATGCGCGGACGCAGACGCTCGACCAGCGCGCGCTCGAACCGATCGGGGTCCTCCAAAACGACGGAAACACGAGGAACGAGCAACGGCTCGTGAGGGGCGTTCGCCCCTTGAGCATTCGCTCCTTTGGCATACACCTCCCTCCACGACGGCGGCAGGTTGTAGATGTCCTTTTCCGTGCAGGTCAGAAACTCCGCTCCGCAGGCGGATTTTTCTCTGAGAAGGGACTCCATGTCCCCCTCGGAGTAGGCGTGATGGTCGAGGAAATGCCGTTCTTTGAGGACAGGAACGCCCTCCTGCGCCAGAGAGCGGGTAAAGCCGGCGGGGTTGCCGATGGCGGAAAAGGCCATCACCCCGCGCCCGCGGACATCTCCGCCGAAGGCGCAAAAAACGCCCCCGCGCCAGATCGCCCAATCGGAGACCGTGAGGCGCGAGTAAAAAACGCGCTCTTCGGGCACGAACTCCGTCAGACGCCGCAGGAGGGCGCCGCGCTCGGCGGCGCCGGCCTGATCGGCCTTGGTGACGACGACGATATGGGCCCGCTTCAGGGCCGACAGGGGCTCGCGCAGAATGCCGGCGGGGATCGGGCGTTCGTTTCCGAAAGGACAGGTCGCGTCGATCAGGACGATGTCCGCGTCGCGCGTGATCCGGCGGTGCTGGAAGGCGTCGTCCGCGACGGCCAGGCACACTCCCCTCCGCGCCAGTTCTCTCAGGCCTTTCATGCGGTCGCGCGACACCGCGACGGGAACGTCCGGCAGGCGGGAAGAAAGCAGAAGCGGCTCGTCGCCGGCGGCGCGCCGGGCGTTTCCGCCGGCGGGCCCCTCCTCCGTCCTCCCTTCGAGGATTCTGCCTCCTTTCAAAAGCAGAACATCGGCGTTGTCCCCGCCGTAGCCGCGGCTGACGATACCGGCCGCGAGGCCCTTCTTCAGCATCGCGCGGCAGAGCATCTCCACGAACGGGGTCTTGTTGGTGCCGCCGTAAGTGAGGTTTCCCACGCTGATGACCGGAATCGGCGGCTCGCAGACGCGCTTCAGCCCGTGCCGGTAGAGGAAGTCCACCCACCCGATCCACAGCCTCGCGATCCAGCCGGCGGGTACGAAGAGCGTCCATAAAAAAAAGAGCGGAGAGGAGGGCTCCGCTCCGCGGACGAAGTTCATGTAACTTTGCGCTAAACGCGAACAGCAACGGGAAAACATGAGCGGCACAAGGCCGGATCCTGCCGGTTTCTATTCTCTGTTTTTATTCAAACGCCGCCTCGAACGCCTCGTGGCTCATCGCCCGGTAGGGTTCGGCGGGTTTGCCGGGAACGTGCAGGGCGCCGGTCGGGCAGAAGCCCACGCATCGCTGGCAGGATTCGCAAAGTCCGGGCTCCACGGCGGGACAGTCCGCCCCCTCCGCCATCGTGACGGCCCGGGCAGGGCAGTCGCGGACGCAGCGCCCGCAGCGGACGCACTTTCCCGGGTCCGCCGTGATCGGGAAAAGCCTGTAAAAGAAATCCCACGGCCTCCGCGTCTGCCCCAGGCGGTACATGAGGCCCGACAGCAGGGGAATTCCGTTGCTCCACTCCGTCTGTCCCTTCAGGAGGTCGCGGGCGAAAGACCGCGCGTCCAGAAGAGCCCTTTCCGTCCGCAGCGCGTTTTTTTCGACCGGCAGCTTCTTGTTGCCGTAATTGCCCGGCATGACAAAAAATTTGGCCGCGATGGGGTTATAGCCTTTCTTCCGCAAAACCTTGCCCAAGGGCCCCTGCATTCCTCCGGCAAAGCCGCCGCAAGTGCCCATGACGAAGGCTTCGCGCCCGTCCCCCGCGGGCAGGGAGTCGACGAAACGCCATACCGTCGGGTACGTCGAAAAGCAGGCGACGGGGAAAGCCAGACCCAAAGCCGCCTCTTCGCCCAGCGGGCCGGGGCAGGGCTTGTCCATACTGCGCAGACGAACCGGCAGGCCCTCGCGCTTCAGGGTCTCCGCCGCCGCCTGAGCGACCAGAAGGCTGTTCCCCGTGCCGGTAAAGACAAAAAGCTCCACCGAGGCCGCGTGCATCTTCGAGGAAAGCATCCGCTCCCTCCGCGCCAGAGGCAGCTTGCAGAGGGTGGAGGCCACGCCCCCGACGGTCTTGCGCGCCCCGCCGCGGACGAAACCGACGCGCTCGTAAAAACCGATCGCGCTGTCCGTGACGTAGACGGAGAGGAACTTCGCCTTCGGCGACTCGGACGAACAGCGCGACGCCGCGCGGGCGATCAGGCGCGACCCCAGTCCCTTTCCGGCATAACCGGGATGAATATAGAGCATGGACACCTGCTCCGGCCCCTTCGTCTCGATCATTCCGGCCAGAACGCCGGACACGTAAACCAGCTCATGCCGGTACCCCATCGAAATACGGCGCTCCATCGCCTCCGGCGTGACGTAGCGGTCGAAAACCCTTCGCTCGTCCGGAGTGAGAACGCTTTTTCCGTCCCCGTCCATGACCTTCGAGACGAGCCGGCAAACCTCTCCGCTCTGTCCGGGGCTCATCGCCCTGAATTCCAGACCCTGAATTTCAGCCACTTCAATCCCCCCAAGCCCGACCGGAGCCCCGCTCCGGTCTCCCTCTCGTTATGTTTCGCCCCTTGGGCGCGAACGTGTTTGAAGTATAGCCTATTTCAAGTTTTGAACAAAAGTTTTAATGAACCATATCGTGGCCGGCTGGTAAATAATATCGACCAGGAAGGCGCCGACGATGGGGACAATCATCATGGCCCGCCGGGACATGCCGTATCGGTCGTTGACGGCAGTCAGGTTGACGATGGCGGTGGGGGTCGCGCCCAGCCCGTGGCCCAAAAGACCCGCGCACATGACGGCGGCGTCGTAGTTCCTACCCAGGACGCGGAACACCACGAAGTAAGACAGCAGAACCAGGAATATGACCTGGCAGATCAGGATGACGAGCATGGGGCCGGCCAGATCCAGCAGTTCCCACAGGCGCAGAGTCATCATGGCCATAGACAAATAGAGGCCCAGCATGACATCGCCGATACTTTCCACCAGGGGATAGTCGAATTTGTAGAGGCGTACCTTTTCGTTGATGTTGCGCAGGAAGACGGCGACAAACATGGCGCCCACGTAGGTGGGGAAATCCATGCCGATCAGCTTGCCGACCTGAGCGGAAACCATAGTGCCCAGCGCCATGCAAAACAGAATGGCGGTGACGTTCTTCATTATATCCAGGTCGGTGAGGGACTGCCCGGTGGCGGCGTTGACGCTTTCCGCGCCGGTATCGAAGTTTTCGGTCAGGTCAGGCTTGAGATGGTACTTCTCGATCAGGGCTCGGGCAACGGGGCCGCCGACTATGACGGAGGCAATGAGGCCGAAAGTGGCCGCGGCCGCGCCCACCAAGGTGCCGGCCGGATAACCCATCGACTCGAAGGTACTGCCGTAAGCCGCGCCCGCGCCGTGACCGCCGATCATGGAGATGGCGCTGCACAAAAGGGCATAGGCTCTCTGAATGCCGACGACAGGAGCGAGAGTCACGCCGATGATGTTTTGGCAGATAGAAACGAATCCCGCTACCAGCCAATAAATCACCAGGAGTACGCCGCCTTTTTTCAGCAGGGAAAGACTCGCGCCCAGACCTACCGTTGTGAAAAACGCCAGCATGAAAACCGCTTGAAGGGTAGTGGTGAAGTTGAATGCAAAGGAACCGGAATTCCGGCCCGCCCAAGTGACCAGCATAAAGAGAAAACCTCCGACAACAGCGGCGGGAATACAGTATTTTTGCAAAAATTTGACCTTACTCTTGATGAAATACCCCAGAACCAAAAGCAACGCAGCCATAGCCACCGTCGCAACCATGTCCACGCTGATGCTGAACACGCCGTCAACAATTGCGAAAGTCATCTTTTTTCCTCCTCGCAGAAGTATTTGTTTTTACCGTGAATTATAACTCAGTTTCCCCGCCGCAGACAACAAGATCCCAAATCCGCTGTCACTCGTCCGTGATAATATCCGGATGAGACAGGGCGCGGGCGGCCGCGCAGCTGCCAGGGGCATCCCCTCGAAGGCGCGCGGGAGACGCTGAAAAATTTTGCCCCGAAATTGGCGATTTGCACGTACCATCTGCCGGACGATCCCGAGGTTTTAGAAAACCTGATCAAAAAAGCCAATCCGGCCTACAATGTCCCGCAGGAGAGGCGCCCGAAAACATCCGGGCGGGCTGTCTGGGGGTCTCCCCTCGAAAGGGGGTGAGAGCGTGGAGAGAATAATAAAGCTAGCAGTCGCTGTGGCCCAGCTTCTACTAGCCATCGCCGAACTGATTCGGCTTTTCAAAGCGCACTAATCCTGCCGTAGGGCGTAAGTCCGAGGTGGGGTAAGCCGCCCCGCTTCGGCAGCCCCGAAACAACCGCCTGACCTCTCCCAGGCGGATTGTTCCCGCAGATATTATAACCCACGTTATGCGGGATGAAAATATCGGCGCTTTCAATCGCTGCATTCAATCGCCTTGATCGCCTTGGGGCTCGTCCCAGAAGGGATAGTAGAGGCGGAGGTGCGTCAGCGAGCGGAGGGCGTCGTCGGCTTTCCCCGAGACGGGGGGCAGTCGCCGCCAGGAACCTCCGTCGAAACGCCCCAAAATGAGCGGTCTCCTGCCGTAGGTACTCCAGAGGTCGGACAGCTTTTCGGCGCCGGGACGCGTGCCCGGCACGAGGGTTCCCCTGAACAGCGGCGGGGTACCTTCCAGCGGGCCTCTGCCCGGCACGGGAGCGGCAATCAGCCACTGCGCCGCCCGCCAGGCGCCCGCCATTTCAGAGGAGGTCAGGGCGTGCCGCAGAGGCATGATCTGTATTCCTCCGACCTGGCCGAGCGGGGAGGTCGCGATGTCGATCACCCCCGTATGGGAGGCCCGTATGCGCCCCACGCTCTGGAACTCCGTCCCGCCGAAGCGTCCGACCCCGCCGACGGGCCGGACGACCCGGGCGGCGACCTCCACGCCGCGCTTCGTCCAAGCCAGAATCCGTCCGCCCGGCCGGTTTTCGATTTCAACCATCCAAACCTCCGGCCGGGCGGGCAGATCCGACTCGATCACGAGAGTTTCCCCTTTTTCAATCGCAAGCGTTTTTTCCCGATTCGCCGAGAGAGCCGGCGGTCTTTTCCGGCCGTCCCGTCCCTCGATGAAGATCTTCGAGCCCGTCAGAGGGGCGAACCCGCCGAAAAGCCCCGTGCCGGCCGGCGCTTCGATGGAAAAGAACGCGCCCTTGGGCGCGGCCGGGGCCACGGTGACGGTGGGAACGACGCTCACGATACGCCCCCGGCCCTTTTCCACTCCGGTCAGCAGATGGACGGCGTTGACGGCCGCGGCGCAGACCGTTCCGGGCGTTCCCCACTTGCTGGCCGTGTAGGCCGGCCAGTTCGTCCTGACGGGCAGGGCGCGAACCCGGCCCAGTTCCGCGGTGCTTCCGTCCGGCAGAACGGCCGTCGCCATGGCGCCCGTTTCAAAGGGGATGCGCAGGACGAGAACGCGCGGCGGCGTCTCTGCCCGGGCGGCGGAGGCGCAGAGCAGGAGGGCGGCGAACGCGGAAAGAATTGTCTTCATTGTCGGTGCCGTTTTTATTTTCGTTTGCATTCAGTTTTCCCCCGAATCGTTCGAATCATCGCGGCATCCACCAGACGGCCCAGACGTTGCAGACCGCGTGGTAAATGATGGCGGGCAGGACGGAACCGCTGCGGTGCCTCAGAAATCCCATGACCAGCCCCGGAAAAAACGTCGCCACCCGCAGCCAGCTCGGGGCGACGAACAGATGGGAGAGGGCGAACAGGAGCGAGGTCAAAGGAAGGGCTATCCCTATTCCCACTTTTCGGGCGCAGAAGGTCTGCATCCAGCCCCGGTAAAAAGTCTCCTCGATGAAAGAGGCGGCGATTCCTCCGCCCAGCAGATTCAGGGCGTTCAGGGGACTCGGGCGGAAGGGCCCGCCCATCCCCCAGGCACGGGGCCAGTAAAAGGAAATGAAGGTCAGAGGCACGAGAGTAATCAGCGTCGCGGCCGCCGTATCCCACCACGCGCCCGGCCCCATGAACCACCGGAGCCCGTAGGTTTCCTCGCTTTCGCCGCGGCGTTTGCACCAGACGTAAGGGAAATAGAGCATGAAGGCGGCGATAAAAAGGCCCGGAAGCAGGCGCAGCAGCCCCGAAAAAGACATCTCCATCGCGAATCCCCTCCGGTCAAATGGATCTGACGACGGTCTGGACGACATTGGAGATGTTTCGCAGAAAGAGGACGAGGTCGACGCGATAAATGTAAAGGAGCCCGGAGATTTTCCACAGCAGATAGATCACCGGAACGGCCACGAAGATCGCGCCCGTTTTGTAGAGCACCTTGGCCGGAATGACGCCGTAGCTCTCGAACAGAACATCTATCAGCCATCCGGCCGTCATCAGGGCGAACCCCAGAATCCAGACGGACATTCCCAAAAAGAGAGTCGAGTTGATATAATACTGCACCTTGCGCCCCTTTCCGCGGAAGAACGATTCCCGGAATGCGATCTCTCGCGCGTCCTTATCATCATATTTCTTCGCGTGCCGCGCCGTCGCGGGAACTTCCCATCCCCTGCATTATACACAGGGAACGGCAGGGACGTAACGGGACGTTTTGCGTCAAACTAAAAAAGCACTCGAAAGGTGACCTTACCCCCTTGAACGAATACTCGTCGTCCTCGAACAGCTTATGAACAGCTTATTGAAAGCGCCGATATTGTCATTAGCGATCCCGTCATTTCCCAGGCACGGACGCAAAGAGTTTGCTCTTTTTCTGCACGATATTGTAGGCTGGATTGGCTTTTTTGATCAGGCTTTCTAAAACCTCGGGATCGTCCGGCAGATGATACGTACAAATCGCCAATTTCGGGGCAAAATTTTTCAGCGTCTCCCGCGCGCCTTCGAGCATGTACCGTTCGTAGCCTTCGATATCGGCTTTGATAAAATCGACGCGCGTCAATCCGTTCTCTTTTACGAAATCGTCGATTGTCGTGAGTTCCACCTGCTGCACATGCTGTCCTTCCTCCGTGGAGCTTTCCGAGGCAATTTTGTTGCCGACGGAAACATCTTCTTCTTTAATCAGTGTGCCCGTAGTTTTGACATTGCCCAAACCTTTTTTTACAGGATAAATGTTTTTATTGAGTTTCGCGGTTTGAAGAAGATACTCATACGAGTCGTCGGCAGGTTCAAAAGCATAGGTCACCGCTCCTTTGACCGAGGCATAGGCCGCAAAGTCTCCTATCCAGCTTCCCGCGTCCAGGACGATACCCCCCCCCCCGCATTATCCAGCGTCACGTCCACTTGTTCGTTGCGCAGACAGTAAGGTCCATCGGGAAGGTATTCATAAAGCGCGTTTATTTTTGCCTCGTCATAGCAATCGTTATGCTTCAGATAGACAAGAAAGGTATCATCGACAACATACGCAAGCATAATATCAGCTGCAATACCGCTATTCAGCATCGGTAAACGAACTTCTTTGAACACGTATACGCCATCTCGCAGATATTTCTTCATACGTTTTACCTTCGCCTTGAAAGGGAGAAGAAGATCTTTGTGTGTAAAAGTGGCGATCGTGTAGTTGACATAAGAGAGCATAAATTCCCACAGAGTATATTGACCTGTGTAAACAGCACGGACGCCGATCGAGGTCAGTTTCCATGCTGTTTTCAGTTTCCTGAATATGACTTTTGCGATGTTGAGACTCATGGTATTCCTTCTTTCTTATCAAAATACCGGCCTGAAGCCGAGGGCGAAACATAGTATCCGTTAGGTTCATTATACATGTACATTTATACAATTTCCTGAACGCTTAAAAATACAATGTCCTTTTCCGCGGGAGCGGTTACACTTAACGTGAAATCGCAAAAAGGAGCGTGCGGACATGAAAAGACAACGGCGTCGGGAACGGATGAGGAGATGGACCAACTTTTTGCTGGCCGCGGCTTTTTGCGCGCTGACGTTCTTCTGTCTGGCCCGCTCCTCGTGGGGCGGGCAGGTTCGTCCCGACCCCGGCGGAGCCCGGATTTTGACGCTCGCGGAATGTCTGCGCCTCGCGGAGGCCCATCATCCCGCCCTTGCCGGAGCGGACGCCGCGGCGGCGGCCGAACGGGGCCGCCTGTCGCAGACGGTTGCGGGGGATCGCGTGGAGATCTCGGGAACCGCCTCGGCCGCGCGTTCGGGGAATCAAAACGGGGACAGCGCGAGCTACTCGGTCGGAGCGTCGGCCTCGGTGAAGGTCTTCGACGCGAACCGCTCGAAGTACGCGGCGGACGCGCAGCGCAAGTCGCTCTCCGCGGCGGAGGCGAACCGGGAACAGACGCTCTCGCAGATACGCGCGAACGTGAAGTCCGCTTACATGAACCTTCTCCTCTGCGCGGCGGTTCAAGGGCAGAGGCGGGAATCGGTGGACGCCTTCCGGCGCCATCTGGAGCAGGCGAGGGGTTTTTACGAGGCGGGGTCGAAAGCCCGCTTCGACGTCACGAAGGCCGAGGTGGACCTCGGGAACGCGGAACTCGCCCTTGTCGAGGCGGAGTCGGACATCGACGTTGCCCGGGCCTCGCTGCTGAACGCCGTAGGGGTCGAGCCCTTCGGGAAGGAACCGTTCGAGCTTGCGCCGGAGACGGACATTTTTTCCTCTTCTCCCTCTTCAGGTTCTCTTTCTTCGGGTTCTCTCGTCTCGGGCGCCGCGTTCCCGGAGGGGGATGCGGAGAGTCTGGCCCTCGAGCACCGAGCGGATTACCGCGCCGCCGGGCTGAGAACCCTTGCCGGGAAGTCCGGTCTGAGGGCGGAGGCCCGTGCGAACTCTCCCAGCGTCTCGCTGCGGGGCGGGTGGAGCGGCGGCGGGGACGACCTGTTCTCGCTCGACACGAGCTGGAACACCGGACTCTCTCTGAGCGTTCCCATCGCAGACGGCGGTGCCGCGGCGGCGCGGCTGGAGATTGCCTCCGCGCAGATCCGCTCTTTGGAGGCTTCAATGGAATCGCTTCGTCAGGACATTCTTCTGGAGGTTCGCAAGGCGTCGCTTGGCGTAAAAAACGCGCGGGAGCGTATCCGCATCACGGAGCTGACCGTCGTCCAGGCGGAGGAGAATTACACCCTTGCCGAGGGCCGTTACGAGACCGGCGTGGGGAGCGCTCTCGAAATCACCGATGCCCTGCTCGCCCTGACCGACGCTCGCCTTTCCGCCTACCGCGCCCGCCACGACCTGCAAATCGCGCTGATAAACCTGGAAAAAGCAACCGGCACCGAATTTAATAGATTTGATTAAGGGGTGCAGGGGCCTACGGCAATTTGATTAAGGGGAGCAGGGGCCTACGGCAATTTAATAAGGGGTGCAGGGGCCTGCGGCCCCTGCCGGGGTTTGGGGCGGAGCCCCAAAGGTCAAAATAAATTAATACTTTTATTCTCTTTTTCAAGCCTTAATCCGGGGAGGTTTTGCAATTGAAAGCTCTGAAAAAAACGCTTTACATTCTATTCGCCGCCGGCATTATCGCCGGCGGCGCCTGGTGGTTTCTGCGGACGGAGCCCGCGCGTTACGTCTACCGCACGCAGCCTGTGACGGTCGGCTCCGTCACCGCCACGATCGGCGCGACGGGCAAGGTCAACGCGGTGGAGATGGTCGAGGTCGGAACGCAGGTGTCCGGCACGATAAAGGAGCTTTACGCCGATTACAACAGCGCGGTGAAGAAGGGGCAGTTGATCGCCCTGCTCGATCCCGACGTGCTCCAGTCGCGGGTCGAGGAGGCCAGGGCGGCTCTGGCGCTGGCTCAGGCCGGAGTGGCGCGCGCGAAGGCCACCGTGACGGATTCGGAGCGAGCCTTCAAGCGCGCGAAGGAGCTCATGGGGCGCGACCTCATCGCGAAAAGCGAGCTCGACGCCGCGGAGACGGCGCTTCTGCTCGCCCGGGCGTCGCTTTCGGAGAGCGGCGCCCGGGTCGTTCAGGCCAGGGCGGGCCTGAAGCAGGCGGAGACGAATCTGGGCTACACGAAGATCCTCTCTCCCGTGGACGGGGTCGTCATCTCCCGGCAGGTGGACGTGGGGCAGACCGTGGCGGCCAGCCTCCAGACCCCGACGCTCTTTTCCATCGCGCGGGATCTGACGCAGATGCAGATCGAGGCCAGCATCGACGAGGCCGACATCGGGCGTATCGCGGAGGGGCAGAAGGCGGTCTGCAAGTTCGACGCCTGGCCGAAGCTCGAATTCGAGGGCACCGTGACCCAGGTGCGCCTCGCGCCGGAGATCGTTTCAAACGTCGTCACCTACACGGTCGTTCTGAAGGTGGGCAACGCGGATATGAAACTGAAGCCCGGCATGACGGCCAACGTCACGATCATCACGGAAAAGCGCGACAACGTTCTGAAGGTCGCCTCCGCCGCCCTGCGGTTCAGCCCCCCGTCCGACGCGGTTCCGCCTGAAGGGAAACCGGGAGGAGCGCCCCGGGCCGCCTCTCCGCTGGGCTTTCCCCGCCCGATGCGCGGGAGCCGGAATTTTGGCGGCGGCGGCGAAAACACGCCCGTGGTGTGGCTTGTGGAGAACGGCCGGCTCGCGGGCAGCCTGCCCGCGGGGGAACAGGGGCTCAGCGACCGGACCTGGGTGGAGGTTCTGAACTCCCCGCTGAAGGAGGGGCAGGAGCTGGCCGTCTCCTACGCCAAGGAGGACTCCGCGCCGGGCGCGACATTCGCGGGGACGAAACCATGACGGCCTTTCCGGATAAATACGAACGCGAACACGCAAACCCCTGTTCGCCCGAGGTTCGTTGTCTGATCGAGGTCCGCGATCTCGTGAAGGTCTACAACGCCGGGGGCGCGGAGGTGCGGGCGCTGGACGGGGTGTCGTTTTCCATCGATCGGGGCGAGTTCGTGGCCGTGATGGGGCCGTCGGGCTCCGGCAAGTCGACGATGATGAACATGCTGGGCTGTCTGGACTCCCCGACATCGGGCTCGTATTTCCTCGACGGAAGGGACGTCTCGAAGCTCTCCGGCGACGAGCTGGCGGAGGTTCGCAACCGCAAGCTGGGCTTCGTGTTTCAGGGCTTCAACCTCCTGCCGCGCGCCACGGCGCTTGAAAACGTCGCGCTCCCCCTCGTCTACGCCGGAGTGCCCCCGAAAGAGCGCCGCGCGCGCGCGATAGAGGCGCTCACGCGCGTGGGGCTGGCCGAGCGCGTCGAACACCGGCCCAGCCAGATGAGCGGCGGACAGCAGCAGCGCGTCGCCGTCGCGAGGGCTTTAGTGTGTAACGCACCTTTAATTTTAGCTGACGAACCGACGGGCAATCTGGACACCCGCACGAGCGTGGAGATAATGAACCTGCTCACCGAACTCAACGCGGAGGGCAAGACCATCGTCCTCGTCACGCACGAGCCGGACATCGCCGCCTACGCAAACCGCGCCCTCCACTTCAAGGACGGCAGGGCCGTAGGCCCTGCACCCGGAATGGGTTTGGTGTAGGCGGGAGACCTTGCCGCCCGTTGGGCGGGGTTGGGCGTTCTGCGCAAAAAGACGAGTAGACTTGCACTATCAGACCCATAAAGGGTACAGGGCCTACGGCCCTGGGGGAGGTTATTCAGGGATGGTTGAGACTTTCAGGACGGCGGTGTCTTCTCTTTTGGCGAACAAGGCGCGGTCGCTTTTGACGATGCTGGGGGTTATCATCGGGGTCGGGGCCGTCATCGCGATGGTCGCGATCGGGCGCGGGGCCGCCCTTCAGATGGAGGGGCTGATGTCCGGGATGGGGAGCAACATGATCATCCTGACGTCCGGCGCGGGGCGTTCGGGCGGGGTGCGTCAGGGAGCGGGGAGCGGCGCGCCGCTGACGCTTTCCGACGCGGCGGCTATCCGCGACGAGTGCTGGTCCGTGGGGGAAGTCGCCCCGCAGGTCGGCGTCGGTACGCAGCTCATACGCGAAAACCGGAACTGGCCCTCGCAGGTGACGGGCACGACGGCGGGGTTTTTCCGAATCCGGGACTTTTCCGCGCGCCTGGGACGCCTGCTGGACGACGAGGACGAACGGAGCGCCGCGAAAGTCTGCGTCATCGGCCAAACGGTGGCGGCGGAGCTTTTCGGGGCGGACGACCCCATCGGCGACAGCATCCGCATCAACCGCATTCCGTTCGAGGTCGTGGGCGTCCTCGCGGCGAAAGGCCAGTCCTCCGTGGGGCAGGATCAGGACAACACGGTCATCGTCCCGATCACGACGGCGCAGCGCCGTTTGGTGCGCAGCGCCCTGTCCGGCTCCGTGAGCATGATCTCCATTCAGGCCCGGGACGCCGGCATGATGGACAGCGTGATGACGGAGGTGCGCGGCCTGATGCGCCAGAGGCGGCGGCTGGAAGGGGACCGGGAGGACGACTTCGACCTGCGGAACATGACCCAGATGCTGGAGTCTCTCGCGCAGTCCACCCGGGTGATGTCCGTTCTGCTCGGCTCCGTGGCGTCCATCTCGCTTCTGGTGGGCGGAATCGGAATCATGAACATCATGCTGGTCTCCGTCACGGAGCGCACGCGGGAGATCGGCATCCGCATGGCGATCGGCGCGCGGGCGCGGGACATCCGCCTGCAGTTCCTGCTGGAGGCCCTCCTGCTCTCGCTCACGGGCGGTTTTCTGGGGATACTTCTGGGGTTCGGCGCGTCGAAGGGCATGAGTTCCCTCCTGCAATGGCCGACCTCCGTGTCTCCCGCGGCGGTCGCGCTGGCCGCGGGGTTCTCCGCTTTCGTGGGCATATTCTTCGGCTTCTACCCCGCCTGGAAAGCCTCCCTCCTGCGCCCCATCGACGCCCTGAGATTTGATTGAACTCCGGGGGCGGAGCGTGCCCCCGGAGACCCCCTTTGGAATGTGTTTAAGGAGGAATATATTATGGCTGTGTCGGAACAGATAAACGCGCCGGTGACGCTGATTGTCGCCGACGACCATCCCCTGACCCGGTCGGGGCTGGCGGAATGGGTGAGGCGCAACCCGCGCTACGCGCTGCTCGCGGAGGTCGAGGACGGGCTGGCGGCGTGGGAGGCCATCGAGCGGCTGAAGCCGGACATCGCGCTGCTCGACATCCAGATGGAGGGGCTCGACGGCATCGCCGTCGTTCGCAAAATCAAGGAGTCCGGGCTCCCGACGCGCGCGATCATGCTGACGGCGTTCAAGGCCCAGCCCTACGTCATGGCGTCCCTTCTGGCGGGCGCGGGCGGGTTCGTTCTGAAGACCACCGCGATACGCGAGCTGGAAAACGCCGTCGCGCAGGTGATGAGGGGAGGGCTCTACCTCGACTCCCAGCTCGGCGACATCCTGAAGGACCGCGACCTCGCCCCGGAACCCCTGACGCCGCGGGAACGCGAGGTTCTGCTTCTGGCCTCGCGCGGCTTTTCCATCAAGGACTCCGCCGGGCGGCTCTCCATCACGGAGCGCACCGTTCAGGCGCACCTGACCTCCATTTACGCGAAATTCAACTGCCGCAGCAAGAGCGAAGCCCTTTTGGTCGCGCTGAAATTCGGCCTGCTCTCTCTGGAAGAGCTTCTGGAAGACACTTCTCTGGAGGCCCTGTAATGGCGGGCATGACGCAGGGTCTGGCGGAGGGTCTGACGGAGGAAGTTCCGGCGAAGAAAGCGGCGAAAGGCAAAGGGCGGAGCAGGAAGCTCCTGAACGTCCTTTTCGTCCTGATCGTCGTGCCCGTCGTCCTGCTTCTGGCGCGGTCTCTCTCGATCGCGGCGACGCAGCAGCGGGTGGTGCTGGAAATATCGGGGCGCTACGTCCGCCAGCTGGCGCGGTACGGGGCCGAGCGGTTCGACCGGCGGAGCTTCGCCGAGGGACGCGGCGAGCGCGTGCGGGACTTCCTGACGTTGCGGGGGGATCGCGGCTACGAGAGGGCTCTGCGGCGCGGGGAGAGAGATTCAGGTAAGAAAGATTCAGGTGAGAAAGATTCAGGTAAGAAAGACTCCGAGGAGCGGGAGCGGGAAAACCGGAGCGACGGCAAGTTCATTCCCGGAATGCTGGCCTATGTGCGGGAGGACGGGACGTTCATCGCGGGCTCGGACGGCGCGGAAATCCTTCCAGAACTTTGGCGGCACGGGGAGCTTCGGACGCTGATCGTGGATTCCATGACGCTGGGAAACGGCCGGGAGGTGGCCTACAGCCTGTGCGCCTGGCCCACGGAGGACCCCGGCGTCGCGGCGGTGGCGGCCGTGACGATGTTCACGTGGACAGGCGGGAACGGCTTCATCATCCGGCGCTTCGTCAACGAGACCATGTGGGTGGCCTTTTTCTGCCTGGGCGTGCTGTTTTTGCTGCGCAGAACGCTGATCCGCCCCCTGCGCGTCCTGTCCTCCGGGCTGAGGACGTTCCGCTGGGGGCAGGAGGTTCCCGAAATCGACGCGAAAACCGTCGGGGGAACCTTTTTCGGGCTGGAGGTCGGGGAAATAGCCTCTTTGCGGGAGGCCATCGCGGAGCTGGCGGTGAAGGCCGCCGAGAAGACGGAACTGGAAAAACGCTATGTCGGAGACATCGTGAAAGCGCAGGAGGAGGAGCGCAACCGGCTGGCGCGGGAGATTCACGACGGGCCCATTCAGGTCGTGGCGGCCCTGATACAGCGCGTTCAAATGGCCTCCCTGGCGCTCGACGCCGGCGCCGGAAGCGGAGTCAACGGGGCCGGGGCCGATGAGAGCGCCGAGGCCGGCAGGGCGGAAGCCCGCGCCCAGCTCGCCGTGGCGGAGGAAACCGCGCGAAGCGCCGTCGAGGACCTGCGCGAGGTCTGCGACTCCCTTGTCCCGCCCTGGGTTTCGCTGGGGCTCGCCCGCTGCATGGAGGAGGCGGGGGCCCGCCTCGCGCGGCAGCACGGCGTCACGGTCGAAGTCGACGTCGATCTGGAGGGCGAACTGCCCCAGGAAAAGACTCTGGCGCTCTTCCGCATCTTTCAGGAAGGGGTTTCCAACGCCGTCCGGCACGGGCGGGCGGGCGTCATTAAGCTGTCCGTCACCCAGGATGCGGACGCCGTCGCGTTTGTCCTGCGTGACAACGGTTCCGGGTTCGAGCCCGGAACGCCGGACGCGGAGGCCCTTTTCGCCTCCGGGCGGCGCGGCCTGGCCGGAATGCGCCGGCGCGTGGACAGCCTCGGCGGCGCGCTCGCGATCATCTCGTCCCCCGGCGCGGGAACGTCCGTGGAAGTGCGGTTCGCCGTCTCCGGGGTGAACGGCGCCGCGATGGCGGCGGAGTAAGACCTGTCTTGTCTTTCTCCCGGCGCGCGTTCGGCAGCCAATCGTTCGGGCCCGGGCTCACCAGTCCGCCTGAAGAACGCCCTCTTTTCTCAGCGATTGTATTTCCTGCGCGGAGAGGCCCAGAAATTCCGAAAGAACGCTCTCCGTATGGGCTCCCAGGAGGGGCGACGCGGTCTCCACGGCGCAGGGCGTCTCGGACATCTTGATGGGGCAGCCCGGAATCTTCTGTCTGCCGGCTTTGGGGTGGTCGACCTCCAGAATCATCTCGCGGGCGGCCACCTGAGGGTCCTGCAGAACCTGCGACACTTTGTTGATGGGGCCGCAGGGCACGCCGACCTCTCTCAGCCTGTCGATCCACGAGGTGGTCGAGTCTTTTTCCATCGCGGCGGCCAGAAGGGGCTCCAAATCGTCCCGGTTTGCCGTGCGCAGGGCATTGGTTCTGAAGCGTTCGTCGGCGAGCAGTTTTTTCTCCCCGATTTGTCCGCAGAATTTTTCCCACAGCGAGTCGTTGCCGACGGCGATATTGACGAAGCCGTCCCGCGTTTTGAACGTGGCGAAGGGCGTTATGGAGGAATGCCTGTTCCCGATGGGTTTGGGGTCTGTGCCGGTCGTCAGGCAGCGGGAGATCGCGTTCTCCAGGATGGCAACCTGACAGTCCAGCATCGCCACGTCCACCATCTGCCCCTTGCCCGTCTCGTGCCGGGCCTCCAGGGCTCCCAGAATCCCCACGGCGCAGAAAACCCCCGCGAAGATATCGCCGATGGAACTGCCGGACTTCTGCGGCCTGTCCTCGGAATCCCCCGTGATGCTCATGACGCCGCCCATTCCCTGCACGATGAGGTCGTAGGCCGGGAACTGCGAATAAGGGCCCGTATAGCCGAATCCGCTGGAAGAGGCGTAGACGAGGCGCGGATTTATTTTTTTGAGTTCTTCGTAGCCGATGCCCAGCTTATCCATGACGCCGGGCCGGAAGTTTTCGACGACGACATCGAAGGAGGGGATCATTTTCCGGATCAGTTCGACGGCCCGCGGCTTTTTCAAATTCAGCGTCATGCTTTTTTTGTTGCGGTTGATGCTCATGAAGTAGGCGCTCTCCCCCTCGACGAAGGGCCCGAAGGCGCGGGAGTCGTCGCCGCCCTGGGGATGTTCCACCTTGATGACCTCCGCGCCCATGTCGGCCAGGAGCATCGTGCAGAACGGGCCGGCCAGAACCCGCGTAAAATCAAGAACGCGTATTTTTTCGAGAGCTTTTTTCACAGCCATGACGAACCTCCTGACTATTTCTGTCTTGTAAACGTTCAAGCTCAGGGGGCGGAGTTCGTTCGCCCCAAAGCGGGCTCACTTAAGCAGACGACCAATAAGCGAAGCAAATTGTGTCGGTCGCTTACCCGCGCGACAGTTTGCGCGGAGTATGCCCCCCCGAGACCCCCCCCCCCCCGTGTGATAAACGCCTGTCTTAACGAACATGGCAGACGAGGTTTGAACGGTTACTTTGTCTTTTCCGTTCCGGTTAAACGGCGCCGAAAAAATCGTCCGAGCCTACGGTCAGCGGTGTATTATATCATGACGCGCTATAATAAGAACACGATGGGCGGGTATGACAGAAAAATGACGGAAGAGTGTATGGAAAAGTGATACAAAGAATGAGAGAAGCGGACAAATCCTCGAAAAGAATCGCTTTTTTTGACTTCGACGGGACCCTCACGTACCGCGACACGTTCCGGGAGTTCCACGCGGCGCATTTCGGGAGGCGCCGCCTCGCGAAGGCACTCTTCATGGCGTCGCTCGCGGCGCCCGCCTCTTTGGACTTCAGCCGGGAATCTCTGAAAAAGGCGTTTCTTCGTTCTCTTTGGGCGGGAACCCCGGCGGAGTCGTACCGGCTGGCCGCCGAAAGCTACGCGCGCGGCCCGTTGGAAAAGAACCTGCGGCCTCTGGCGATGCGGGTCTTCTTGAGTCACCTCGAGCGCGGCGACGACGTGTGGATCGTGACGGCCTCCATGAGGGACTGGGTCGCGTTCTGGGCGGATCGCTACGGCGTCCCCGTCATCGGAACCGAATTCGAGGTCGAAAGCGGGATACTGACCGGACGGTTGGCCACTCCCAACTGCAGGGGCCGCGAGAAGGCCGTCCGCATTCGTCAGGCCGTGGATCTGAGCGGGTACTCCAAGGTGTTCGCCTACGGAGACAGCCGCGGCGACCGGGAAATGCTCGCCCTGGCGGACGAGCCGGTATACCGCTGGAACCGCGTTTCGGTTTGAGATTCGCGTCTGTACGCCGCGCTCAGCTCTTCATTTCAGCCGCTCATACCCTCGCTTGATAACCTTTGCCATAAGGACGCGACGTTTGGTCAGGAAGTCCGCATACTCCATCTGCTCCCATCCATCGGGCAAGGCGTGGTCAGCATAAATACCATCTTTCTTGTCATCGGGGATTTTCGCAAGCTGTTCTTTCATGTACTCGGCAGGGCTTGTGTCGAGTATCTCTATGTTGTCGCTCCATTCAATAAAAGCGTAGTTCGCGTTTTGGTTACGGTCGCGGTCGTCGGTGATGCCGATTCTGGCGAGGTACGCTTTGGGGAACAAATGGTGGCGTTCCAGAGCGGATTTGGCGCCATCGGCGGTCGGACTGAACAATTCCCTCGTTTGCAGGGTTGAAAACAGCACATTTGAACCGAGTATATTAAGAGCTGCGCAGTAGCCGAACCACGAGGGGTTTCGAGGCGCCGAGTTCGCCAGATTGCCCGACAAAGTAATATCAAAGAAGTCTCCGGTGAACACGGCGGTGATTTTATTACCAAGCAGCGTAACAAATGTATCGGCTGTTTTCACGCTTCGCAGGTCGGCCAAGTCGGATTCCATATCCGTTTCGGGAGAGCCTGTGTAATAGCCTGTGACGGCCGTCATAAAGAACCACTTCGCTATCAGTTTGCGGAGTACGGATTCCTCCATGCCGTAGTCGAACTTGCCAATCAGGTACATCACATAGGCATAGACCAGAGCGTTCTCCGAGGAGATCAAAGCCTTGGATACAAAGCCCGCTGCCTCCACGCACTTTATGAAGTTTTTCCAGACTTGGACGTTCAGCACTTTATCAAGCACTGTTTTTAGCTTGCCAAACTGCCGGACACGGAGGTCTTCCGAGTAAATGCCGTTCTCAAAGTCGCGTCCGCGAAGGAGCATATAAGCGTAGTGAAGCCGTGCCCTATGGAAGCCATAGCTCATCGCCGCACGGACGATATGGGTCGGCGACGGTTGGAACAGGAAATTGTAAGGTGTTCCTGCCTTGGGGATTTTCGCACTCCGGCAGAACTCTGCGATTTTATGCCTGCCTTCAGGCCAGTAAACCGAGATGAGAGTCAGGATAAAATCATCCTCACCGAGTTTCTCGCCGCCCGAATTCACGCGTACAAAGATATCGGCGACGCTTTCCTCGTCGGCATTTCCGTTAATTTCAAGCGTCGGTACGCTGAAACTGCCAAGCGAAAGCAAGTCCATTATGTTCTGTTGGATGGACTGTCTTTCGTCGTCGGTAAGGGACAAGCCGGCTTTCTCGCGGCTTTCGGCCATACTCTGGGCTTTTTCTGAGATGTAGGCAAAACTCCTCGGTTCGTTCAGGAAGACCTCGCTGATATCGTAAATCCACTCGGCAGATCGCTTCTTAGCGTTATCGCCGACCTCAAAGACTCTGGTCAGCGGGTTGAACGAGATAATAATCGGCTTCTCATTGAACTTCTCGTCCACGATTTTCTTGCCGCGCATGACGGCAAAGAGCGAGGTCAGACGCTGCTGTCCGTCAATGACGAGGCTTTTCGGCGCAGAGAATGCCTTGCCGTCGGTTCCTATCTGCTTGCTCTTTTCCGTGCCGTCCGCCGAATCCCAAATCATCAGGTAGCCGATGGGATAGCCCTTAAACATGGAATCAAGCAGGTCACGGACTTTCGTGGTTTTCCAGACATAGCCGCGTTGAAGTTCCGGCAGACCGAGTTTGCCGCTTTCGACCTCCATGATGAGGTCTTTCAGTATGCGCGGAACCGGTGTGAACAACATCTTTGCCATCGCCTTCTCCCCTGCATTTCAGACAGTCGCTCGTGAACGAGGGGCAACAGGATTCTATCAATTCTGCGCCGTCCATATAGGTATACTTACGCTCAAGGACGCGATAGGGCGCGTATGATGATTGATCACTTTGTCCTTGCCAATCCATTCCAGCGTCGACACCCGTGTTTTCTCCTCGCGTTCATTTCGCTTGCTGCTCAGGCGCATTATATCAAAGGCGGTTGTCGGGAAGATCTGGAGGACGCTTGTGGGCATCGAAATCCTCAACGACCGGAACCGGAACATCAAGAAGCGGTAACCGTTCAAACCCTGTATACCATGTCCAGTTAAGACAGGCATTTATCACAGGGGGACTCGGGGGGGCATACTCCGCGTAAACTGCCGCGCGGGTAAGCGACCGACACAATTAGCTTCGCTCATTGGTCGTCTGCTTAAGTGAAGGAGCGCAGCGACTGAACGAGCTCCGCCCCCCTGAGTTTGAACGTTTACATGTTTTCGAGAGGTCGTTCAATGTGCCAATTTATCTCAATAAAATTGCGTCAGTCACTCAATTTGATAATCACAATCAAGGCACCCATACCAACGCGGTGCCTGTCGTGACCACTTCGTTTTCCTCGTTTCGGCAGACGGTCTCGAGTTCGGCGCGGTTTTTTTCCAAAATGATCTTGGTCACGGTGCATTGTGCCGTAATCGTATTGCCGATGTAGATCGGTTTCAAAAAACGCAGATCCTGCCCCATATAGATGGTGCCAGGGCCGGGAAGCTTCATGCCTATCACAGCGGAAATCAGGCCCGCGCTGAGCATCCCGTGAGCGATTCTGTGCTTGAACTTTGTCTTGCCGGCGGATATTTCATCCAAATGGGCAGGATTGAAATCGCCGGTTATTCCGGCAAACATGTAAATGTCACTTTCCGAAATCGTTTTACTCGTCGCCGCGGTATCCCCGACTTTCAGCTCATGGATATTCATGTTTTCTTCCCTCGCATAATGTATTTGTGGTAACGTCTCTCGAATTCTTCCGTCAGGCGTCCTATGATTTATGCTGCGCGCCCGATCTCAACGCCTTCTCGATGTCCCCGCAGGCCGGAAAGAAATCGTCCTGCGACGCTGCCGCGAATCTTCCCAGCGACCCCCGAAAATCCTTGTAATTTGCGCATTTGACGGGGCAGCCGCACACCACGAGGGCAAAATCGGGCTCGTCTCCGCATGTTTCGTTCGCATGTACAAAATCTGCCGACGGAAACATCTCCCGAATGTGCCGCACGAACGCGGTGCGATCATAACTCGCGTTGCAGCCTCCGCAATATTTTACTCTGACGATCACAACCGCAACTTCACCCTCTCATGTGCATAGTTGAAGATGGAAAATAGAAGATATAGGAAAGCTGCTGCGCGGCTGACGCAGCAGCGTCGGGTTCAGAACTGCCGGAATTTGCCCTTGAACCGCTTTTCGAACTCCTCTTTTTCATTTTCAAATCGGCGTGCCCCGGCAATTCTCGAATGGTTTTTTCTTTTTGAGCGCCGCGGGCAGACCGATCAATGCCAGCAAAGTCAATCCGATTCCGCCTGCGTTGCAGCCGGTACTCTCTGCGGAAAAAGAGAATGTCTGCAATGCTTCAGGGTCGTCATAGTCGCCAACCCAAACGACTCCGCTGAAATGCGCGCCGCTCGAAAGGCCGCTGAATCTGAGAATCGCTTCGCCATTCTCGTCAGTGCTGCCGCTGCCTGTGCTTACAACGTTGTAACCGTCATCGAGTTTGAAGCTGAAATCGACAGCAACAGGTATTCCGTCTTCATAAACAGCGATGAAGACATCGGCGCCATCTGAGAATTGGTCGACAGCCTCCACGCTTATGCTCAAGTATGCAAACGCCGGAGTGACGCCGAAAACAAACGCAAAGAGAAGGACTGTACAAAATCGTTTCATATCACCGAATACCTTCCTCATTTGTGAGAGCTTATTTGTGAGAGCCGCGCAGTCTTCATCTTTCGCCGGTGACACCCCCTGGCGGCCGCCGGCGCTTTTGCGATATGCTCCGCGCTGCCCGCTCCGATTGTTTGTGACAATGGCAGCGCCTTCGTTTCGTTTCATATTATCATAGACCAACCTGTTATGGACCTGCCGCAGATATACGGTAACAGGACAAGCAAAACGAGGAGGAACAATGAGGAATGAAAAAGCGGTTTTCCGAGGCGGCCAGTGCGCTTTGGGCGAAAAAATCGAAATATCCCGCGGCGGGCGGCGAGAGTCTTTGGCTGCCGCTCCATTCGCATATGAGCGACGCCGCCGAAACGGCGCGGCATCTCTGGGACGATTGGCTGCCGAAGGGCACAAAAAAAGCGATCGCGTCCGGCGTCTCTCCGTCGGTGTACGGAGAGGGGGATTTCGTGCGCGCGCGGCAGGTTTTCGTTTTCCTCGCCGCCGCTCACGACCTCGGCAAGGCGTCTCCGGCCTTTCAGTCGAAGGGAGTGCCGTCAATGGAGCGGCTCAATGAATTTCTGCGCCAAAATATCCGCGGCGCCGGGCTGTGTCTGGAAAAACATTCGGAGTATCAGGGGAACGCCTCCACGTATCATTCGCTTGTTTCCCACCTCATTCTGGAACGCCGCGGTTATGACGAAAGCGTCTCCGTGGTGGCGGGCGCTCATCACGGCAAGCCGCCGGACGTGGGGCAAGTGAGGGATTGCGCTCTTTATGAACGCGGCTGCGGGTCGAACGATGAAAACTGGAAGAGCGTACAAAAGGAACTCCTGGACCACGCGCTTGCGCTCGCCGGACTGGAAGAGACCGACGCCGTCAAGGTCACGCTGGAGAAGACGGTACAAGTTCTTCTGAGCGGGCTTGTCATCCTGACGGACTGGATTTCGAGCGACGAAAAGCTGTTTCCGCTGGTCGATGCGGAATGCTTTCGGGGCGCGGAAGATTCTTCGGTGCGCGCCCGCAGGGCGTGGGGAGAGCTGAATTTAACGCCGTTCTGGGAAACGGCGCAGGACTGGGACGGCCTGTTCGGGCGGCGATTCAAGTTTGCCCGGGGACCGCTGCCGCTGCAGAAAACTCTGCTCGAAACCGTCGAAACTTGCCTCAAACCCGGAATTGTGGTCGTGGAGGCCCCGATGGGCGGGGGAAAAACCGAAGCGGCACTGGCGGCGGCGGAGGTTTTGGCGCACCTCACGGGACGCGGCGGCCTGCTGTTCGCTCTGCCGACTCAGGCAACCTCCGACGCGATGTTCGGCCGCATTCTCAAGTGGATTGAGCGTCTCGGCACGGGCGAGAAGCACAGCGTCCTGCTGGCGCACGGCAAGGCCGATTTCAACGAAGCCTACAGGGAAATAGAGCGTTTCGGCCCGGGCAGTATGAACGGCGCGCTGATGGCGTACGACAAGGCCGACTTCAACGAAATTTACCAAAAAATCGGCTTGTCCGAAAACACTCATGTCGGCGACACCGAAGACGGCGAAGACGTTGTCGTTCACGAATGGCTTTCCGGACGAAAAAAGAGCTTATTGGCCGATTTTGTCATAGGGACGATCGACCAGCTCCTTTTGGCGGGGCTCAAACAGAAACATCTGATGCTGCGTCACCTGGGACTCGCGAACAAGGTGGTCGTCATCGACGAATGCCATGCCTACGATACCTACATGAGCCGTTATCTGTTCAAGGTCTTGTCCTGGCTGGGCGCGTACGGAACGCCGGTGATCGTCCTCTCCGCGACGCTGCCGTCCGAAAAGCGCAAACAGCTTATCGACGCCTATTTGAATAAAATCGAAAAAGACGACTACGATCCGCTGTTCGACAATGAAAGAAAAAAACCTGAAACGCCTAAATGGAGCCTCTCACGCGAATATCCGCTGATCACCTACAGCGACGGCAAAGAGATAAAACAAAAGTCCGTCGCCGGGGAAAAACGGCAGCGTACCGTATCGATTCGCTGTCTGAACGACGAGGCCATCGCGGACACCTTGGAAGAATCGCTTTCCGGCGGAGGCTGCGCCGGGGTCGTTGTCAACACGGTCAGGCGAGCGCAGGAGTTTTATGACAAGATCTCGGAACGCTTTGGCAGGGAGTGCGTTCGGCTGCTCCATTCGCGCTTCATTGCGCCCGACCGTTCCGATAAAGAAAAGGAACTTCTGGAGATGCTGGGCTCCGACGGCACGAAACGCCCCGAAAAACTCATCGTGATCGGAACGCAGGTTTTGGAGCAGTCGCTCGATTTGGACTTTGACCTGCTCATCACCGATCTCTGCCCGATGGATCTGCTGATCCAGAGAATAGGGCGTCAACACAGACATGACCGCCCGCGCCCGAAGAAATTGCGAAACGCCGTCTGTTACGTGTTGGGCGTGAACGGCGAAGATTTTGAAGGCGGTTCGAAAAAAATCTACGGCGAGTATCTGCTGATGCGGACAAAAGCGTTCCTGCCCGCTGAAATCACCCTGCCGGACTCCATTCCGACCCTCGTACAGGATGTCTATGACGAGAAAAAAGACGCCCTTATCGATTCCGCGGACAGAGAAAGATATGAAGCCGCGCGGGAAGAAAAGGAAAAACGAAGCAAAAGCCAGGAGCGTCGGGCGTGCGCGTTTCAAATCCCATCGCCGCCATCGTCCGAGTCTTCGGACACTCTTGTCGGCTGGCTGGACACAGACGTTTCGGAGGGAAAAGGCGAAGCCCATGTCAGAGACGGAGCGGATTCTCTCGAGGTTATCGTCATTCAAAAGATCCGCGACACTCTGCGTCTTTTGCCGTGGATAAGGGGCGGGGCAGAAATTCCGCGCGGCCAAACGCCCGACGAACATCTGGCGCGCGCACTCTCGGGCTGCCGCCTCCGCCTGCCGTCGGAGTTGGATGCAAAATGGCTGCTTGATGATACTATTAAGAAACTGGAAGCAATTTGCGCGGAAGAGCATTTGGAAGAATGGCAGAAGTCGAAATGGCTGAGGGGGGAATTATTTCTGATATTGGACGAGGCTTGCAAGACGGAACTTTGCGGTTGTCAGCTTGAGTACGATCGAGATAAGGGATTGATTTCCCGGAGATTGGAGCGTCAAGCATGAAGGAAAAAGAGTTTAACTTATTGGAAGAAGTTTGGATTCTGGCCTTGAATCGGGACGGAGAAACAGAAGAATTATCTTTGCTCGAAGTGTTCGAGCGAGCGCACGAGCTGACGGCCCTGGCCGGAGAACTGCCTACGCAGGATGTGGCGATTCTTCGGCTGTTGTTGGCGATCCTCCATTCCGTTTTTACAAAAGTGGATGAGAGAGGCAATGCGGGTCCTCTGCAAAAGGCGGGGGACGCCCTTGCTCAATGGGAGAAATTGTGGAAACTCGGAAAATTTCCCTATGAGGCAATCAGGGAGTATTTGAATCATTACAAAGATCGTTTCTATCTGTTTCATTCTGACCGTCCGTTTTACCAGGTAGCGGGCTTGGATAAAGGCACAGATTATACGGCCGCGAAACTCATGGGCAATTTATCCGAAAGCAGCAACAAAGTACGGCTCTTTCAGCTTCGGACCGGCGCCGCAAAAAAAGCGCTTACCTCCGGGGAATACAGCGAAGCGGCGCGTTGGCTGTTGTATCTCAACGCGTTTGACGACACGTCCAGCAAACCTGTGAAAGAGGGTGGAGAGAAGTTTCCATCTCCCGGTGCCGGCTGGCTTGGCAAACTTGGAATTGTCTATGCCGTCGGCGAGAGTCTTTTTGAAACGCTGATGCTCAATTTTTCGCTGCTTGACGATGACGGAGAGTTATGGGAGCAAGGCTGCGCCGTATGGGAAACGGACAGCGTCAAATCCGCCCAAAGGACTGAAATTCCGATGCCGCGCGCCCAAACCGAGCTTCTGACCTTGCAGTCAAGACGCCTGCTGTTGGAGCGCAACGGCAGAGACATTGTCGGTTACAAACTGCTCGGCGGAGATTTTTTCCTCAAGGAGAACGCTTTTTCGGAGCAAATGACGCTTTGGAGACAGGATACGCAGAGCCGCGAGGTGGTGTACCTGCCGAAGCGGCACGACACCTCCAAACAGCTTTGGCGGGATTTTTCCGCGTTGATGGCCAAAGACGGCCATTCCCGCCTGCCGGGTATTATTAAATGGCTGGCGCGCTTGGAGGACAAGCACATGATTCCCGCCAGGACCGTCACCATTCAAGCTGCGTCAGTGAAATACGGAGACAAGGATTTTTTTGTAGATGACATTTGGGGGGATTCCATTTCCGTAAATGCCGCTATTTTGTCTGCTCTGGGCGAAAATTGGACTGACCGGATTGTCAATCTCCTTGCCGTAACGGAC
>JAISMH010000047.1 GCA_031276855.1 Synergistaceae bacterium
CTGCTTATCGTTCGCCCAAAAGCGGGCTCACTCAAGCAGACGACCAATAAGCGAAGCGAATTGTGTCGGTCGCTTACCCCCCGCGCGACAGTTTGCGCGGAGCTTGCCCCCCGAACCCCCTTAATATTCTTCACGAGAAAAAAGGCGGGGCGGAAGCCCCAGCCCTTCCTTTACGCCACGCTTTTGACGGAGTCCTTTTTTCCGGAGGCGTCCTGAGTCTCTTTGAGAATTTTCACGACGAGCTCCACCAGCTGCGATATTTCCGGCTTGGTGATCTGGTATCTCGCGCCGACGCTGGCGGCCTTGGCCTTGATGTCCTGCGCCATGATGGAGGAAAACACGATAATCGGCAGGTCCTGCGTCGCTTCGTTTTCTTTGATGCGCCGCGTCAGGGCGAGCCCGTCGAGGCGGGGCATCTCCACATCCGTGATGAGAATGTCGAAATGCGCGTCCGGCGCCATGATATGGTCGAAAGCCTCCTTGCCGTCCGAGCAGAGGACAAGGTTGGAGAATCCCCCCGACTCCAGCGAGTCCCGGATCTGCGCGCGGATCAGCGGCGAGTCCTCGGCCACGATGATCCGGAATTCGGCCGGGTGCCCGATATCCTTGGTCAGCTCGTGCACCATCTTCTGGTCCCAGTTGTGGGTCATGGAGAGCTGCGGGCTGATGGTCTGGACGATCGCCTCGTAGTCCAGAAGGAGCACGTTGCGCTCGTCGCGCTTGATGACGTAGAGAATCCACTCGCCCAGGTATTTGCCGGTCAGGGACGAGTCGAGATCCTCGGAGTTGATGCGGTAAATTCTTTCCACCGCGTCGACCACGAATCCGAGCTTAACCTCGTTGAACTCGGCGATGATCACCTTGCTCTGTTCGGGCTCTATCTTGGAGTCGACGTGCAGAAACACGCGAAGATCCACCAGCGGCAGGACTTCCCCTCTGACAGAAGTGATTCCGATCATCGCGCTCGGGGAATCCGGGATCACGCGGCAACCCGGCCAGCGCAATATTTCGCGGGTCTTGTCAACGTTTATCGCGAACGACTGCTCTCCCAGGAAGAAGACCACAACCTGCCACTCATTCGTCCCGACTTCAGTTATAACCTTCTTCACTTCCTGCATCAGGAATCCTCCGTTTCTTCGCTCTGTTTTTCAGGAAAAACACCGCGGCCAAGGCCGCTTTACCCTTTATTTTATACTAATGTATTTTATACACATTCCGTCAAGCCCTCACGGGTTAATATACATCACTCCGCCCGAGACATCAACGTGTATTTGAACGTGCATTCACTTTTTCTTTCGCGCTTTGCAGAATCCAGATGAGAATGAGCACGGCAAGCCCTGCGAGGTCGGAAATCAAGCCCGGTATCATCAGGCCCAGAGCTCCCCCGAGCGCCATAAGCCTCAGGACGGGGTGCAGCGGCGCCTTGAAATAGCCGATCGTCGCCATGCCCAAAAGGAACACGCCCAAGAGCGCCGTCACGACGGCCTGAGAGAAGACCCAGGGGTCGAAGTCGACCAGAACGAGGATGGGGTTGTAGGCGTAGATGTAGGGAACCAGAAAGCCGGCCAGCGCCAGTTTCGTCGCGGTGACCCCCGTCCTCATGGGGTCGGCGCGGGCGATTCCCGCCCCGGCATAGGCCGCCAGCGCGACGGGCGGGGTCAGGTCCGCGGCGATGCCGAAGTAGAGCACGAACATGTAGGCCGCCATGGGGGGAATGTTGAGCTGGATCAGCGCGGGAGCCGCCATCGTGCTCGTCACGATGAAGTTCGCCGTCGTCGGAAGCCCCATGCCCAGGAAGATGGACGCGATCATCGTGAAGATCAGGGTCAGAAGCAGCCTCATTCCCTCCACGGTCACAATTCCCTCCGGCAAAAAGAGCGACGTCAGGGCCGTCAGGTGCATGCTGCCGTTTTCCGCCATGGCCACGATGGCGTAGGCCAGCTTCAGCCCCAGCCCGGTCAGGGTCGCCGTGCCGATGACGAGCCCCACCGTGGCGCAGGCGCAGGCTACGCCCAGGGAACTTCTCGCTCCGTTGACGAGCCCTTCCCACAGCTTGCGGGGCGTCAGCCAGGTGTCGCGCCTCACGTAAGAGGTCGCGACGGTGATCAGAATGCCGTAATAGGCCGCTTTGAGCGGCGTGTAACCCGCGACGAGGAAGTAAATGATCCCCACCAGCGGCAGGAGAAGGTGTCCGCGCTCCAAAACCAGTTTTTTCAGGCTGGGCAGGCGGTCCCGCGGCAGCCCCTTGAGGCCCAGCCGGGTCGCCTCGAAATGCACCTGCACGATGACGGCGATGTAATAGAGCAGCGCCGGGACGACCGCCGCCAGAGCCACGTCGAGGTAGGGAATGCCCATCGTCTGAGCCATGATGAAGGCGGCCGCGCCCATGACGGGCGGCATGATCTGTCCCCCCGTCGAGGCCACGGCCTCGACCGCGCCCGCGAAATGAGGCTGGTAGCCGACGCTCTTCATCAGGGGGATGGTGAACATGCCGGTCGTGCAGACGTTGGCCACGGAAGAACCGGAAATCGTTCCCATGATGCCCGAGCTGACGACCGCCACCTTGGCGGGGCCGCCGGCCGACCACCCGGCCAGGGCCATGGAGATGTCGATGATGTACTTGCCCAGCCCCGTCTGCTCCACGATCGTGCCGAAGAGGACGAACATGAAGACAAACGTGGCCGAGACCGACAGAGGCGTCCCGAAAATCCCCTCCGTCCCCAGATACATGTGATTGATGATGCGGTTGAAATTATAGCCCCGGTGCTGGAAGAGCGCGGGCATGTCGCGCCCGAAATAGCAATAGAAGAGGAAAAAAATCGCGATCAGCGGCAGCACGGGGTTCGAGACCCGGCGCGTCGCCTCAAGGACGATCAGAATGCCGACACAGCCGATGCTCAGATCGAGCAGACTCGGCATCCCCGCCCTGCCCAGCATGGAGCGGAACTGAAAGACCATGTACAGGGTGACGACAGCCCCTATCGCGGACATCACGTAGTCGTACCAGGGTATTTTATTTTTGGGACTTTTGGATGTCGCGGGGTAGAGCAGAAAGACCAGCACCAGAACAAAACACAGGTGAATCGAACGCTGCCACATTTCCATCAGAAGGCCCGTGGCCGCCGTGTAGACGTGAAACAGGGACATGGCCACGGCGATGACGCTGATCGCCGTCCCCGTCCAGTCCTGAGGCGTTCGGAAACGCGACTCGCTGTCGTACTGCCGCTTGATTTCCTCGACGTCGATATTTGTAACAACGTCCTGAATCGTTCCCGTTCCCACTTCTTTTTCCGTTTGAACCGTCATTGCCATTCTCCCCTCCGTGTTTCGCGGCCTGATGGCCCGAAATAATCAAAGCTCAGGGGCGGAGTTCGTTCGGCTGCTGCGCGGTCCGCGGCGGCCCCCGAGATCTCACTTGGAAATAAATGCGGAAAATAAATATTTGAAAATAAATCGGCGCTCTGCCCGCAGAATCATCGCCGCAGGCGCAGCGTCAAAACAGCTCCCGGAAATTTTTTGTAAAGCTCCACCCTTTCGCCCGACGGCAGAACGAGCGCGTTGCGTCCCGTCTGGGCGTCGCCGACCCTCAGGCGGATGGAATCGAAGGCGTGCCGCCCGCCGATGTAGCGGTACCACGGGGCGTCATGGACAAAACGCCCGAGGTACGGCGCTTCCGTGGGCAGTCCCGCGTTGGTGGACTGGGTCCGCTCCTCCCAGAGCCAGATGAAGTTTCCCGTGACGCGGTATTCGTCGATCACGGGGCAGAGCTGGACCGAATGAATGTACTCCGTCGAAAAAGAGTTCCCCAGACAGACGGGAAAAGACAAAACCGCCTTTCCGGACGCGTCGGCAAACTCGACGATCCGCACGGGGGCCGAAAACAAAAACAGAACCGTCTCCGTAAAAAGGATGAACACGCAAAGTCCGGCGCGGCTTTTCAATTCTGAGCCCCTCTCTGAGTACCCTCGATTCAATAACTCTCTACGGAATCCAAGCCCCCAAAGCCCATTACGGATTTTGGGCAGAACACAAACTCCCGACCAACGGGAGGGCGCCTTCCCTCGCTTTCATCGCACCCGCTTCCACCACACCCATAACGGGTCCAGGGCCTACGGCCCTGGCGGTTCTGGGAAGAGGTCGTCGAGGATTTCCTGGACGGTGGAGAGGCGGTCCACTTTGGTCACGTTGCTGCCGCAGAAGAAGAGCCCGCGTTCCCAATTCCCGTTGAAGGCGTCGACCAGCGCCGCGGCGATGCAGAACGTCTCGCGGGTTTTGCGGTAACGGCAATGCGTCAGGCAATTGGCGAAACACGGGTTGCTGTCGACCTCGCCTTCGAGGTACTTTGCCACGAAGGGGTTTTTGATCGCGCGCCCCGGAAGGCCCGCCGGGCTGTGAATCAGGACGACGTCTTCTTCTTTGGCGTCGATATAGGCCTGCTTGAAGCGGTCGGAGGCGTCGCCCTCCGCCGTGCAGGCGAAGCGCGTCCCCATCTGGACGCCTTTGGCGCCCAGCTCGAACATGCGTTCCATGTCCCGGCGGTCCCAGACGCCGCCCGCCGCGATGACGGGAATGTCGGATTTCATCTCCTCGGCGACGAAGCGGACGGTCTCCGGCAGCGCCGTATCGATCGAAAGGGCGGGGTCGTAGACCTGCTCCATCGTCGTGGCGCCCAGATGTCCCCCCGCCGTCGCGGGCGTTTCCACGACGAATCCGTCGGGGCTGCGCCCGTACTGCCTCTCCCAGCGGCGCGCGATCAGGCTGGCCGCCTTGGCGGAGCTGACGATCGGGACCAGCGCCACGTCGGGGAAGTCTTTCATGTACTCGGGAAGGCGCAGAGGCAGTCCCGCGCCGGAGATGATAACATCGGCGCCTCCCTCCGCCGCCGCGCGCACCTCCCGGTCGTAGTCGGTCAGGGCCACCATGCAGTTTACCGCCAGAACCCCTTCCGGCCCGGCGATGTTTCTCGCCTCCCGCAGGACTTCCTTGATGACGATTTCGTTGGCGTCGAAGTAGTTCATTTTTTCGTCCCTCAAATAGGGGGAGTTGTGACTGAGCCCTACACTCGCGATCGTTCCCACCGCACCGCGGAAAGCGACGTTGCCGGCAAGCCTGGAGCCCGAAATTCCCACGCCCATTCCCCCCTGTATCAGGGGATAACGCGGCCGATGCTTCCCCAACTTCAGAATTG
Organism: Synergistaceae bacterium; assembly: GCA_031276855.1. Lineage (GTDB taxonomy): Bacteria > Synergistota > Synergistia > Synergistales > Aminobacteriaceae > JAISMH01. Next base: position 5,189 of record JAISMH010000047.1, read on the forward strand.
GCATACCCTTGCTCACCTTTAGCCCCACTCCTTCGTCGTCCCTCTTCTTTTCCGGTGCCCGTGTCCGCGGCGCCGCGTCCATACCCGCGCGCTTTTTTACAAAAACTGCCCGATGCCTGCTCACTCCAGCGACAACATCGGGCATGTTCACAAACGAGAGACAGCCTATTATATCAAATTGAATTAAATGCTTGAAATTAAAGCCTGAAATAAGTACCTGAAGCATCAAACTCGGAGCCCCTCGGATTTCGATCTCCCCGCTCCTGCGCCTGGCGCCGAATTCGATGACGGGCCCGCGAGGAACGCCCGAGAGGATACTCTAAAGATAGCCGTGTTTCTTCAGCGCATTCCGGGCCTTTTCGGCGTGTTTCGCGGGCAGTTTCACGACGGGGCCGGTGCAGCCCATCGCGGATTCGGCGTAGATTCCGGCCTTCCAGAGCGTTTTCACCGCGTTTTCGATCTCCAGAACGTCGACGCCGTGGAGTTCCTCGTCCGTGGGCTCCGCGGGGGGCGCCTTCACGTTCTCTTCCTCCGCCGCGGACGCCTTGGGGGTCAGGGCGGCGATTTCCTCGTCGAGCCCCGCCTTTCGGGCGGCCGCGAGCTCCGCGGCGACTTTGTCCGGCAGCCCGCCCTTCACGGCCGACGCCGTGAAGGAGAGAGCGCCCGCGATGACCGCGGCCCCCGACGCCCGGGAGATGATGGAGACGACGTTCTTCCAGCCCTCGCCGCAGGAGGGGCCGTAGCCCCAGCCCGTCGCCTCGTAGGAACCGCCCGTGTTGAAGGCGGAGAACATTTTCATCAGAACGTTGCCGGTCAGTGTGTCCGTCACGCAGACGTCCACGGCCCCGGCCAGAATGTCGTTGCCGCGCAGAACCGCTCCGCCGTCCCGCCGGACGGACGAGCCGAACTTCACGCCGTAGCCTCTCTCCGCCAGCCGCGAGAGCGCGCGGAAAACCGGCTGCGCGGTGTCGACGTTCAGGATGCCGACGGTCGGTTCCCCGACGCCCAGGGCCTTCGCCGCGGCGATGCCGTAGACGGCGTTGCGCAGCATGGCCTCGCCCCGGCTCGCGGCCGACGTTCCGGTGGTGGAGGCCAGTAGCATGGCGCGCCCCCGGGCGGGGGTCATGACGCGCCCGACGGTCGCGACGCCCAGAGGAAAGGGGAAGTGCAGCGCCACGGCGCCGGCTATCCGCCCGTCCTTCAGCGCGCTTTCCAGGGCCGCGGAGATGTCCGCTTCGCAGTCGCCCGTCTCAAGCCACTCCAGATCGTAACCCGGTACTCTGGGGCCGATCATGACGGGGGTCACGCTGCCGTACGTTTCGAGAGCCAGTTTCGCGCCCTTCGCGAGCTCTTCGCTTCCGAGCTCGCTGCCCGCGGCCATCAGGCCGACCCGGACCTTCGGGCCGCCGGCCTTCGCCGCGCCGATAATTTCCGCGAGAGACTCCCCGACCAGCTTTTTGATGCCGGTCATTGCTTCCGCCTCCATAGTCCAGCCTCCCTCCCGCCTCAGTTCGTCTGAGTCAGTTTGCCCGCGATCTCGGAAAGCGCCTCTAGAATCAGGGCCTTGACTTCTTCCTTATTGACGGTTTTGTCCGCCTCCGCGGAGCGGTCTTGCGCGGGGTCCAGCCGAGACGGCTCGATCATGAAGGAACCCCCGTCCGCGAGGTTCGTCAGGCGGGCCAGGAAGAGGCTTCCCTTGCCGATGATCATGGCGCGCTTCATCGTCCCGGCCCGAATGCGGTCGCAGGCGATGCCGATAAAGGGCACGCCGGAGGGGATGTGCCCCTGCGTGTGCGCGAAGCC
>JAISMH010000055.1 GCA_031276855.1 Synergistaceae bacterium
CGCTTTCCTGTCCCGTGAGGGCCAGCCTCAGGGGGTGAAAAAATTCCTTCCCCTTCAACCCGCGTTCCTTCATGAAGGCCCTCAGACTTCGGTTCAGCCCGTCCTCTTCCCAAGGCTCGTCGGCGCGGAGCATCCGCTCCAGATCGGGCAGCCAGGGCCTTTCGCTCAAGGGAAGCTCGGGAAGCCCAGAAAGCCCGGAAAGCCCGTCTTCCGGCCGGGGCTCCCGCCGCGGGCGCTCGAACAGCGTGTCGAGGGCCTTCTTCAAGAGCGGCAGGGTGCAGTGTTCCTCGAGCAGATCCTCCGTCAGGCGCCGCAGCGCGCCGGAATCGGCCATTCCCAGCCAGTCCAGTATAACCCCGCCGCCGCGTTTTCGCATGGCCTCTTTCTGCCAATAAGTCAGGTGCGCCTCGTCGTGCACGGGCGGCGAGGCCGAAATTCGCTCGAGAGAAAAGGCCGCGGCCGCGGATGAAAAATCGAAAGCGGCGGATTCCCTCGGGAGAAAGTCCCGCGGATCGGGCGGCGTCCAGCTGAGGGTCGAAAGGTACGCGGCAATCGCCTCGGGCAGATACCCCTCCTCCCGGCAGCGCCGTATCGGCGTCGAGCCGGTGCGTTTGCTGAGCTTCTGCCTATCTTTGGACAGGATCATCGGAATATGGGCGTAGACGGGGGCCTTCCAGCCCAGCCGGTCGAAAATCGCCTGCTGGCGGGCCGTGTTGGGGACGTGTTCGTCTCCGCGCAGGATATGGGTGATTCCCATCAGGCGGTCGTCGGCCACGGACGTGAAAAGATATGTCGGACACCCGTCGCTGCGCGCCACGACAAAGTCCCCCATGCCGCCGGGCGCGAAGGACAGTTCGCCCCGCACCTCGTCGTGAAAGCGAATATCCGTATCCGGCAGGGAAAAACGCCAGCAGGGTCTTTCGCCCGACGCGATTCTTCTTTCGGCCTCGCCGGGCGGCAGGCGGCGGCACCGCCCGTCGTAGCGGGGCGGCTCGCCTCGCGCGGCCTGCTCCGCGCGCAGGGCCACGAGCCGTTCTTCGGAGCAGAAGCAGGGATAGACCGCCCCCGCTGCGCGCAGGGATTCCAGGATTTCATCATAAAAAAAAGTTCTTTCGCTCTGCCGGTAGGGGGCGAAAGGCCCTCCCATGTCCGGCCCTTCGTCCCAGTCGAGGCCCAGCCAGCGCAGGTCTTCCATCAGATTCCGCTCGTACTCGGGGCGCGAACGCTCCCGATCCGTGTCGTCGACGCGCAGCACGAACGCGCCCCCCGCGAACTTGCGGGCGAAAAGAAAGTTGAAAAGCGCCGTTCTGGCGCCTCCGATATGGAGATCCCCCGTCGGCGACGGGGCAAACCGCGTCCGAACCGTCACGGGCTCCGTTATGGGATTCATCATTTCTTCATTCATTATTTCATCATTCATTATTTCTTCATTCGGCCTCCCGCCGAAGCGTCGCCACGGCGCGGCAGACCATCGCCCGCGCCGCGCCCGGGTCGCCCGTCTTCTCCGGGGACTTGGCCTTTACGTTGAAGCAAAGAGCGCCCGAAGAGTCGCTGCCCGAGTTCGGATTTCCCGAGTTCAATACGGCGTCCACCTTCGCCCGGACGGCCGGCAGGAAGCCGTTCAAACGCGGAACCTGAGCCTCGATCACGGCGTCCACCCAGACGATTTTCCACTGTTCCTTCCTCACGAGCGCCGCGGCCTCCCGCAGCAGCTCCATGCTGTCCGCGTCCTTGTACCGGCCGTCCGAGGCGGGGAAGAGATTGCCGATGTCCGGCAGGCCCGCGGCCCCCAGAAGGGCGTCGGCCACCGCGTGGGCCAGAACGTCCGCGTCCGAGTGCCCCAGAAGCCCCAGCGGAGAGTCCACCAAGACGCCTCCCAGGACGAGCCTCCGCTCGGGCGTCAGCCGGTGCAGATCGTAGCCGATGCCCGTGCGGATTTCCCCGATTTTTATCGAGCCCGGGCCCGGCCGCTCCGGAGCTTCGCCCCTCTCGCGCTCCGCCGCCAGAAGTGAGGCCAGCTTCAGATCCTCCGGCCACGTGACTTTGAAGTTCAGCCTTTCGCCCTCCACGCAGCGCAGCTCCAGCCCCGCCGCGAGCCACGCCTCGGCCTCGTCTCGAAACACGGGCGCGGCCCCAGATTCGGAGCCGAGAACCCGAATCAGCGTCTCGCGGAAAAACGACTGGGGCGTCTGAGTGACGTAAAGCCCCTCCCTGTCCACGGCGTGAACGCCGGTTCCGTCGATCCGCTTGAGCGCCTCGGCGACCGGCAGAACGGGCACGGCGCCGATTTCCGGCGTCGTCTCCTCCGCCAGCCGGCGGAGCAGGGACGCGCTCGCGAAGGGACGCGCCGCGTCGTGTACCATGACGTAACGGCACCCGGCCGCCTCCAGTCCGCTCCGCACGGAGTCGGAACGGGTTGCGCCCCCGGCGGCGATCCGGACGGGAAGCGGGCACGAGGAAAGCGGACACGATAAAAATTCTCCCCAGCCTTCCCCTTCCGCGCCGGCGCCGCCCGTCCGGGGCAGCACCAGAACGATCTCCCGCACCCCCCATTCGCGCGCCGAGAGCGCCAGATCTACGCTCCACCGCCAAGCGGGTTTTCTCTCGCCGCCGAGGGCGCGGAACTGCTTTCCCAGTCCTCCGATGCGGCTCCCGCTGCCCCCGGCGACGATCACGAAAGCAAAATCCCTGGGAAAATTCCCGGAGAACTCCCCGCTCATGGCCGCCCCGCGCTGATGCGGGATTCGAGCGCCGTGTGGAGCGTCACGCGATCCGCGAATTCGATGGAGCCTCCCACGGGCAGTCCGAAGGCGAGGCGGGAGACCTTCAGGCCCTTTTCCTCTATCCGGCGCTTCAAAATTTCCAGCAGGGTGAAGTAGGTCAGGTCGCCCTCCATGCGAGGGTTCGTCGCGACGATGACCTCGGCCGTCTTCGCCCTGTCCAGATGGCGCAGGAGAAAATCCACGCTCTCCGGCTTCAGGTCCTGATCTTCGAGCGGGGAGACCCTGCCCCCCAGAACGTGGTAGAGGCCGTTGTAAATCCCCGCCTGCTCGAAGGAGACGAGGTCGTCGACGCTTTCGACGACGCACAGCGTCGCTCTGTCCCTCAGCGCGTCCGCGCAGATGGGGCAGGGGTCGGAACGCGAGATGTTGCCGCACTCGCCGCAGGTGAAAAGGTTCGCCCTCAGCTCGGCGATCGCCTCCCCCATCGCGCGGAGAAACGCCTCGTCCTGCCGCAGCAGATAGAAAACCATTCTTCGGGCGCTCTTGTTTCCGACCCCCGGGAACTTGCCGAAAAAAGAGATCAGCCGTCCGATGGGGTCCGAAGAAAGAGAAGAAATGTCGGACACGGCGGACAAGCCTAGAATCCCAGGCCCAGAGAGCCCAGCGCCCCGGTCAGAACGCCCATGCGGGAATTGGCCAGCTCCCGGCTTTTTTCGAGCCCGTCGTTGACCGCGACCAGAACCAGATCCTCCAAGATTTCCGCGTCCTCCGGCTTGATCACCTCCGGGTCGATCCTGACCTCGAGCAGAGCGCCCTGCCCCGTGACGACCGCCTTGACCAATCCTCCGCCGGCGCTCCCCTCGACCGTTTCCTCGGCCAGCTTTTCCTGAATTTGCATCATCTTGGCCTGCATCTGCTGCGCCTGTTTCACCATGTTGTTCATTTTCATCGAAAAACCCCCAAGTTGTAAAAAATTCAATTCTGCGCGCCGAACCGCCGAAGCCCGGGCGAGCCCTGCCCCCCCGGAACTTCAGGGGGTTTCGGGGGGGCCAGCGAAGGCGAAGCCCGAGCGAGCCCTGCCCCCCTGAGCTGTAGAAAGGGGGGTCTCGGGGGGGCCAGCGAAGGCGGAGCCTGAGCGAGCCCTGCCCCCCTGAGCTTCAATCAATGATGATAACTTACTCCGCCCAAAATCGAGAAGGCGCGGTAAAGCTGTTCCGTCAGGAAAAGAAAACACATCTCATGAGTGAACGTCATGCGGGACAGGGCCAAACCCCTATCCGCGCGCCGCTTCACGGCGCCGCTCACCCCCCACGGCCCGCCGACCGCGAACACGACGCGCCCCTCCGCCGCCTCCATCTCCCGCGACAGAAACGCCGCGAACCGCGAACTGTCGCATTCCTCCCCGTCCTCGCGGAGCAGAATCAGACGATCCCTCGGGCGGAGACGCTTCAGGAGTTCCTGACCCTCACGCTCCATCCGCTCCTCGGGCGAAGAAGGGCCCGGAAAATCGGGGACGCGCTCGGCGGAAACGGTCCCGGCCGGACGTATCCGCTCCAGATAATCCCCGGCCAGGGACTCTATCCTCTTGTCTTTCAGCTTGCCGACGGCGAGAATGACGATTTTCATCGAATTAAGAGACCTTGAGAGACCTTGGGGCTCCGCCCCAAACCCCGCAAGGAGGCGCAGCCTCCTTAACCTCATTCAAAAGGCGCAGCCTCCTTGACCTCGTTCAAAAGGCGCGGCCTCCTTGACCTCATTTTATAAAATTATAGAAACTCCGAAGAGGGAAGAAGATTCAAGACTTCCCATGCGGCGGCCTCGGACTGGGCGAACGTTCGCCGGGCCTTCTGATCGAGAAAAATTTTCTCGAAGCTCTCCGTGAACTCCCGGTACAGGCCCGCCGCCTCCCGGGCTTCCGCGTAAGCGGAGCGGAGCCGCGCGGCCAAAGCCTCGTGAGCGTCGATCGTTCTTCCGCGCCCCACCGCTTTGGCCGATATGCGAAAACGGCTCTCGAGCACGTCGATCGGGGGCGAGATACCCCGGACGTGCAGGCGCCGGTCCAGGACGATCCTCCCTTCCGTCAGGCGCCCCAGCAGCTCCGCAAACGGGTGATCCGCCGGCGTTTCCGCGACGAGAAGCTGCGTCACGCTGCCCGGCCGGCCCGCGAGACAGCCGCTTCTTCCGCACAGCCCGGCGAGGTCGGAGCCCAAATCGAAGCGCCGCCGGTCCCCAAAAGCCGTCGTTTCCCAAAAAGCCTGCGCGTAGCGGAACATATCCGCCATGACGACCAGCACGTCGAGGCCCTTGCGGAAGGCGAAGTGCTCGGCAACCGTCAGGGCGACGCGCGGAATCAGAAGCCTTTCCCCTATGGGATCTCCGGCCCGGTTCAGCAGGAATACCCCGCCCGCCGCGTCGTCCTCCCGGTTGAAGAACTCCAGAAAACAATCCTCCTCCCGCTCGGCGAGTCCCATTCCGACGAAAATGACGAGAGGCGTCCTCTCCTTTCCGGAAACGAGGGAACGGCCGGAGCGGATGAGAGCGGAACCGGCAATCCGCGCCGCCGTTTCGAGGCCGGGCAGCCCGGGAGGGGCGAAAAGCGAGAACTTCTGCCCGAGCATCAGCGGAGCCGCCACGTCCAAGGCGGACAGCCCGGTCTCGACCGCGGCCGTCGGCACCGCGCGGACGGCGGGGTTGAGGGGAAGCCCTTCGACGGGAAGGAAGTCCTCGGCCCCGTAAAGGTCGCCCCCGTCCAGAGGCAGGCCCCGTCCGCTCAGGACTTGGCCGCGCAGGATTTCTCCCACGCCGGTCTTCACGGCGTCCCGCTCCAGCCAGACGGTCGTCCGGCCCGTCGAAAGCCCCTCCGTGCCCTCGAAAAGCAGAACGACGCAAAGGTCGTCCCGAACGGAAAGAACCTGACCCTCGCGGAAGCGCCCGTCCGTTTCCACCGTGACCCGCTCGCCGCAGGCGGCCCCCCTCATGTCCGACACGAACAGAAGCGGCCCGGCCAGGCCCTCTATCTCGGACGAGCCCTCTTTGTACAGCCTGGCCGTGTTCATGGCGCGCCCTCCGTCAGGAGAGTCTCCGGCACGGAAAACTCCGCCGGCAGCGACTCCAGACGGGATACGAAACGCTCCAGCCACTCGCGGCTCCCGTCCGCGAAGTCCTTTTCGGAAAGCCCGCGCAGAGCCAGCAGTTCCGGCAGCGCGGCGCAGACCGCGACGTCCGCGTAGCGGCGGCCCGCGCTCGATAAAGCCTTTCGCGCCGCCTCGTCCAGCGCCTTCAAAAAACGCAGCAAAGCCGCGGAATAGGCCGCGCTCCGGAAACTTCCGGCCTCCTGCCGCATGAAAACGGCGTCGAGAGTGTTCGCGAGGAACAGGCTCCACTCCCGCTTCGGAAACGCGTCCGGAACGGCGTGCCGGAGGGTGTCCTTCAGGTATTCCGTCAGCTTCGGCCAATCCTCGCCCGCTTCTTCGGGGAAGATTTTCCCGTACAGCGAATAACTGAGGGAAAGATCCAGGGCGGGAAAGCGGCAGGCCCGGGCGGAACGCCGATCCAGCCTCCAGAAAGCGCCCGGCGCGTTCAAAGGCGAAAGCGCGGAACCGCGCGGCTCCGACTCCGTGCCGATCAGGGTCACGGAGCCCCGCTTCATACCCTCCGGGGAGGCTCCCTCCGGGGATGCTCCCTCCGGGAATGCGCCCTCCGGGGACGCCCCCCTCAGAACCTCCGCCCGCCCCGCCCGTCCAAAGCAGGCGGAAAGGCGGGAAACACCGTACTCCGGGCAGTCCCTCCCCCGAAGCCGGGCCCCCGTTTCCGCCAGGGCCTCCGCGCAGCGCGACGCGGAGTCGATCAGCACGGCCGCGTCATATCCCATGTCCCTGTAATACTCGGCCAGGGTCATCCCCAGGCAGACGGACGCCTCCCGCGTCGCGAGGGGCATGTCGGACGTGCTGACGATCAGCGCCGTGCGATCCATCAGCGAAAAGCGCGCCTGCGATTCGCCGCGGGAATCCATCGTTTTGGAAAGCTCTTCGAGGACCTCCGCGGCCTCCGTCCCCCGCTCCCCGCAGAGGACGCAGACGACGGCGTCCGCGCCGCGGCATCGGGCCAGAGACTGCAAAAGGAGGGTTTTGCCCGTGCCGGGTTCACCGGACAGGACGGCGGTCCCCCCTAGCGCCAGAGGAAAAAGCGCGTCCAGGGCGCTCTGCCCCGTGACGAAGGGGCCGTCCGGGGAAAGACGCCTCCGCACCGGGCGGGGAACGCGGATTTCCCACCGCTGCGTCATGGAAAGCTCCTTCCCGTCCGAAAGGCGGCAGACGGTCTCCCGCGCCGTGTAATCCCCTTCCGGCGCGATCCACGCCACGCGGGCCGGCGCGTGAGAAGGCGGCACCGTCACGCAAGGCGGTACCATCACTCGATGAAAAAAATGCCCCTCGGCGGCCGTTCCCAAAACGCCGCCCGGGCCTGTCCGGTCCCCCTCCCGCGCAGACGGCCGGAAATGCCATTGCTTTTCGGCTCGAGGCGCGGCGGGGCGGCTCCGGAATCCCCGTTCGAGATAGAGATCCGTTTCTCCCGCCCTGCCGAAGGAGAACCCCAAGGCGTTGACGGCCTCGCCCAAAAAGCCGGGCCCCAAATCGACGCTCAGGCCCTCGCCCGTGAAGAGAACCTCCTCTCCCACGGACAGCCCCGCCGCGTTTTCGTAAAGCTGAATGACGATTTCAGCGTCCCGGATTTCGAGAACTTCCCCGATAAGCCAGTCCTTTCCGACGCGCACGCTCTCGAAGGGGCGCAGGGACGTGCGGAAGAGAGAATCCACTTCCGCGACGGCGAGAGAACCCGAGACCTCTCTTACGCGGGCGGTGCGGGCCCCGTCAAACATGAAATTCCCCTTCAAACATGGATTTCCCCCCACAGTTTTTCCGCGAAGGCGGTGTGCAGACGCCGCCACCTCGTTCGGAAGGTGTTGTCGAGAAGCCTCCCCCGCTCCTTCCCCGCTTCGGCCAGAACGAGCCCGCCCCAGACGTCCCGCAGTTCCTCCCGAACCTCCCGAATGCCCCGATGCCCGCCCGCGCCGAACGCGGACAGATAGGCGGCGTCCCCTCTTTCCACCAGAGCGACCGCCGGAAAGGGGAAATGCTCCAGAGCCTCCAGCGCCAGGTTCCGCATCGCGCTTTCGTACCGGTCGGAGCGGCGGAATTCCTCCACGCGGAAGCGCACCAGCTCCTCCAGATGCTCGAAAAAACCCTTTTGTAGCTCGGATATGCGAACCTTCTTCTGAAGCTCCGCGTACCGGCGGTTGTTCTTCAGGCCCTCGGCGAGCCGTTTTTCGCCGGAGCGGCGCAGGTCGTGCACGATCTTCTCCACCTCGATGCGGCGCGTCGTGATGATGTCCGCGAGGTCTTCGTCAACCTCGCGTTTCATCTTCAGGCATCGCTCCTGGTGCTGAATCATCAGAGCTTTTTTGAAGCCCTCCAGGTCCGGCCCCGGGGCCCGGATCATCGGATCGGGTCTCGCGCTTGCCGTCGCGCCCGTTTCCCGCAGATCTTCTTCCAACTTAAACCATCCTCATGATGATCATGATGGCGACGACGAAGCCCAAAATCACCATCGTTTCGGGAATGGCCTCCAGAATGATGATCGTGCCCGAGGTCTCCGGCTTCTCCGCGACGGTCCCCGCCCCGGCGCTTCCGATTCGCGCCTGAGCGTAGGCCGTCGCCAACGCGGGAACGGCAACGGCCAAAGCCGCCGCCAACGCCATAACCGCTTTCTCTGTCATCTTCAACCTCCCATTCAATTGATTAAAGACCGGATTTTATCCGGGGACAAACCGGTGCTTTGGGCAACGGTATCCGACGAGACTCCACGCGCCAGTAATTTACGCGCGACTTCGAGCTTACCCTCAAACTTGCCTTCTTCGAAAGACACAAGCCGGTTATGTTCCAGATCCATTTGAAATTTGCGCCGCGCCCGGAAGCGGGCGCGCTCGTCCGCGTCCTGGCTGATGCTCGTCAGAAGATCGTACGCCATTTTTATCTCCTCCCTCGCACCGATAATTTTCTTCAACAGTTCCCTATGCTCCGGGTTATTTGCGCAGGCCAGAAAGATTGCCCACATTTCCGCGCCTGTCATTTCATCGACGTTTTTTTTCAGCACCCGTTTCAGTTTTGACAGTTCCACAAACATAATGTTTACCGCGTTCAGCAATTCTCTGCCTTCCGCGTTCCGAAAGCTGAAACGGTTGAAACAGTTTTCCTCATTCTCAAAGATCGTGTAGCCGCAGAACGTGATCTGATACGTCCGGGCCAGTCTTCCGTATGAAACCCCGACACTTTTCTGGCCGGAATGCAGGTCGCACGCGTTGTAGATCGCGCGGCTTTTGATGTTTCTGTGTCCGCGCGGCAAACTGTCGCCCTCCATGGGGTCCGCCTGCATTTCGACTTCGACCTGATCGCCGCCGTCGATCTCGCAGCTCACATCAAACCGTTCCCGTTTTTCCAGGATGTCGCCGATGGGAAGCTCGGTATTCCGCAGCGTCACTTCTTTCACGGGCAGGCCGATGTTGGAGGAAATGATGTCCCGCAGACAAGACCGGGCATTCGGGTGAGTCAGCAGCGTCTTGAACACGCCGTCGTCCGACGGCGGAAGGATCTCAGGGACTTCGACATTGGCAAAGTCTTCGCGCATGGCACTTCACCCCTCTTTGTGCCTTCATTATACCGCCGCGGCGGGTGTATTTCCGGTGAGTTTCCCTAACCTTCCCCGGCGGGGCGTCTTCGGCCGAACGGCTTGTATTCGAGCGTGCCGTCCTCGTAAAATTTTCCCATGAACTCGACGTAGTGGAGCCGCGCCGCGTGGAGGCTCGAACCGCCGATTGCCAGGACGAAGTTCAGCAGATGAATGGCAAATGCCATGAAAAGCCCCAGAACCGAGACGCCGAAAATATCCACGAACGTGCCGGCGACCATCGCCAGAATAGCGGACGAGAGGCCGATCGCGGCGATACGGACGTAGCTGATGATGTTGCCGACGGTCCCCAGGGACTCGATGATGCCCCCCACCCCTCCGCCCCGCACCAGAAAGACGAGGGCGAAGACGAGCAGAACGACCGGAACGGAAAAGAACGCCGGAGGCAGCTCCGCCCGCAGAAGCGCCAGCGCCGCGACAAGGCTCACGATGAACAGGAGCGTGCCCGCCCGTTCCATCCACAGGTGACGGTTCCGGTTCCTGAAGCCCTGCATCATTCCGACAAAAATCCCCAGAAGGACGTGAGCGCCGCCGAGAGCGATGCTGAAGACCATGACGGGCAGCACCGCGTGGGCCCTGTCCACCCACAGCGGCTTCATCGAGAACAGGCGGTGCCCCGCGTCTCCGAAGAATTCCCCGAATACCGCCCCCCACGCGACGCTCCAAAAGGCGATGAACAGAAGAATGACCCCGATGTCGCGCAGCACCCCCGGCCGCTTGCGCTTCAGATGCCAGCCCAGCGCCAGCACGAGGAGCCCGTACCCGATGTCGCCGACCATGCAGCCCGCGAAAAACGGGAAAAAAATCCCGATCAGGGGCGAGGGGTCGCAGGCGTTGTAGTGCGGCACGCGCAGGAGCTTCAGAAACAGCTCGAAAGGCTTGAACAGCGGACCGTTCTGCAGGGCGGTCGGGACCGCCCCGTCTTTCGAGGGATCGGGAGGCCGGGAACGCACGATCACGGCGTTTCCGAAGTCCTTCTCCAAGGCATCCGCGGTCTGCGCAAGGTCGCGCTCGGGAATCCAGCCCTCCAGACGGAAAAATTCCCCGTTCTCCTCCGCGGCGCTCTCCATGAGAAGCCGCTCCAGCCTCTCGTCCAACAGGATGTAGACGGCGGCCAAATTCTCCCCCCATTGAGAGGAGAGATTCCGAAGTTCCTGCTTGCCGCCCCGCATTCGGGCCGGCAGTTCCTTCAGAATTTGCCGGACTTGCAACAGGGTCTCCAGGAAAGGCTTCCCCTCGAAACGGCGCGGCGGCTTCCAGAGGCTTCCGCGGGCGACGGCGCTGAGGTGGGGCAGCACCTCCTGCGACGCGCTGGTGACGAGATAGGAGGAACCGTCCGCGAGGTCGAAAGAATGGTAGCGGAACCAGGGCTTTTCGTGTCCGCTCGGCAAAAAATCGAGTTCTCCGTTGATTTGCGAGATCAAAAAATGCTGTTCGCGGCGGGACAGCTTCCAAATCGCCGTTTCTCCGCGGGCGGAACGCTCCTGCTCCAGAAACGCCCTGGCGCGCGCCAGAATGGCGTTGGCCCGGCGCAGTTCCGCAAAGTCGCCCTGCGCGCTTTCCCGAATTTCGCGGATATTGCTGAGCCTCGAATGAATGCGGTCCAAACTGCGGTCGATATCGTCCATCATCGGTTCCAGTCCGTTCGCGAGGTTGCTCTGGACCTTTTCGATGAAAGCGTCGTCCAATTTTTTCCATCCGTCCCACTGCAGAAGCTCGATCAGGCCGAGTACCTCTCCCCTCTGCTCCCGCAGGCGCTCCAGAAGGGGCCTGCGGGCGGCGTCGTCGGACGAGGTCTCGACGTGAAGCACGCCGAGGCCGTAAAGTCGATCGACGACGGCCGACTTCCCGTCGGCGGTTCCCCAAACGGAAATCCGCGCCATGCGCCGTATCATGACGTTCCCTCCGATGTTCCCGCCGGCGTTCCCTCCCCGGACTCCCGCGGCAAAAGGGCCTCCGCGGCCTCCCGAGCCAGACGGCCGAGAAATTTTTCGTCGTGGATACGCCAGCTGAGGCGTTCCCTCCACTCGGCAAGCTCAGACTCAGCCTTCTCGAGGTCCCGGGCGAGGAGGATATCGACGTTCCCCGCCTTCTCCCGGGCGATCTCCACGGTTCTGTCGGACATGGAGTTCAGCTGCCACAGGGTGTACTCCTTCAGGTTTTCGAACTCCGCCCTCTTTTCCCTCATCATCGTCTCGAACTGCAGCCGAAGCGGCTCCAGCTCCCCGCGGACCGCGGCGAAGGGGTCGGGGGCGTCCCTTGCGGAGCCCGCGCTACCGGGCATCGCGCTCATGCCCTTCCAGCATGAAATCCCAGAGTATCCTGCGGTCGATGACGCCGGCCAGAACGCCGTCCTCCACCACGGGCAGGCGGCGGAAGTGCTTGCGCAGCATCAGATCCGCGACGGACATCAGGCTCACGTAGGGCTCGACGGACACCGGCGGCCGCGTCATGTAGTCCTTGACCGTCAGGCGTCCCAGATTTTCGAGCTGACGCACGAACTCCACTTCTTCCTCGCTCGTGAACGCGTTCTGAGTCAGGACTTCGAGATACGACGGCGTGGCGGCGCTCAAAATATCCGTCTCCGACAGAAAGCCGACGAGACGCCAGTCCGCGTTGACGACCGGCAGGCCCGTCGCGCCGTGACAGTAAAAAATGTCGATGGCCTCGCTGATCGTGCTGTACTCCATAACGGCGGTCAAGTTGCGCTCCATGAGATCTCCAACCGTGGTCATCATCAGGGTTCTTCCTCTCTCCAAACGTAGAATCCGAAACGTGTCGCCAGAACGCGGAGGACGAAGGCGAAGAGCCTCAAGTCCTTTTTCCAGCGGAAGGGCTCCTGGCAGAGCCTGAAAAGCCACTCCAACCCGAATTTCTGCACTTTCGCGGGCGCGCGTCTCAGATGTCCGGACAGGACGTCGAACGCGCCCCCCACGCCGACGGCCAAAATGTCCCCCAGCCGGTCCGCGTGGAGCGCGGCCCACTTTTCCTGACGGGGAATGCCCATCGCGATCAACACTATCCGCGCCCCGGAACGGGCGACGGCGTTCGCGACCGACGGGTCGTTCATGTTGAAATAGCCGTCGCGCGCCCCCGCGACGGAAAGCCCCGGATACTTCGCCGCCAGAGCCCCGGCGCAGTCCGCAGCGGTATTGCCGCTGGAGCCCAGAAAGTACACGGGCCATCCCTCCACGGCCGCCATACGGCAAAGCTGCTCGGCAAAATCGATGCCCGTCACCCGCTCCTGTATGGGCATACCCAGAAAACGCAGTCCCCACAGGAGCCCGACCCCGTCCGACAGCACCATCGCCGATTCCCGCAGGACGCGGCGGTAGCCGCTGTCGCGCACGGCCTCGTCCATGCCCAGGGCGTTGACGGTCGAGACCAGCTTCATTCCTCCGGTTTTGCCTCCGGTTTTGCCTCCGCTCATTCCCCCAGGAGACGACAGCAGACCGCGCGCCCGGGCAAGCGCGTAGTTGAGCGACATGTTATCAATATAAACGCCCCAGAGGAAGGGTTTGGCGCTGGTGATGGGGGATTTTCTCCCGTACTTCAGAAACAGGGGCGTCAGAACGGCAAACGCGGCCAGGCCCGTTACGCCCCACCACACCCAGGCCGCGTACTGGGACAGGGCCGCGACGGTTCCGAGAAGCGCGCACAGCCCGGCGATCAGGCGGACGGCGTCGGGATGGTCCATGCCTTTCTCCAGAAGCCTGCGGTAGAGCCTCTCCGTTCCGTGCGAGGTGTCGGACAGAACCAGACTCGCCAGATGCAGGGAGGCCTCCGCCAAAGGAATGGCGAAAAGCCCCAGCGAAAGGTAAAGCATGGAGCCGAAGACGATTCCCTTGCTGACCCCCAGCACGGCCGTACCCGCCACCAGAGTGCCCCACATCGCCGACAGGGGCTTGCCCGCCTGACGGTAGACGCTGCTGAACCGGCTCCAGAACGACCCCAGCAGGACGAGGCCGGCGAAGGACATGAAAAAAGCCTCCTGCATTCCGCGCCCGGACAGAACCACGGACACCAGCATCAGGGAAAACGTCACCGCGAGGACGTGCCCGACGAGGCCGGATATGCCGTCCAGCTGCTGGACGATAACGGGAAAAACGGCGAACCAGAGGGTGGTCGCGGCGAAAGACGTGAGGGGAGTCAGGTAGAGATACTCCCCGCCGACGAAGCTGATGAAGCTGATGGACGGCCCGAAGAGCGCGCAGGCGGCGCCGAGGAGAAAATACCCCGGACGCCCCGGCCTGTTCGGCCAATAGTTCTCGGTGAGCCCGACCATTCCCGCCAAAAAGGACGCCCCCACGACAAAGCGGGATCGCGGCGACCCGAACCAGATCGCCAGCAGCATCCAGGCGGCGCCGAGAAGCAGGTCGCGCACGTAGTTGTACTGGCGCGGCTCAAAACACCTCTTCGTCAGGGACTGGAGCAGGATGCACAGAACCCCCGCCCCCACGCAGCCCAGTATCGTCCCCGGACTGTAAGACACAGTCACAGGAACCCACCTACGCTCCCGGGGTGCGGATGTTTTTCAGAAGGCTGGCCATCTCGATAGCGCCGCAGGCGCAGTCCGCCCCCTTGTTTCCGGCTTTGCTGCCCGCGCGCAGGAGCGCCTGCTCCAGCGTGTCGCACGTCAGCACGCCGAAGAGGACGGGAACGCGCTGTTCCATGCCGACCGCGGCCAATCCCTTGGACACCTCCGCCGCGACGTAGTCGAAATGGGGGGTGTCCCCCCGAATGACGGCTCCCAGCGCGATGATCGCGTCGTATTTCCCGGAGAGCGCCAGTTCTTTGGCGATCAGGGGAAGCTCCCACGCGCCCGGAACCCAGTAGACCTCGATGTTCTGGTGAGATACGTCGTGACGCAGCAGCGCGTCCTTCGCCCCCTCCAGCAATTTGCCGGAAATCAGCTCGTTGAAGCGCGACACGGCAAGCGCTATCGAGAGCCCCGTTCCTATCAGTCTGCCTTCCACGACCTTCATGATTTACGTCCCCGCATGACCCGCATCCTCCCCGCTATGTTATAGCAAATGCAGCAAATGTCCCATCTTGCTTTCCTTGGTGATCAGATACCTTTTGTTGAATTCGTTCGGCTCTATCACCAGAGGCACCCTCTCCACGATCCGAATGCCGTAGCCCTCCAGCCCGATGACTTTCTGAGGATTGTTCGTCATGAGGCGGATCTTCTTCAGACCGAGGTCCGTCAGAATCTGGGCCCCCGTGCCGTAGTCGCGCAGGTCCGGCGCGTAGCCGAGGGCGATGTTGGCGTCGACCGTGTCCAGCCCCTCTTCCTGCAGCTTGTAGGCCTTCAGTTTGTTCACGATCCCGATGCCGCGCCCCTCCTGACGCATGTAGAGAAGAACGCCCGCGCCCTCGCGCTCGATCATCTCCATCGCGGCGTGAAGCTGAGGGCCGCAGTCACAGCGCATGGACCCGAAGACATCGCCCGTCAGACACTCGCTGTGGACGCGCACCAGCGCGCCCGCGTCCGATTCGGAAGCGCCCGCGGCGTCTCCCATGACGAGGGCGATGTGCGTGAGGCCGTCCTCCGCGTCCTCCAGGGTGCTGCGGTAGGCGTGAACGCGGAACTGCCCGAACTCCGTCGGCAGATCGACCTCGACGAGCTTTTCGATCAGCTTTTCGCGCGTACTGCGCCACGCGATCAAATCCTTCACGGTGATCAGCTTCACGTCATGCTTTTTCGCGAACAGGGCGAGATCCGGCAAACGCGCCATTGTCCCGTCGTCGTTCATGATCTCGCAGCAAAGCCCGGCGGCCGGCAAGCCCGCCAGGCGCGCCAAATCCACCGTGGCCTCCGTGTGCCCGGCCCGTTTCAGCACCCCGCCCGGACGGGCCGCCAGAGGAAACAGATGTCCCGGGCGGTAAAAATCCTCCGGCCGAGAATCGGCGAACGCCAGAAGACGCGCCGTGATCGCGCGCTCTTCGGCGGAAATTCCCGTCGTGATTCCTTCCTTCGCGTCGACCGTGACCAGAAAGGCCGTGCCGTGCTTGTCGGTTTCCTTGCCCGCCATGAGCTTCAGCTGGAGCCTTTTGGCGATTTCTTCGGAGATGGGGGCGCAGATCAGCCCGCGCGCGTAACTCGCCATGAAATTGACCTTCTCCGTGGTGGCGTACACCGCCGCCATCACCAAGTCCCCCTCGTTCTCCCGCGCCTCGTCGTCCACGACCAGAACCATGCGGCCCTGCCGGATATCCTCGATCGCGTCCTCGATCGCGCTGAATTTCACTTCGTTTTCCGGCAAATCCCCGGCACTCCGCTCGTTTTCAATAGTCAGGATTTTTTCAGCAGCCAAGCCCGCACAGCTCCTCTCGTTTTTAACAGCCAGGATTTTCTCAGTAGCCAAGTCCGCGCAGTTCCTCCAGCGTCAGTCCGCCCGACTTTTCGCTCGGGTTTTCGCCGTTTTCCCGCGGGCGCAGCAGGCGCTCCACGTATTTTCCGATAATATCGGTCTCGATATTGACGCTGTCACCCGGCCCGATCCAGCCCAGAGTGCAGTTTTCCAGCGTAGCCGGAATCAGCCCCACGGAGAAGCTCGAGTGTTCGGAGCCTTCGTCCACGCCGATGACGGTCAAACTGACCCCGTCCACCGCGACGGAGCCCTTTTCCACAATATACCGCGCGACATCCCTGCCGGTGCGGAACCACGCCGTCTTCGTCCGGTCGGAGCCCGACAGCTTTTCGAGCGTCGCCGTGCCGTCGATGTGCCCCAGCACCAGATGACCGTCCAGCCGGCCGCCCAGCTTCATCGCGCGCTCCAGATTGACGCGGCTCCCGCGCGGGAGAGAGGAAAAGCGCGTCCGAGCGGCCGTTTCCGGCATCATTTCCACGTCGAAAACGTCCCCGCGCAGGGCGACGACGGTGAGGCACGCGCCGCTGACCGCCACGGACTGTCCGTAAACCAGCTCGGGAGCGATTGTCGGACACTCGATGGACAGCCGGAAAACGCGCCCCGTCCTCCGAACGTCCCGCACCGTCCCCAGGGCCTCTACAAGGCCGGTGAACATTGGAAATCCCCCTCCACAAGGATGTCGCTCCCCGCGCGGCGAACCCGAATATCTCTCAGGCGCCTGACGCCGTCCATCCGCTCGAAAGAAAGCCCGTCCCCCAAGCCGTGTCCCTCCCCCATGATCGACCCCGCGGCGAAGAGGGCCAGGGAATCGCACAGCCCGGCCCCGATGAAAGAGGACAAAACCCGGGGGCCGCCCTCGACGAGAACCGACCTCACTTTGCGCGCGTGAAGCTCGCGCAGTACGGCTTCCACGCCGACACGCCCTTCCTTTTCAGACACGAAGCAAACCTCAGGCACGAAGCAGACCTCCGCCCCGGCCCGCTCCAGAGCGCGCCGCTTCTCCGCGCCGCCGCCGCACGCCATGACGAGGCACCTTCCCGCTCCCTCGGCGCCCCCGGTCACGGCGCGGCAGTCCGGCGAAATCGAAAGATTTGTATCCAATATTATGCGCAAAGGCGATTTGCCGCAAGAGCGCCGCACCGTCAATTCGGGGTCGTCCGCCCGAACCGTCCCGGCCCCGACCAGGACCCCGTCGTGTTCAGCGCGCATCAGGTGCGCCCAGTCCCGGGCGGCGTCTCCGGTGATCCACTTGCTTTCGCCGTTCGCGAGCGCCATTTTCCCGTCCAGGCTCGACGCCGCCTTCAGCGTGACCCAGGGACGATTCAGGGTTTCGCTTCTGAAAAAGCCCCGGTTCAGCCGCTTGCACTCCTGTTCCATGCACGGAAGGGAAACCTCGACGCCGGCGTTCTTCAGGATTTCGATGCCCGCGCCTCTCACTTTTGGATTCGGGTCCACCGCCCCGACGACGACGCGCGCCACCCCCTCCTCCGCGAGGCGCGGGGCGCAGGGGGGAGTCTTTCCGAAGTGCGAACAGGGCTCCAGCGTGACGTAAACCGTCGCGCCCCGGACGCTCTCCCCCCTTTTCGCCGCGTCGCCGAGGGCGGCTATCTCGGCGTGGGGTCCCCCCCAGCGGGCGTGAAAACCCTCCCCGACGACGCGTCCTTCCCTGACCAGCACACATCCGACCCGCGGGTTGGGAGAGACCGCGTCCGTTCCCCGCCAGGCCAGGGAGAGCGCGCGGCTCATATAGTATTCGTCTATTGCGCGTTTCGCCACCATGCCGACTTCACCCGCCCGTCCGGCGCAAACTGAAAGTCATGGTATGATTTTATCGCAAAATTTCGGAGCCGGGAGGCGGAAAATGCACGAAGAACACGAAGCCGTGCGGAAGGTGCGCGCCGCGCTGGACGCGAACGGATGTTCGGACATACAAATCAGGACGACGGAGGAGACCATTTTCACCGTGGAGGACGCCGAGAAGGCAGTGGGGGCCCCCGCGGAGGAAATTCTGAAGAGCCTCGTCTTTCTGGTGGACGGAGAGCCCGTTCTGGTGCTGATGAGCGGTGCGAACAAGGTGAACCTGCGCGCGGTCACGCGGGAGGCGAAGGGGAAAAAGGCGAAAATGGCGGCGCCGGAGTACGTCTTCGAGCGATTCGGGTTCAGGATAGGCGGCGTGCCCCCCGTCGGGTATCCCGCGCGTATGCCCGCGCTTCTGGACGAGGACCTTTTCCGCTATCTCGTGGTCTGGGCCGCGGCGGGGACGGATCACGCCTTCTTCCCGATAAGCCCGGACCGGCTGCTGGCCCTGACGGGCGGAGTCCGAGCCGCCGTCAAAAAAGAAGCGTCCCCCGCGCGGGAAGACACCCCGGAAGAAGCGCGCTGAAGTATGCTGGAAACGGGTTCCGAAACGTTTTTCCGGCCCAAAAGGAGTCTTGGACAGAATTTTCTCGTCGACCGCGGAATCTTGGCGGAAATCGCGGAGCGCGCCCGCGTCGTCCCCGGCGACGTGCTGCTGGAGGTCGGACCCGGAAAGGGGGTTCTCACGCGGGAGCTGCTGCTGAAAGAATGCTCCCGTCTCTTCGCCGTCGAGATGGACCTTCGGCTGAAGGGCACTCTGGAAGAGCTGAGCGCCGAGTTCGGGCCCCGGCTGAGTCTCATTTGGGGCGACGCGATGAAGACCGATTACGGCGCGCTTTCCCCTTTTCCGAACAAGGCCGTGGCCAACATCCCTTACAATATCACGACGCCCCTGCTCTGGCGGCTTCTTTCCTTTGCGCCGCGGGGGCTGACCTATCACCTCTACATGGTGCAGAAGGAGGCCGCGGACCGCCTGACCGCGAAGCGCGGCACCAAAGAACGGTATCCCCTCGGCATCGCGCTCGAGGTCATGGGTGAGACGGCCCTCGTCCGCCGGGTGCCGTCCGCCTGTTTCCGCCCCGTTCCCCGGGTCGAGTCCGCCCTCGTGGAGATCCGCCTGACGCGCGGCCTTCACCTGATGCGGGACTCGGGCTGGAGCGCGTTGCTGCACGCCGGATTCCGGCAGAGGCGCAAGACGCTCGTCAATAATCTGAAAGATTTCAACCCGAAAGATTTCGGAGGCGCCGGAGAATGGCTCTCCCGCCTCGAACGGCTCGGCATCGACCCCAAAGCGAGAGCGGAAGAACTGAGCGGAGAAGACTGGCTGAACCTCTACCGAGAGCGGCGGGAGCCGGGGGGTTGCGCAAATCCGCCTGAATGATGTACAATTCAAAAATCTGGAATTCGAATTAGAAAAAATTTTTTTAGAGGGACGTGCAGAAGGGTATACCCTCCTGCATGTCCCTTTTTTCGCGCATCACCCTTTCAAAAATCCAGTTTTTACAATGCTTCTTCCAAACTCCCGACGCCGTGCAAATGAGTATACCCTTCTGCGC
>JAISMH010000056.1 GCA_031276855.1 Synergistaceae bacterium
GTACAGCGTACAGCGTACAGCGTACAGCGTACAGCGTACAGCGTACAGCGTACAGCGTACAGCGTACAGCGTCTTTTCTAAAGTTTCCCTGTAATATACGAAAATAAAAAAGTCTGGCCTCTGGGGGCGCATGTTTGCGCGTCCGCAGGGGCCGGACTTTTTTTGTCCGCATTCCGTTCAAGCAATCCATAAAACCCGAATTTTTAATTAAGGAGCAAAATCGAATGAACGCTCAAAACTCCGAAGCTCTCGCGCCGATCGCTTTTTTTGCCTACAGGCGCCCCGAACATACAAAGCGGACATTGGAGGCCTTGGCCGCAAATGCTCTGGCCTCCGAAAGCGATCTGTTCATTTTTTCCGACGGGCCGAGAAACGAGCAGGCCAAAGAGGGCGTCCGCGCCGTTCGCGAATATATTCGTACCGTGAAAGGCTTCAAATCGGTCACTATCCGAGAGCACGAACAAAATCGCGGACTCGCGAAATCTTTGATTTCCGGGATCACGGAACTCTGTGACAGATTCGGACGGGTTGTCGTCGTGGAAGACGATGTCTTAACGTCTCCTTATTTTTTGCAATTCATGCACGACGGTTTGGAGAAGTATGAGGACAACGAAAAAGTTTTTTCGATAGGCGCTTGCTGGCCCTTGAAACCGGAATTGGGAGATAACGCGGCTTTTTTCCTGAACTCCTTCAGTGTATGGGGTTGGGCAACGTGGAAACGCGCGTGGGATTTTTACGATTACCATGCCGCGGGCTGGGAAGAGCTTCTGAAAAATAAGCGGCTGGCCTGGGATTTTGATCTGGAGGGAAAAGCTGATGCCACGGCACTGTTGCTGTCGCAGGTCAAAGACAATATTGACACATGGGATATACAATGGGGTTGGGTCATTTACCGCGAAAAAAAATTGAGTCTTTTCCCTCCGTACAGTTTGACAAAAAACATCGGCTTCGACAGCTTGGGCGAGCATACGACATCTCCGGCAGGAGAGTATTCCATGCGGAATATCGATCTGAGCATAAACAACGCAATAACATTCCCGACACAGGTTGAGCTGCATCAGGAGAAACGCGCCGCTTTGGGAGATTTTTGTTATTCCGACGTCAAGAGAAGACGGGGAATGTCCTTGCGCGGGCTATTTTGGACATTTTACAGACCTTTACGCCGCATACTGCTGCCTGTGCCTTATGGGATAACCTTGAGGCATAACTTTCGCCTTTGATGACAGCCCCGGCGGCGCAGGCCGAGGCCGCCGGATTTACGACAGGCTGGACAGGAGCGCGGCGCGGCTGACGATGCCTTCGAGGCGGCCCTGGTCGTCGAGTACGGCCAGAGGGAAGGGCGTGTCGGAGGCGGAACCGATGATGTCGCTGATTTGAACGTCCTGCCTCACATTCGGCACGTCGCGCGTGATGATGGAAGAAACCGAGGACAGCCTGTCGATTCGGGCCTGAAGCGCGGCGGTGAGCGTCACGATTCCGATGAATTTCATCCCGTGCCCGATCACGTAGGCCGTCGAGACGTCGTTCTCGCGCATCTCCCGGATTGCGGTGACGGGGTCGGCGTGCTCCCGAATCAGGCAGGACGGGGTGATCATGATGTGCCGCACGCTCAGAACCTTCGTCTTGTCCACGCTGTCCAGAAAATCCCGGACGTAGCCGTTGGCCGGCGAGAGCGCCAGCTCCTCCGGCGTGCCCAGCTGCTCGATTCGCCCGTCGCGCATGATGCCCACGGCGTCGCCCATCTTGAAGGCCTCGTTGATATCGTGCGTGATGAACACGATGGTCTTGTCCAGTTTTTTCTGTATCGAAAGCAGCTCGAACTGCATGTCGCGCCGCACCAGAGGGTCCAGGGCCGAAAAAGGCTCGTCCATCAGCAGGAGCTCGGGGTCGTTGCAGAGGGCCCGGGCGATTCCGACGCGCTGCTTCATGCCTCCGGAGAGGTCGTCGATCGGCTTGTGTTCCCAGCCCGTGAGGCCGACCAGTTCGATCATCTCCATCGCCCGGCTCTCCCGCTCGTCTTTGCCGACGCCCCGGACGTCCAGCCCGTAGGCCACGTTGCCCAGGACGTCCCGGTGGCTCATCAGCCCGAAACTCTGGAACACCATGGATATTTTGGAGCGCCGCAGGGCGCGCAGATCGCTCTTGTCCATGCGGGCGATGTCGCGCCCCTCGAAAAAAACCTCCCCCGAAGTCGGGCGCTGGAGCATATTGATGCAGCGCACGACGGTGGACTTGCCGCTTCCGGACAGGCCGATCAGGGCGAAGATCTTCCCCCGCTCCACATCGAACGAGACGTCGTCGACGGCCACGGTCACGCCTGTCTTCTTCAGGATCTCGTCCTTGCCGGCGCCCTCCTGAAGCATTTTCCGCGCCGCAGCGCGGTTGATGCCGAAGAATTTGCGAAGGCGGCGGACGCTCAGAAGCACGTCGGGATTTTTCGGAGAGGAATCGAATGTCCCCTCCGAAAAGGCGGACGTTTCCGGCGGAGCGGCGATCGTTTCGGGATTCATCGGAGCTCACCCCTGTTTTTTCCGCCTTTTCCCAGAGAACCCTGGGTCAGGCGGTCCAGAATGATGGCGATGAAGACGATGGAGATGCCGGGCATCAGGGCGCGCCCCATCTCCGTGCGGTTGGTGGCGACCAAAATTTCCATGCCCAGCCCGTTGGCGCCGATCAGAGCACAGGTGACCACCATGCCCATGGCCATCATGATGGTCTGATTGACGCCCGTCAGGATAGTGGGCAGGGCCTGGGGCACCTGAACGTTGAACAGGAGCTGGAGGCGCGAGGAGCCGAACGCGGTGCCCGCCTCGACGACCTCCTTGTCCACATGCCGAATTCCGTGGCTGGTCAGGCGGATCATCGGGACGACCGAGTAGATCAGCGTCGCCATGACGGCGGGGGTCTTGCCCACGCTGAAGAGCATCGCCGCCGGAATCAGGTATACGAAGGACGGAATCGTCTGCATGAAGTCCATGAGAGGGTACATGACCGTCTCGACGTGGCGGTTCATGGCGACCACAACGCCCAGAGGAAAGCCCAGCGCGAGAGCCAGGGAGACGGAGAGCACGACGATAGCGAGCGTTTCGAGCATCAGACTCCACAGGCCGAAGCTCCCGACGAAAAAGAGCATCGCGCCGTAAAGAATCCCGGGCCACTTTCTGCGGCTGGCCTTCCAGCCCGCCCAGACCACCAGCAGGATCAGCGCCCACCAGGGAATCAGTTCCAAAAGATCTTCGATTCCGGAGAGCAGCTGAACCGTGAGCCCCTTGATCGCGGAGAGCGAAGCGCGGTGACTGCGGCTGAACTGCCGGATGGCGTTGTCGACGAGATTGCCGGGGTTGATGACGAGGGCCTCGGGAAACTTGAAAAGCCATTCATACGTCATGAGAATTCACCATCATCGGAATCCGAGAGCAAGGGAACGGAGCCGCTACAGCCGGGCCAGAGCGCCGCGCGCCTTCTTCGCCTGCTCCGGGGTCAGCCAGTCGTCCAGAAGCGCGTCATGCTTTTTCAGGAACCACACGGCCGTTCTGGAGTGGCTCTCCCGGGTTTCCTCGATATGCGCCAGAGCCTCGGAGACGAAGGCGGAGCCCGTCCGGTATTTTTTGAAGAAATCGAGAAGTTCCGGGGCTTTTTCGGGGAAATGTCCTCCGCAGACGACGCGAAGGGCCTGCTTTGGAATCTCGCATTCCCCCTTCTGGAAAAGCTCGGGGTCGTAAGGCGCGTCGCCCAGCAGCACGACGTCCAGTTTGCCCGTGATCCAGGTGGGCTCGTAGCAATACCCGACCCAGGGCTCGCCCAGGTTGTAGGCGGAAGCCAGGGACGCGAAGAGCACGGCCTCGCTGCCCACCCGAAAGTAGTTGTATCCCTCGTTCAGCTTGTAGTATTCGTATTTTTTGTACAGGATTCCGTCGATCATCCATCCCGGAATGGCTCCGTAGAGGCGCCCCCGCCCGGGCTCTTCGGGGTCCTCGAAAACGTCGGCGTACCGGACGAGGTCCGCCACGTTTTTCAGGCCGGGAGTCCGGGGTTCGATGCCGCGTTTGGGGTCGCCCTCGATCATATAGCGGGGAACGTAAATCCCCTGCGCGCTGTCGGGAACCAGGACGCCCAAAGGAATGATGTCCTTCGCGGCGACATCGTCCTTGTACGTGGCGATGTTGTCCGTCCAACTCTCGATGTCGAGGTCCACGTCGCCGTTGATCAACCCCTGCCAATTCAAGGTGGATGAACCGGTCGAGAACCTCACCTCGTAACCGTCGAAGGCGTTCTCGACGATAAATTTGGCGACTTCGTTGTGAAACATCTGACTGTCCCATTGGTTGTTGGTGAATACGATCATCTTGGAACCTCCGGCGGCGGAAAGCGGCATTACCGTTCCGAACACCGCCGTGATGAGAGAAAAAGCAAAAAACACACGCGTCATCGTTTTGAACATAAACATTCCACTCCTTTTCGATAGTGCCCGTCCGGGCCTGAAATACGAACGATTAAAGCCTCCTCGCATATACTTTTCATATTCACTCTGCATATTCAATTTGTACGGATGAACGCTGGAAAAGTATTCCAAATCCGGCTTCTCCTGTCAAGGTAGATTGGCTTAAGCCGGCGTATTTGGAACCGCCCATGCCCGAAGACAGGCCCACGGCGGAATCGGGGGCCTGTCTTCGGAGGAGAGAGTACAACACAAATACTAACCTGTCCAATATCAACAAGTTATGGTTCGAGCCAATAATCGAATCAATATAAATGCTTGCCGCTGCTTATCCGCTGCTTATCTCAATAACGCCAATATGATAACGGATACGACCCAGATCACAAAATAAAGACCGACAAAACCTATAAAATCTTTGGAAACATCCCTGTCTGAACTCAAAATGTTGTTATAGTCAGCCTTCGTATTCTCATTTTGTTTTATGTTCTGCGCTTTTCGCTGCTGTTCTTCGCGTTTTCTGTAAACGGTGATCACGCCGTACGCAAGATTTGCGCTTTCGATCATTCGATTCGCTTGTTCCCACTGCACACTGTTCGTCTCAAAGTTATCCGGGTGCAATAACTTTATAACAAGGCGGTATGCAGACTTTACGTCATCCAACGACGCATTCGGAGATACGCCTAAGACTTGACAAGCTGTTTTATAATCCATTGCCGCACCTTATATAATGTCTGGCAGGTCATATTGGTTTCGGGCTCGCCTGCGAACGAAAGGCGCTACACCTCGATCGGGATCTCCGCCTTCTCCTGGGAGGGGTAGGTGGTGGTCCAAGTCTTGATCGGCAGGCCCCAAATCTTGATGAAGCCCACGGCGGCCGAGTGATCGAACGCATCCCCCTCGGAGTAGGTCGCCAGGTCGTGCCTGTAGATACTCCTGGCTGCTTTCATGCCGCGCACGACAGCCTGCCCCCTGAAGAGGCGCACCTTCACCGTGCCGCTGACGTATTGCTGCGTCTCGTTGACAAAGGCCTCGATGCACTTCTTGAGCGGCGAATACCAGTAACCCTCGTACGTCAGCTCCCCGAACTTGATTTCCAGCTCCTTCTTGGCGGCGAGCACCCGCTTGTCGAGCGTCAGCGTCTCCAGCGCCCGGTGCGCGGTGATCAGGGTGACGGGCGCGGGGCACTCGTAGACCTCGCGGCTCTTGAAGCCGACCAGACGGTCCTCGACCATGTCTATCCGCCCGACGCCGTGCTTGCCCGCGAGTGTATTCAATGACGCGATCAGCCTTACGCCGTCCATTTTCTCGCCGTTCAGCGCCACGGGAAGCCCTTTCTCGAATGTGATCTCGGCGTAATCGGGGGTGTCGGGCGTGCCGGAAAGGGGGTTCGCGGTCATTTCGTAGGCGTCCTCCGGCGGCTCGTTCCACGGGTCCTCCAGAAGCCCGCACTCGATGGAGCGTCCCCACAGGTTTTCGTCGATGCTGTAGGGCGAGGCCGCCGTCGCCTTCACGGGGATGCCGTGCTTGACGGCGTACTCCATCTCCGCCTCGCGGCTGAAATGCCAGTCCCGCACGGGCGCCAGAACGTCGAGCTTCGGGTTCAGCGCGTTGGCGCAAACTTCTATGCGTACCTGGTCCTGCCCCTTGCCCGTGCAGCCGTGGGCGACCGCCACCGCGCCCTCCTTGTTGGCGATGTCCACCAGAGTCTTGGCGATCAGGGGACGGGACAGCGCCGACGTCAGGGGATACGTCCCCTGATACATGCCGTTGGCCTTGAGCGAGGGCCACACGAAGTTCTCCACGAAGGTCTTCTTCAGGTCGAAGATGTAGGCCTTCACCGCTCCGCTGTGCAGCGCCTTGCTCTTCGCCGCTTCGAGGTCGATGACCTCCTGCCCCACATCCGCCGTCATCGTGACGACATCGTAACCCTGTTCCGAAAGCCACACGACCGCCACGGACGTGTCCAACCCTCCGCTGTACGCGAGAACGACCTTGCCTTTTTTGTCCGCCATACAAAAACCCTCCCAACAGTTATAAAAGCCTTCCGCAAGAAAAGCATCTCCGCGGATTTCCGCGATATTTTCTGAACTTAAGGGTAACACATGTTGCTTATTATACTCAATTTATAAACGATAATCAACTGAAACCCAAGGAAATATACTAATTTTTATTATTATATGGACTCTGAACGTTTTGCTCCCGACCGACGGGAGGGGCCTTCTCCCGCTTCCATCAAACCCATCATGGGTCCAGGGCCCTGGGGCCCTGGTGGGTTGACAGGAGGAGCGAGAGGTTCTATTATTATACTAGACTAAATTTATAAGATTTATAAGTTAAAGATTTGTGAGTTAGAGATTTATGAGTTAGAGATTTATGAGTTGAAGGAAGAGGCGCGGGCGGAAGTGCCGGCGCGAAACCGCAAGGCGGGAAAGGGGAATGTTTTCATGACGGTGCACGCGAGTATCACGGATTTGATTGGGAGGACGCCGCTGCTCGAACTGGCGGGGTACGGCGCGAAGAACGAGCTTTCGGCGAAAATCATCGGGAAGCTGGAGTATTTCAACCCAGCGGGGAGCGTGAAGGACCGCATCGCCAAGGCGATGGTGGAGGAAGCGGAGAAAAAGGGGCTTTTGAAACCGGACTCGGTCATCATCGAGCCCACCAGCGGGAACACGGGCATCGGCCTCGCGGCCGTCGCGGCGTCGCGCGGATACCGGATCGTCCTGACCATGCCGGAGACGATGAGCGTCGAGCGCCGCAACCTCCTGAAAGCCTACGGCGCGGAACTGGTGCTCACGGAGGGGAGCAAGGGAATGAAAGGCGCTATCGCGAAAGCCGACGAGCTGGCGAAGGAGACGCCCCACAGTTTCATCCCCAGCCAGTTCACGAACCCGGCCAACCCCGCCGCCCACCGCGACACGACGGGTCCCGAAATCTGGCAGGACACGGAGGGAAAGGTGGATGTTTTCGTCTCCGGCATCGGCACGGGCGGAACGATCACGGGGGCGGGGCAGTTCCTGAAGTCGAAGAAGCCCTCCGTCCGCGTCGTGGCCGTGGAGCCCGCGGGGTCCCCCGTGCTCTCCAAGGGAACGTCCGGAACGCACAAAATCCAGGGCATCGGCGCGGGGTTCGTCCCGGAGGTTTTGGATACCTCCGTCTACGATGAAATCATCGCGGTCGCGGACGAGGACGCTTTCGCGGCGGGCCGCGCAATCGCCAGAACGGAGGGGCTGCTCGTCGGCATTTCGTCGGGGGCCGCGGTGTGGGCCGCCACGCAGATCGCCCGCCGTCCCGAAAACACGGGGAAAACCATCGTGGCGCTTCTGCCGGACACGGGGGAACGCTACCTTTCCACGCCGATGTTCGCGTGACGATCCGGGCCGGTATGCCGAAATTCGAGGACATCGCGGAAGCGTTTATAGAAAAATCCGTCCGAGGCGGGCGCAATATCCCTCTTCGGACGGGCACCGTTCCGTCGTTTTCCGAACTGAAACGGCTGATGCAGTCTCTGAGAGTTCTCTTCTTTCCCGGTTTTTTCGAGCCCGGCTTTTTCAAAACGGGGGGAGCGGAAGAATCGGAAGCGCGCCCGCCGCGGGAGCGGACAGCCGCGCTTTTGGATGAGATTTTCAGAATCCTGACCGAGCAAATCGGCGTCGGAGTCCGCTTTTTCAGCAAGGACGAAGCCGACGCGCCCGCGCCCGAAGAAGCCGCCGAGTTCGCAGCCGCGACGGCAAGTGAATTCATACGGCGTCTTCCGGAGATTCACGACCTGCTGGACGGCGACGTTCTGGCGGCTTACGAAGGGGACCCCGCGGCCAAAAGCAAGGCCGAGACCGTCTTTTGCTACCCGTCGATCTACGCCATGACGAACCACCGCGTGGCGCACCAGCTCTACAGGCTCTCCGTGCCGGTGATCCCCCGCGTCATCAGCGAAATGGCGCACTCGCGCACCGGGATCGACATCCACCCGGGAACCTCCATCGGGAGGGAGTTTTTCATCGACCACGGCACGGGCGTCGTTATCGGCGAAACCAGCGTCATCGGCAGCCGCTGCAAGCTCTACCAGGGCGTCACCCTGGGGGCCCTGTCGTTTCCGAAAAACGCCGAGGGCGGCCTCATCAAGGGGCTTCCCCGCCATCCCATTCTGGAGGACGGCGTGACGGTGTACTCCGGGGCCACGATTCTGGGGCGGGTGACGATAGGGGCCGGGTCGATCATCGGGGGAAACGTCTGGATCACGGACGACATTCCGCCCGACTCGAAAGTCATACAGCAACACCTGACCTCGGCGGGCTCGGAGGAAAATCTTTTGGGGAAAAGCGAAACGGAGGACGTCTGGACGTTCGTTATTTAGGCGTCGCTCAGGCGTCCTCCGGCGGGAGGGAGCTTCCCTTTATTTTTATTTTTCCTTCTTTTCCGGCGCGTGAGCTTTCCAGAAACGGCGCTGCAGCAAGGGAACGAAGTCGGTGATCTCCTTTTCCCCGTCCAGAAGCGACACCTGCTCTTTCCAGCAGAAGAGCTTGAAGTCGAGGTCGTCCGCCATGGAGACGACCATCGCCTCCGGCGTCGCGGGAAGGACGGGGGATCCAAATTCCCGGCTGCCGTGGTGACTGACCAGTATGTGCCCCACGGCCAGAACGCTCCTCGTGTCCAGGCCGCCGGCCCCGCCGCGCTCTTTCGCGTATTCCTCCGCCAGACTCATGAACCGGTGGTAACCCAGGATGATATGTTCCATGATGCTGCCCTCCAGCGTCATTTCGGGCGTCGGAGACAGGCGGTACGCCTCCAGCTTGCCGAGGTCATGCAAAAGCGCGCCCGCGATGACGATGCCGAGGTTCAGCCCCAGATTCTGCCCGCCGCCCGACAGATAGCTCCGCGCGATGGCGGCCGCCGACCGGGCGACCGAGACCGAATGCTCCAGAAGCCCGCCGACGTAGGCGTGGTGCAGCGACACGGCGGCGGGCCAGACGTTGTAGTCGTGCCAGATATTTTTTTTGAAGAAGAGGTACTCCAGAAAACCCTTTATCGGCTCCTCGCAGGCGTCGATCAGTCCGCGGAAATCCTGTTCCATTTTTTCGCCGGAAACCGGCGAGCGCCGGACGAACCCGTGCGGCGGATATTTTTCCTGATCCACGTAGTAGACGGCGTTGAAGTTGTACTGATTCTGCTCCTTGAACGCCACGACCTTCCCCTGAGCGCCGACGGTCCGCCCTTCCAAGTTTCTGATTCTCTCCTCGGAGAGGGGATCCATTTTGTACGTCATGTCGTCCGACCTGTTCCACCACTCCGAGCTGCCCCATATTTTGCCCTCGATCTGGCCCTCGGTGTCCATGATCGCGATGTCCCAAAAGGGATTGTCGTTTTTGTCCCTGCGCTGCGAGAAACGGGAGACTACGCCCAGCACGTAGAACGTCGAATCCCTCGGCAGTTTCCTGATCTCCAGCGTACTTAGCCGCCGCTTTTCCTTCTGCTCCGTCAAAATTTCACCTCATATATTAAAAGAAGCACTTAGATATTGCCCACCGTGATGTTCTGAACCTTTCCGTTCCTCATCTGCACGGACACGCCCTGATTGGGCCCTTCGAGATAAAGAAGCTGCCCCGAGCGGTATTCCGACGGGTAGCCCACGCTCTTGTAAAGCATTTCGTCCGTTATGCCGACGGCGATGCCGTTTTGGAAGACGTGCTTCGCGCTCGTGACCTGGAGGCGGGTCACCTCGCCGCCGTTCCTGAGGGCGGCCGCCAGCCCCGGCCACGTCAGAGCCGTCGGGGTCTCTCTGGCCGGCTGGCCCAAGCGGCCCGTCAGCTCCTCCCTGCCGGAGCCGAAAGCCTTCAGCAAAAGCGCCGTGTAACCCGGCGGCAGAGTGGCCGGCCGGGCGTCGAGGGGCTGGAAATACTGCCCGTAGATCCAGCCTTCCCTGTCGGAGAGGCGTATCCGGTACCACGCCCCGGACAGGGAGCCCGAGACCCCCTGCCACTGGCCGAGAACATCCGCCCGGTCGCCCTGGTTCAGCTTCGTGACGATCGCCCCCCTCGTGGAATGGTTGGGACGGACATTCACGTTCGCCCCCGTGACGATGCCCCGGGAGGGCGCGTCGATGCGGAGCGCCGCCAAAATTTCCTCCGGGCTCGCCGGCTCCCTGTCGGGAACGGCAATGTCTTCGGAATAGGCAATCTGCGGCTTCTCCGGGGGCAGGCCGGGCAGACCGTCTTCGGGCACCGTGCGCAGATCCAGAAGGAACCACGCCGTTCCCCCTACCGCCGCCAGAAGGACGGCCGCCCCCAAGATGCGGCGCGGAAGCGATCGGCGTCTGTACTTGCGCCGCCGCGTGTAGTTCCCGAACATGTGGTACGCGTTGTCCGGGCTGATGGAGTCGATGGAGATCGGGCGTTTGGGGACGGCGTCTTCGCTGCTGACCGGCTTGACGAATACCTTGTTCGGCGAGGGAATTTCAATAGGCTCCGGCGCGCCCTGCGGAACGAAGTCCTCTTCGCCTTCTCCGTCGAATTCCCCCTCGCCGAAGAGGTTCTCTTTCGTCCGCGCTCTTTCCCGCTCTTCCGTAAAACGCTCTTCATCGGTTTTACTTTCTTCAGATTTGCTTTCTCCAGATCTGCTTTCTTCAGATTTACTTTCTTCAAATTTGGAAAAAGGTTCCGGGCGGCGCGGAGTGTCGGCGGCATTCTCTCCGCCGCCGGAAAAGCCGGACGACGGCGGGATGTCGGCGCTTCGGGCGGCAGGCTCCGCCGGGCGGGCGGTGTGCAGCGGCGTCCCGCACGAATAGCAGAATTTATGCTCGATACCGACGCTGGCCCCGCAAACCGGGCAGACCTTGGAGGAGCGGAGCCGCACCGGCTCGTTGAGTTTCGAGAGGCTGTCTTTGCCAGCTCTGTAGGATTCTTTGTTCTCTCCGATTCTGAACGCGCGCTCCCGGATCCTCCCGCCGGCCGGGATTGAACGGTCATGCTTCGCGTTTTTTCGCGTCGGCGCGCTCTTCGCGCCCTCTTCGCCGAATTCGTCCTCATCCCCCGCGCCGTCTTCGTCCGGGTAATCGTCCTCTTCGCCGATTTCGTCGTCATCTTCGTCTTCGTCGAAATCTTCATTCCCGCCGTCCCCGTAGCGGGAATCCCGGCGGCAAAAGAAGGCCAGAACCCCTCCGGCGAGGTAGAGTCCTCCGTGAATACGGAAGTCGCGGTGGGCGAAGAAACAGAGCGCGGCGGCGGCGAGAAGGAAAATCCCTCCCGAGCGCCGCCGGTTGAAGGCCAGGATTCCCCCGATCAGGGCGAAAAAGGCCGCCGCGCCCAAAAGCGAGTAAGTCAGCCACGTGAAGCCCGCGGCGCCCGCCGCCTGAAGCGTCCCTTCGGGTGAGAGCCCTATCTCAATTGCGCCGTGTATCAGCGACATGATCCCCGTACCTAAAGACAAAGCCAACACTATCAAACGCATCGCTCATTCCTCCATACCGGCCCGGAACGCATACCGGCCAGAACGTCATCGCTGTATGAAAACGCGGTCTTCGATTTTAAGAACTTCAATTTTAAGAACTTCAATTCGCAAGAACTGCAATTCTAAGAATCAGATTCTCAGATCAGATTCAAGGATCATATTCTAAGGATCATACTGAAAGATAATACCCATAGACGCGAGGTTTGGCAAATGAAAAAAATCCCAATTTTTAAGGCCGCTTCGAATCGACTCTAAATCGGCTTAAATATCGACTTCAATATCGGCTCTAACCGGTGCCGCCTTCGGAGTTGCCCGACGC
Source organism: Synergistaceae bacterium (assembly GCA_031276855.1). Taxonomy (GTDB): domain Bacteria; phylum Synergistota; class Synergistia; order Synergistales; family Aminobacteriaceae; genus JAISMH01. The sequence continues at coordinate 12,201 of JAISMH010000056.1, forward strand.
CCGGAGTATGCGATCCCGCAGGGCGAGGCCGAGGCCCTCCGGCCGGGGCCACTCGGCGACTATATGCCGGCAGCCTTCCCGCGCCTCCAGACTGCGGAAAGCGGCGAAAATTCCCCTCGCGTAGTTTTCCGCGGAGCCGAACAGGAGCGTCCACGCGAACTTGGCCGGCGGCGGGGCCATGCCGACGAACCCCGAGGAACGGGGGTCGGCATCCGGCGGAAGCTCCCCTCCGTCCCAGACGAGGACGGGAACGGCGGGCGCGTAGTGCCGGTGACGCGTACCCGGCGAACGCCTCTCGGCGTCCCTGCCGGCCCCTCCGGGAACCCTCAGCGGCTCCCCCAGAAACCGCTCCAGCCTCTCCCTCGGCATTCCCCCCGGGCGCAGGAGCAGGGGCTCCCGCTCCGTCAGGTCGATCACCGTCGATTCAAGACCGATCTCGACGCTTCCGGCGTCGAGTACGAGGTCCACCCGGCTCCCCAGATCCGCCGCCACCGCGTCCGCGTCCGTGGGACTGGGGCGTCCGCTCCGGTTCGCGCTGGGGCCCGCCACGGGACGTCCCGCCGCCTCGATCAGGGCCAGGGCCACGGGGTGGTCGGGCATACGCAGGGCCACGGTATCGAGCCCCGCCGTGACCTCTTTCGGAACGACGGGAAGCGCGGGAAGCACCAGAGTCAGCGGGCCCGGCCAGAAGGCCTCCATGACGGACCCTGCGCGGGCGTCGATTTCGGCCAGGCGCGCGGCATCGTCCGGGCCGCTCAGGTGCAGTATCAGGGGGTTGTCCGGCGGGCGCCCCTTCGCCGCGAAAATCCTGCCCGCCGCGCGGGCGTTCAGGCCGTCCGCGCCGAGGCCGTAGACCGTCTCCGTCGGGAACGCCACAAGGCCGCCGTCCCTCAGAATGGCGGCCGCGCGGGCGATGATCTCCGGCTCCGGGTTCCAGCGGTTCACTTTCAGCACGTTCGTCATGCCGTCACCTTCGGGTAATTGTCTTGAAATGTCCTGTTGTCTTGAAATGTTCTGTTGAAATTCGCGCGGAATTCCGGGTATCTGCCCGCCAGAACCGCCTCCCGCGCGCGCTCGGCCAGGGACAGGCAGAATCTCAGGTTGTGCCACGAGCAGAGCCGCGCGGCCAGAATCTCCCCCGCCTGATACAGGTGGCGCAGGTAGGCCCGGGTGAAGTTCCGGCACAGGTAGCAATCGCACTCGGGATCCACCGGGGAGAAGTCGCGCTCGTACTTTTTCGCCTTGATGTTGACCCGCCCGAACGAGGTGAAGAGCGTCCCGTTGCGCCCGTTGCGGGTCGGCAGGACGCAGTCGAACATGTCCACGCCGCGCGCGATCCCCTCGACGATGTTGGGCGGATACCCCACGCCCATCAGGTAACGGGGTTTTTCTTTCGGCATGACGGCGTCCAGAAGGTCCAAAACGCGGTACATGTCCTCGTGGGGCTCCCCTACCGACAGGCCCCCTATGCCATACCCGGGGAAGCCGAGCTCGATCAGGTCCCGCGCCGAGCGGAGGCGGAGGTCGTCGAAGGCGGAGCCCTGAACGATGCCGAACAGAGCCTGATCGCCGCGGCGGTGCGCGTCTCTCGAGCGCCGGGCCCAGAGGGCCGTCCGCTCCAGCGCCCGCTCCGCGTCCTCGCGCGCGCAGGGGTAAGCGACGCACTGGTCGAAGCACATCGCGATGTCGCCGCCCAGAAGCTGCTGCACCTCCATCGCCCATTCCGGCGACATTCTATGAGGCGATCCGTCGATGTGGGAACGGCAATTCACCCCTTCGTCCGTGATTTTGCCCAGGCTCGCCAAAGAGAAGACCTGAAATCCGCCGCTGTCCGTCAGGATCGGGCGGTCCCAGCCCATGAAGCGGTGCAGCCCACCAGCCTCCGCGACCAGCTCCGCGCCGGGCCGCAGGTAGAGATGATAGGCGTTGCCCAGAAGGATCTGCGTTCCGATCTCCTCCAGCTCGCGGGGGGTCATCGCCTTCACCGTCGCCTGCGTTCCCACCGGCATGAAGACGGGGGTCTTCACAACCCCGTGCGGCGTCGTGAATTCCCCCGCCCGCGCGCCCGTTTCCCGGCAGACGGCCGTCACGCGGAACTCAAACATCGGACTCTCCGTAAAGAGCTCCCCACCCGAAAAGCCGTGCGGCGTTCGCGTCGAGGACGCGGGCCAGTTCGTCCGCGGAAAGGCCCCTGAGCTCCGCGATCGCCTCGTAGACGAACCGGACATAGGCCGGCTCGTTCAGCTTGCCGCGGCAGGCCTGCGGGGTCAGCCACGGCGCGTCCGTCTCGCAGAGCAGGCGCTCTTCGGGAATTCGGGACGCGGCCTCCCGCAGCTCCTTGTTTTTCGGCCACGTGACGGGGCCGCCGATGGAAATATAAGCGTCCAGTTCCTTTATCGCGTCCAAGTATTCCAACCCGCCCGCGTAGCAGTGGAAAAGCAGGGGGAAATGCCTCCCCTCCGCCTCTCTCAGCAGGCTCAGCGCGTCTTCCATCGCGGCATTTTTCGCGGCGTGTCCGGCCGCGCCGTGATCGGGCAGGGCGTCCCGAACGTGGATCACCAGAGGCTTGCGGGTTCTCTCCGCCCAGGCGATGTGCAGGCGGAACGCATCCCGCTGCACGCTCCGCGGGGAGTGGTCGTAGTAGTAGTCGAGCCCCGTCTCCCCGATCGCGGCAGCGCGCGGGTCGTCCGCCAGCTTCAGCAGCTCCTCCGGCAGGGCCGCGCCCGTCGGGGACGCGGATTCCGAGGCCGCAGGCACTAAACTCTTCGCTTCATGCGGATGCACGCCCACGGCGGCATAGACGCCCTCGTTCTCGTAAGTATGGGTCAGTTCCACCGCCTCGGCGCTGTCGGCCGCGTCGCAGCCGGCCACGAGCAGACGTTTCACCCCGGCGTCGACCGCGCGGCGGACGACGCCGGGCGCGTCCTTCCGAAGCTGCTCGGAATTGATATGACAATGGGCATCTATAAAAAACAAAATCACACCCTCCTTCGCAGGGGTCGCGGACCCCTGCACCCCGTTATGGGTCTGATAGAGGTAATATTACCCGTCTTTTTGAGCGAAAAGCAACTCCCCGACCGAGCAGGGGTCGTGGACCCCTGCACCCCGTTATGGGTCTGATAGGGGTAATATTACCCGTCTTTTTGGGCGAAAAGCAACTCCCCGACCGAAGGGAGGGCGCCTTCTCCCGCCGCCCCCAGACCCATAACGGGTCCAGGGCCTACGGCCCTGGTGATGTTGAGGAGGGCTTTGTTCAGGTCTTCTTCGGGGGCACTTTCGAGCCACAGGGGGTTTCCCGTGCGCCGGACGAAGTTTAGCGCGTTGGCTTCCTGATGTCCATCGGCGGCCTGCATCCAGGGAACCGCCAGGGCGGGAACGCCGTAGGCCGCCAGCTCGGCCAATGTGGAGGCTCCCGCCCGGCAGAGCACGAAATCGCAGAGCGAGTAAAAAGCCGTCATGTCCCATTGTCTGCCGACAAAACGGACGTTGGGCCGCGGCACGGCGGAACTCGGGGCGTCTCCCAGCACGACGAGGATAAAACGGCCCCCGCGGGCCTTTTGGGCGTTCAGGACGGACTCGGGGGGCTTCGCGGAGAGCCGGTCCACCAGCGCGTTCATAGAAGCGCTCCCGAGCGAGCCTCCAATCACTCCCGCGATGAGGTCCTCTTCCCGCGCATCCAGACCCAGAGCGGCGGCGGCGTCCCGCCGCGGAAGCCTTTTCAGGGCGCGCACGGGAATGCCGACGGGAACGAAGCGGCGTCCGCCCAGCCCGCGGCACTCGTCCCAGCCCGAGGCGACGGGAACCCCCAGCCGGGCGGCCAGCCGCGTCACCTTGCCCGCGCAGGCGTTCTGCTCGTGCATCACGGCGGGAATGCGGAGAAGGCGGCACCACAAAAGCGGCGCGGCGGAGACGTAGCCGCCGAAGAGGAAGCACACGTCCGGCCGGTCGCGCGTCAAAAGGACGCCCGTCCGAAAAAAAGAGCGAAGAAGGGCCGTCCATCGCTGAAAATTCTGCGCGGCGGACGCGCCTCCCAAAGGAGAGCCCGGCAGGGGGAGACGAATCGGATCGACGCCCTGAGAGCGGTAAATCTCCGCCTCCAGCGGCCTGCTGCCCGAGAGGTAGCGGATTCGTCCGGCTTTTCCGTGTTCCCGGAGCCAGTTGCCGAAGGCCAGGGCCGGGAAGATGTGCCCTCCCGTCCCCCCGGCGGCGATCAGGACGCTACTGCCGCTGTCGCCGCCCATACGGAGACGCCTCGAGGCCCCCGCTCGTGTCGCGGAGGAAAAATTCTTTGCCGATACGCAGGAGGAACCCCACCCGAACCCACATGAAAACCAGGGACGTCCCCCCCGCGCTCAGGAAGGGCAGGGGAATGCCCGAGAGAGGCATCAGCTTCATCACGCCCCCCAGGTTCACGAACATGGGAAAGAGGACGGACCCCGTCATCCCCCAAATCAGGAGGGACGTGTAAGGCTCGCGGCTGCGCCGGTAGATCTGGTAGGATTTCCAAGTCCAGGCGATGTAGGAGAAAATGACGGCAAGCGTCCCGATCAGACCGAACTCCTCGCCGATCACGGGGAAAATATAGTCCGTCTGAGCCGCCGGAAGATAGTTCATCTTTTGCAGCCCCTTCCCCACGCCCATGCCCAGAATGCCCCCGTTGCTGAAGGCGACCAATCCCTGAATGATCTGGAATCCGCTCTTCAGAGGGTCTTCCCACGGGTCGAGAAAGGCCGAAACCCGGCTCATGCGGTATTCTCTCATATGAATCATCAGGATGAAGAAGAGCACCAGAAAAAAACCGCCCAGCAAAGGATATTTCCACCCGCTGTCCACCACGTGCATGGAGATGCAGATGGCGAAGATCAGGATGAGGCCCCCCATGTTGGGCTGAAGGTAAAGCGGCAGAGCGGACAGCAGGGCTATCAGGAAAGAAGGGCTCCAGAAGCGTTGAAATCCTTCCTTCTTCGAGGCGTCCAGGCGGTCGGCCAGGTACAGGGGCACGGCCAGAGTCAGAATTTCCAGCGGCTGGAACTGAATGAACCCCAGGTTCAGCCACCTGCGCGAGCCTCCGACCTTGACGCCGACGCCGGGTATCAGGGTCGCCCAAGCCATCAGGAGAGCGGCGAGCCACAGGTATCGGCTCAGACGGCGGGAGAGGGACAGGGGCGTGACGTAGACGATCAGCATGAACAGCCACCCCAGTCCCAAAAACTGAAACTGTTTGAACGACACGGCGTAAGACGCCGTCCCGCTCGGCGTGCCGGACGCCAGGAAGGCGATGATGGCGATGCCGAAGAGGCTCAGAAGCAGCGGAAGCATCCAGAGAGTCCAGTTGCTCTGCGGGGAATGTCTTTCATATGAAGAGGCTTCGGCCTCCGTCAGGAACAGGGAGGCTTCGGCTTCCGCGGGCTCAAGTTCCCAGGCTTTGTACGACGGCACGGAAATGCTCCCCCCTTTGTTTGTAGCTTTCGTACATGTCCCAGCTCGTGCAGGCGGGGGAGAGCAGAACGACCATGCCGGGGCGGGCCAGGCGGCCGGCCGCGGCGACGGCCTCTTCCATGCTTCCGACCCGATGGACGGCCGAAAAGCCGCACTCGCGCAGAGCCGCCTCTATGCGATCCTTCTCCGCGCCGAGCAGCACAGCCGCGTCGGCCTCCCGCGCGACGGCCTCCGCCAGAGGAGCGTAATCCTCCCCCTTGCCCTTGCCGCCCAAAATGACGACCTTGCGCCCCTGAATGGAAGAAAGCGCCGTCACGGAGGCCGCGACGTTGGTGCCCTTGGAGTCGTCGATATAGGTCACGCCGCCGAACGTCCCCGCCAGTTCACAGCGGTGCGGCAGAGGGGAAAAATCGCTCAGGAATTCCCGCGCTCTTTCGGCGCCCGCGGAAGCGCCGAGCAGGCGCGCCGCCGTGAAGGCCATCGCGGCGTTTTCGAGGTTGTGGTTTCCCAAAAGCGTCGTGTCCCCGTACCGGAAGAGAAGGCGCTCCTCTTCTCCGGGCACACGCAGAAGCGCGGCCTCTTTCCCCATGAAGAGGTGTCCGGCCGCGGCGCTCTTCAGCCGGCCGTCCCAGCTCAGGGCGACGGTTTTTTCGAGCTTGGCCCCCTTCAGACCGAGCGCCTCGACGTCGCGGTCCTGCACGACGGCCCACCCCCGGGCGTCCTGAAGAGAGAGCAGTTTCGCCTTGGCCGCGGCGTAGGCTTCGTAGCTTCCGTGCCAGTCGATGTGGTCCGGCGCGAGGTTCGTGACGGCGGCAACGGCGCTCTTCAGGTTATGGGCCCAATGGAGCTGGAAACTGCTGAGTTCCAGCACCACGCAGTCGAAATCCTCCTCCGTGAAGAGGGACGCCGCCTCGCCGATGTTGCCGCCCACGCCGGTCTTCAGCCCGGCTTTTTTGAGAAGGTGCCCGGTGAGCGCGGTCAGAGTGCTTTTTCCGTTGCTTCCCGTCACCGCGGCAATGCGTCCCCGGATGTGGGGAACGACGAAATCCAGCTCCCCGACGACGGGCAGGCCGCGCCTTTCGGCCTCCTCGACGCACCGGGCGCGAGGGGAAATCCCCGAACTGAGCAGGAGCGCGTCGGCCTCGAAGGCGCGCGCGGAGTGCCCTCCCGTCTCCCAGGCGATCCCCGCGCCCTCCAGCCGCTCGGCCGTGCCGGCCGGGAGCTTGTCCCTGTCCCGTTCCTCCGACACGAAAACCTCCGAGCCCAGCCGGCGCGCGAGAAGAGCCAAAGCCGTTCCGCTCACTCCCGCCCCGATTATCGTAAGCCGCTTGAAATTTTTGTCTTCTCGCATTTGCGCTCTTCTCCTGTTTCAAAAGTTATTTTTTTCGCGCCAGGCGGCAGCGAATGGAATTCCGCCGGATATGCGGATAAAAAGACGCCTGACACTTGTTACAGACAAGTAAAAATCTGGCCAGAAAAGAGCCAATGGCTCTAATTGTCATCGTAATGCCCCCGGCACTGCAGAATTTCCACTGCGTCTCCATCTTCCACGATACGATAAAGCAAGCGATTTTTTTCATCAATACGCCGCGACCACCAGCCGGACAATTCGCCTCGCAAGGGTTCCGGCTTGCCTATGCCGTCATAACCGTTACGCTCAATATCCAAAATTAAACGATTGATTTGCTTCAGTATTTTTTTGTCCTGTTCTTGCCAGTAAACGTAATCGCTCCAACCGGTTTTTGTAAAATCGACCTTCATTATTCCATTGCCCGCAGTTCATCTGTCGTCTTAGTGACAAATTCACCTTCGGCCGCTTCCCGCATGGATTGCCGCAGGGCTTTCATATTTGTGAGATTATAGTAAGGGTCGGCAGTTATTGAAATCTCAAAGGGAATTTTCCCCTGCCGCAGGGATTGACGCACGAAGATATTAAAAGCTGTACTCATATTCAAGCCAAGCTCGCCGAAAAATACTTCGGCCTGCTCTTTTAGTTTTCTGTCCATCCGAATATTCAGGTTAGTTGTGTCAGTCATGCGTCGTCACCTCTTTCCTTCAAAATAGATCCAGGGCCTAAGGCCCTGGTGGCGGCCCTGGCAGAAATTCCGCAAAGAGCGCGGCGAGGAAGGCGGCTCCCAGGGCGTGAAAAATCAGGAAGCGCGAGGTGACGGCCGTCTCGTCCCAGCCCAGGCGCTGGAAGTGGTGGTGCAGCGGGGCCATCCTGAAGACCTTCCGGCCGAACCCCCGAATGGCGGCGATCTGTACGGCGGACGACAGAAGCTCGATTCCGAAAAGGAATCCGGCGGGAAGAAGCGCCGCCGCCGCCCCGCCCTGCACACACAGGGCGGCGAGGGCGCCCCCCAGAAAGTGCGAGCCCGCGTCTCCCATGAACGTGCGGGCCGGACGGACGTTGTGGAACAAAAATCCGCCCGTCATCCCGAAAAGGACGGCAAAGGCCGAGAGCAGCGGCCCGGAGCGCGAAAGGGGGAGAATGTATCCCAAAACGCCCAGAGAGATCATGAAAGCCCCGCCCGCCAGTCCGTCGAGGCCGTCCGTCACGTTGACGGCGTTCACCATTCCCACGACGGCCAGCACGGTCAGGGGCACGGCGGCCGGGGGCGGACAAGAGAAGCCCGGCCACAGGCACAGGGAAAATTCGTTCCGCCAAAAAAACCAGACGGTCCACAGGGACACGGCGAGAAACTGCGCCGCCAGCTTTTGGAGGCTGGCGAGGCCCTCGCTCGACCCGCGCCGGAATTTGAGCCAGTCGTCCAGAAATCCCACGCCGCCGCACGCGGCGGGGAGCGCCCAGAAAAGAGCGCTCTCCCCTCCCCTATCCGTCAGAAGGCAGTCCGCCGAAAAAAATAAAAGCGCCATGCCGATAAACACGAGCCCGCCCATTGCGGGCGTGGCGGCTTTGATCTCCGTGTCGATGCCGACGCCGTAGCTCTTCTGCGCCTGAGTCACGCGGAAGCGGCTTTGCGTGCCGATCCAGAAGTGCTGAAGCGACACTTCCAGAACGAGACTCAAACTTCCCGCGAGGAGCGCGTACAGCATTTTCAGGAATTCGCCAGCCTTTTCCACTCTTCGACGATTTCCGCGTCGCTGAAGGGGATCTTCCGGTTCCCGGCGATCAGAAATTTCTCCGGCCCCTTGCCCGATACGACCAGCACGTCTCCGGGGCCCGCGACGCTGAGGGCCGTGCGGATCGCCTCTTTTCTGTCTAAAATCACCTGAAATCCGGTGTTTCTCCGCTTCTTGATTCCCTCTACGATGCTCGCGGCGATCGACGCCGGGTCTTCGTCCCGGGGATTGTCCATCGTGACGAGGATCAGGTCGGCCAAAGAGGCCGCCGTCTCGCCCAAAGCCGTCCGATTGGCCTGATAGCGTCCCCCTCCGTGCCCGAAAACGGAGATCAGGCGTCCGGAGCAGAACCCGCGCACCGTCGAAAGCACGTTGCGCAGGGCCTCGGGAGTGTGGGCGAAATCGACGATGCAACAGGCGCCGTTCGGCATCATGTGCCTTTCGAGGCGTCCCGGCACCTGCGGGATTGCCGCTATCCCCTCGGCGACGGCGCCGTCGTCGATTTTCCCCCCTCCCCTGAACCCAGTTCCCCCGAATTCGGTTTCTCTGAACTCGATTCCCCTGAGCGCGGCGGCGGCCGCGAGCACGTTGGAGACGTTGAAAGTCCCCGCCAGAGGACTCCTGACCGGGAGGGGCGGGAGGCCTTCCGCCTCGATCGTGAAAACCGAGCCGCCGGCGCTCAGGCACGCGTTCGCGGCGTCGGAGACGCGGAATCCCCGCGCGTCCGGAAATTCTTCCAGCAAGCGGGCTCCGTAGGCGTCGTCCGAGTTGATCGCCGCAACCCTGTCTTTTTTGGAGTATTGCGTGAACAGGAGGCGCTTCGCCTGAAAGTAGCTTTCCATGTCCTTGTGAAAGTCCAGGTGCTCGGGGTAGAGGTTCGTAAAAACGGCCGCGTCGAAGAGGCACCCCGAGAGCCGCCCGAGCTGAAGCCCGTGGGAAGACGTTTCCATGACGCACGCGCCGCAGTTGTTCTTCACCATGCCGGCCAGCAGGCGTTGGATGTCGCAGCTTTCGGGGGTGGTCCTTTCCGCGTCCCGCTCCCGGACTCCGTTGCTCTCGACGATGGTTCCCAGAAGGCCCGTCCTGACCCCCGCCGCCTGGAGGATGCTGCGCAGAACGTAGGTCGTCGTGCTTTTGCCGTTGGTTCCCGTCACGCCGACCATGAAAAGTTTCGACGCCGGATTCCCGTACACGGCGGAGGCCGTTTCTCCCATGACCTCCCGCGCGGAGCGGACGAGGATGGCGGGAAGACCGGTATCGACGGGGTATTCGCACACGATGGCCGCCGCTCCGGCCGCCTCGGCGGCGGCGGCGTACCGGTGTCCGTCGTTTTTCTCTCCCCTGATACAGCAAAAGACGGAACCGGGCAGGATTTTGCGATGATCCGCGAAAACCCCCGAAACGAAAGGATCTTTTGAACCGGAAGGCTCCTTAGAACCGGAAAAATCTTTTTCCCGCTCACCCCGCGCCCCGACGGCGGAGAACTCAAACCCCTTTTCTCTCAGGGTCTGCGTCACGGACGACCATTTCATGCCGTTTCCTCTCATGCCGTTCCCTCCCCGCTCAGGCCGAAGATTCCCCATTCCGCCATGTTCTCGACGATTTTTTTGAACATGGGCGCCACCAGCTCGCCTCCGTAGTATTTCCCGCTCGAAGGCTCTCCGATCACGATGAGCATGAGATACTGCGGATTTTCGTAGGGCCAGAAGCCGACGAAGGACGACACGTAGCGGTCCTTGATGTATTTGCCCTTTTCGGCGACCTGTGCCGTTCCCGTTTTGGCGGCGGCCTGAGTGACCTCGGTGCCGGCCTGCCGCCCCGTGCCGCTGAGTACGGTTTCCCGCATCACCCCGCGCAGCCACGAGCAGGTTTCGGGGGTCAGAACCTCCCGAATGACGGTTTTGCCTCCCCTGTAGACGACCGCGCCCTCGGAATTGACGGCCTCCTGCACGATATAGGGGCTCAGAAGCTCGCCTCCGTTGACGATAGCGGCTATGGCCGTGATCAGCTGCAGGGGGGTCACGGCCAGCCCCTGCCCGATGGAGATGTTCGCCGGGACGACGCCGCGCCACTGTCCCGGCGAGGCCAGAAGACCCTTTTCCGTGCCGCTCAGCTCGATGCCGCTGACTTTGCCGAACCCCCAGTTGAGAAGCGTACGGTACATGTCGATGGGCTTGGCCCGTATGCCGATCTGAGCCATGCCGACATTTGACGATTTGACCAGAACGTCGCTCGTGGAGATTTTTCCCATGGCCCTCGGATAGGCCTCGGAAATGAAACCGTCGGCGATTTTTATGCGCGCCGGGCAGTTGAAGGCCTCGTCTGCGCGTACCAATCCGCTTTCGAGAGCGATGCCCATGAAGACGGGCTTGAAGGTGGAGCCGGGTTCGTAGGCCCTCCCCACCGCGTTGTTGATGATGTTTTTCGAATCGGAGAGTTCTTCGCGGTTGTTGGGATCGAAGACGGGCCAGCTCGCCATGGAAAGCACGGCCCCCGTGTTCGGGTCCATGCACAGGACGGCTCCCCATTTGGCCTTGTTCCCGACCATGACCTCGTCCAAATATTTTTCCACGAGATGCTGGATTCTGATGTCCACGGTGAGCGTGATGATCGGGGACTCGGCGCTCCGGCTCCAGGATTTCGTGCTCAGAGGCAGGGGGCGCCCTCCCGGCCGCCGGAAGAGTATCCTGTAGCCGGGGGGTTCGCTGAGCGTGGAATCCCAAGCCAGTTCTATGCCGGCCTGCCCTTTGCCGTCGATGTCGCAGAACCCCAGAACGTGAGACAGGAGGGTTCCGTTGGGGTATTCCCTCTTTTTTTCTTCCTCTTTATAGAGGCCCTTGAGCTCCAGGGCCTGAATTTTCTGAGCCAGCTCGGGCACCGCCATACGCGCGACCCTCACGTAGCGGCCGTCCATGGGGGCGGATATTTTGGCGATAACGCTCTCCGGGAGCAATCCCCTGAGTTTTTCGGCGTCCGGCAGGGACCAGTGGAGGGGATCGATAAAAAAACTCGGCATGGACTTGGAGAGCGCGAGGATATTCATCCCGCTCCTGTCCCGGATGATTCCGCGGTGGCCCTGGACGAGAGTGCGGACCCAATATTGGTGCCGCGCCTGAGAAAGTACGCGAGGATCCGGGAAACAATGGTATTCGAAGAGTTTCCAGATCACGAAACCGAAAAGGAAGACGAAAAAGAGCCAAGGACTTAAAAAATAACGCCTGGACGTCATTTTTGGACGCAATCCCGATCTTTGCGGGTCAGTTCATGGTGAATCCGAAAAACGACATCACGCCGGAGCGCCACCCCTTCGGGCTCGAGGAGGGCATGGCCGCGGCCCGAACCTCCCGGACGCGGACGACCTCCACGTGTTTGGGCGTGTCCATGCCCAGCTTGTCCTTGCAGTAACTGTAGACCTTGATGGGGGAAGTCAGGCTGGAAAAAACCTGCCAAAGCTCCATTTCTTCCTGAGAATAGGCTTCGATCTCCCTGTTGATTTCGCCCAAAAGGTGCTCGAGGCGGAAAGAATAGGATCGAAACCCTCCCAGGACGGTGAGCAAACCCAAAAAAAACATCACCGCGACGGCCCACCTGGATGAAAGTTTACTGGATGAAAGTTTAGAAGAAAATTTTCGTTTTTCGGTTCTCATAGCCTTTGCCCCCTGCCTCGTTCTGCACACCAAATTAAATGGGTTACTTTTTTCTTTCGCTTTCCTTCCTGCTTCTCCGCGCCGAACCTTTTGCCGCAAAGCGAAACGCGCGGAGTTTCGCGCTGCGGGCCTTGAAATTTTTTTCTATCTCTTCCGCCGAAGGAAGAAGGGGGTGTCCGGTGAGGACGAAGCCCTCCCTTTCCTCCCGCTCCCAGGCTCTGAACGTGTGTTTGACTATGCGGTCCTCCAGCGAATGGTACGAAACGGCGATCACGAGCGTGCCCGGCTCCGAAAGCCTCCTCGCGGAGGCCAGCCCGGCCTCCAGTTCGTTCAGTTCGTCGTTGACGTAAATCCGAAGCGCCTGAAAAACCCGGCGCGCCGGGTGCGTTCCCATTTTTCTCTGCACGGGCGCGGGCAGAACACCCCGTATCAGCGCGGTCAGATCGCCCGTCGTCCGCACGGAAAGCCCTTTTCGCCGGTTTTCTTCGATCCTTTCCGCGATGCGGCGGGAGTGCCGTTCCTCCCCGTAAAGCCAGAAGACCTCCGCCATATCCTGCGCGGAAAGGGTTTCCAGAACTTCCGCCGCGGTCCGGCCCGTGCCGGGGTCCATTCTCATGTCCAAAGGCCCGTCGTTTTGAAACGAAAACCCGCGCTCTGCCTCCGTCAGCTGCATATTGGAAACGCCCAAGTCGAAGACGAACGCGCCGAAGCGCGTTTTTTCGTCCACTTCCGTCCGAATTTCCGTCCAACCCGTTTCCGTCAGGGCCGTCTCCATATCCCCGAAGTTTGCGTGGCGCGCCTCGAAACGGGAACCGTACTCCGCGAGGCGGGCCTCCGCCAATGCGACGGCCGCCCGATCCCTGTCCAGCGCGCGGACCCGCGCGTCCGGGAAGGCCCGAAGGATTCTTTCGGAATAGCCGCCGAGGCCGAGCGTGCAATCGACGATGACGCTGCCCGGCCCTCCGGCTCCGTTCTCCGTCAGGAGCGCGATCACCTGCTCCGGCATCACGGGCTCGTGTTCAGGCGTCATACCCCAAAACCTTCCTCAATCCCAAAACCTTCCTCAAAAACCCTCGACATCCGCCGCCATCTCGGCGAGGTTCTCCAGCCCGTTCCGCCACTTGGCCGCCCAGCGGTCCCTGTCCCAAATTTCGGCGTGGTCGCCGGCCCCCGATATGACCACTTCCTGCTTCAGCTGCGCGTACTCCCGCAACACGGCGGGCAGAAGGATTCTTCCCATGCCGTCCAGCGGCGTTTCGTGCGCGCTGCCCAGCATGACGCGCGCGAAATCCCGGAACTTGGCGTTCGAGTAAAAGGGCAGTTTTTTGATTTTCTCCGCAAAATTATTCCAATCCTCCTCGGAAAAAAGAGAAATGCAGTTGTCGAGCCCCGCGGCGACCACGGCGACATCGCCCAGCTTTTCGCGTATCTTCGCCGGGAGGACAACACGATATTTCGCGTCTATCCGATGTTCGTAAGTGCCGATATGCCCCATACGCCGGAATTTCTCCTGTTTTCTGCCCCCGCGCCGGAGGAGCGGCTTGCCATTTCCTGCTACTTTCTGCTACTCGCCGCCACAATAGCACTATCAAACAAGACATATAAGGGTCTGCAGAATCATATATATTGGTACTTAAAGGCTCACTTGAAAAATACGGATGGGCTTTTCGGACTTTTTTATATTTGCAACCGGTAAACGTTCAAGCTCAGGAGGGCGGAACTCGTCCAGTCGCTATGCTCCTTCACTTAAGCAAACGACCATTGAGCGAAGCGAATTGTGTCGGTCGCTTACCCGCGCGGCAATTTGCGCGGAGTATGCCCCCCGAGACCTCCTTGCGCAATCCCCGGGGAAAATATCCCGGACGAGCGACAAAAAACAAATATTGACGCAGGGCAGACGCATCAACTTGCAACCCGTTGATATAGCTAGTTTTACGCCCTATATAAATACCTAGGCAAAATACGCAAATCTAGAATTTACAATGGTTTATGTATAGCTTCGTGCGTCTGCCCTGCACGGAATGTAAAAAACAATGCCCCAGACATGCGTTCATGATAGAATGACCATCATGGTATGAACAGGAATTTTCCAGCGAGCAGGGGGATTGATTGACATGGGCGTGCTGCAATTTCTCGGACATTCGGCTTTTTACGTGGAAGGGGAAGGAATCAGGGCTCTCATCGACCCGTTTCTGTCGGGCAATGCCATGGCCTCCGAAGGGCCGGAGGCGCGCGCGAAACTGGACTACATTTTCGTGACCCACGCCCACGGCGACCACCTCGGCGACGCGCCCGCCATCGCAAAACGCACCGGCGCGACGGTCGTCGCCTCGAACGAGCTGGCCGCTTACTTGGCGGGCAAGGGACTCAAAACGATCGGGATGCACATCGGGGGGAGGTCGAAATTTCCCTTCGGAAGGGTCAAACTGACCCCGGCCTTTCACGGGTCCTCGGTCTCCGAGGGCGGGCACGTGGTCTGCGCGGACGTTCCGTGCGGCTTTCTTCTTGAGATCGGCGGCAGAAAAATATACCACGCCGGAGACACGGGGCTGACCTCCGAAATGACGCTGCTCGAAGCGGAGGGCGTCGATATCGCGCTGCTCCCCATCGGCGGGCACTACGTCATGGACACGGACGACGCCGTGCGCGCCGTGGGCTTCATCAAACCCCGGAAAACCGTCCCCATGCATTACGGCACCTTCCCTCAGATCGAGGCGAACCCCGCCGAATTCGCGGCCAAGGCGGCCGGCATGACCGAGGTCGTCGTGATGAAACCCGGCGATACACTGCCGTTCTGACGAACGGACATTGAATACATAAAGGAACAGACAAATGGCAGAAACGGATTTTGACGCGGAGAAAACGGCAGTTTCGGAGAAGAGAAGCCTCTCGCCGAGGCAGAAAAAGCGCGCGGCGGCGATCATCGCGGCCGGCGTCACGGTTTTTTTGCTGGGCGCGGTCGGGTGGGTATTCTTGTTCCCCCATCAGAAGATTCCCGCGCACGCGAACCTCGCCCCTCTCCCCTTCCCGGAGATCGACGGGAAACTGCTCCAGGCCGTCAGAGACGACGACGCCGGCGAGGTTGCCCGTCTGCTGAATATGGGCGCCGATTTCAGCGCGAAAGACAGTTTCGGGGTCAGCGCGATGAAAGGGGCCATCGCGCTGAACAGGCTGGACATCGTCCGTCAATTTCTCGAAGCGAAGGGCGGCTCCTCTCTCATTCGGAAGGACAATTCCTTGCTGGTCTACGCCGTCGTGCAAAATCGGGCGGAGATAGTTCGGGAATTTCTGAAATTGGGGCTCGACATCGACAAAGTCGATAAAAACGGCTATACGCCGCTGATGTACGCCATCGACAGAAACCTCGCGGAGATCGCCCGCGCACTCCTGAAAGCGGGGGCTGGCGCCAACCGGATCGACCGCTACGGACAGACACCCCTGATACAGGCGGTGACCGTGGGGAGCCCGGACATGATCTCTCTGCTTCTGGAGTCCGGGGCGGACCCGCGCATCGTATCCCCCGGCGGGGAGACGGCGATGAGCATCGCCCAGAGAAAAAACAGGAACGTGGTCATCTCCCTCCTGATAAACGCCGGCTCTCCCCTTTTCTATTGATTTCCCGAAGGAGGCGAAAGATTTGGCCGGAAGCGGAACTTGGGTGTGGGCGGCCCTCATGCCGCACCCTCCGATCATCGTTCCCGGGGTCGGAGGCGGAAGGGAAAAGGACGCGGCCGTCACCCTCGCGGGCGTCGCCGAGCTGATGAAGCGGCTGAACGCGCTCGGCGCTCCGGATCGGATTTTACTGCTCTCCCCCCATCAGGCCTATGTTCCGGGCGCTTTCGCGATCAACGGGGCTCCCCTGATACAGGGGGGACTTTCCCTGTTCGGCGCGCCGGACGCCTCTTTCGAGCTGCGAACCCCGGTGGAGGGCGTGAACGCGCTCGCCGCGCACCTCGCGGCGAAGAATGTTCCGGTGGCCCTGACGGGCAGCGCCAGCCTCGTTCACGACCAGGGCTCGACGGTTCCGCTGTATTTTCTCGAAAAAAGCTATGGGAAGCTGCCGGAAGTCGTCCTGTCGAGCCCCATCGGACTCGGCAAAACCCTGTCGCTGGAGCTCGGGCGCGCGCTCGCTTCGTTCGGCGACGGCCGGCGGTGGGGCCTGCTCGCGAGCGGCGACTTGTCGCACAGGCTGAAACCGGGCGCTCCGGCGGGATTCAGCCCGGCGGGGGCGGTGTTCGACAAAACGGTTGTCGAGTGCCTCGAACGCGCGGACGCGTCCGCGCTGCTCGCGATGCCGGACGAGACGATCGAGGACGCGGGAGAGTGCGGCATGAGGTCGGTCATCGCGATGATCGGCCTGGTCTCGGAGCTGGGGGGGCGGATCGACGTCCTCTCTTATGAAGGACCCTACGGCGTGGGCTATTGCAACGCGGCAGCCGTGCTTGGGCCGTGAGCGGATTAACTTCAATTCAGTATGAGATCGGAGTTGAGATTCGGAGTGAACGATGCAATGACCGGCAAAGGCCATCCTTACGTCGTACTCGCGAGGCGCGCCGCGGAGCGGTGTTTGCGGCGTGAACCCCTTCCCTCGGGCGGGGCCGAGATAGACCCCGACGAGAGCCTCTGGAACCTGAGACGGGCCTGTTTCGTCTCGATAAAAACCCTTTCCGGCGAGTTGCGCGGCTGCATCGGCACGATCGCGCCGGTTCAGCCCTCGCTCGACAGGGAGATCGTCGAAAACGCCGTCTCTTCCTCGACGAGAGACCCGAGGTTTCCGCCGATGACGTTCGACGAGCTTTCCGGGGTCGTCTTTTCGGTGGACGTTCTGAGCGAGCCGGAGAAGGTCGCCGACAGGAGCCTTCTCGACGCCGGGAAATGGGGCGTGATCGTGTCGAAGGGGATGCGGCGCGGGGTGCTGCTGCCGGATCTCGAAGGCGTGGACACGGTCGAGGCCCAGTTGGAGATCGCCGCGCGCAAGGCCGGCATTTACGATATGAATGGAATCTCCATCGAGCGATTTTCGGTCGACAGATACCCCGAGCCGGCTTCAGGCTTTTTATCCTGATTCACTCTATGCCCGAACCGCCTGTGCTCGAACCGCGCTGGTGGCGTCCGGAGGACGTGAAGGAAGAAGACGGGAAAGCTCACGAAAAAAACGGAAAAAACTTTTCCGTGTGCGGCCTGTGTTTCCGCGGCTGCAGAATCGCGGACGGCGGCGCCGGCGCGTGCGGCGCGCGGGCGTACTCGAAAGGGCGTTTTTCCTCTCCGCACTTGGGGCGCTTCGTCTCGGTCGCGGTCGACCCGATAGAGAAAAAGCCGCTCCGCCGGTGGCGTCCCGGCACGGAAATTCTGTCGCTCGGCGGGCTTCGCTGCAATATGCGCTGTCCCTTCTGCCAGAACCACGCCATCGCGCATCCCGGGCCTCTTCCCGGACCTCTCTCTTCCGGACGCGGACTTGAACGCGGGATAACCTTCGAGGAACTCACGGCTCTGGCGAAGCGCGCCTCCCTCCGCTCCGTGGCGTACACGTACAACGAACCGACGCTTCAGGCGGAGTACATATTCGCCGCGTCGCCTCTTCTGAGGGAGGAGGGAATCGCGACCGTGATGGTCACCAACGGGATGTTTTCGGAGGAGGTCTGCGAGGAGGCCGTCCGGTTCGTGGACGCCATGAACATCGACGTCAAAACCTTCGACGGCGGGACCTACGAGCGGCTGGGCGGCTCCCTCGGCACCGTGAAGCGCAATGTGGAGCGCCTTGTGAGGGGCGGTGTGCACGTCGAACTCACCCATCTCGTCGTCCCCGGGGTGAGCGACTCGCCCGGCGATTTCGCCCTTCTGCTCGACTGGGCGGCAAAGGAAGTGTCCGCCGATATTCCGCTGCACATATCGCGCTATTTCCCGGCGTTCAAATACGACGCTCCACCCACGGACGCCGCCCTCATCGAAAAATTTTACCGCATGGCCAAAGGAAAACTGAAGCACGTCTACACCGGAAACCTGGGCCGGGGGTATACGTAGTTTCTTAATCTCAAAGAGAGGTCTCTTTGGCGTCGAAGAGTTTCAGCACGACGCCCTTTTCGACGAGGTCTTTCCTCTGTTCTTTGAAAGCCGACAGGTGGGGAGATTGCAGGTGAGCTTTCAGGGCATCGAGATCCGTCCATTCCTCAATGAACTGCATCGTGACGCCGTCTTCGGAGGAAACGAAAAGCTCGTAGCGAATACAGCCTTTTTCCTTTCGCGTCGCCTCGATACAGGGACGGGCCAGCTCCAGCACTTGGGCTCTTTTGTCCGGAACGCTTTTGAACGTAGAAGTCACGACGATCACGGCAGTCACACCTTTCCCAGTTTTATTCTAATCTGAATTCCAATCTTACTTTTCCGAAAAATAAAAAACACACAAAACACGCGACGGCCAAAACGCTTTGCATCTGCCATATGTTGTGAGCGCCGACGTTACCCATTGATATAATAACATACAGGGTGCCCGCAAGGGAGCCCTCATTAAAAATAACACAATGTAAAAAATACGTCTCGAAGGAGGTACATTATGGGTACGGCAAATATAAATGTACGCACTGATAGCGAGGTTAAAACCGAGGCTGCACAAATTTTTGAATCTATCGGACTTGATATGTCAAGCGCGATCAATATTTTTTTGAAGCAGACTATACAACACCGCAACTTACCCTTCGTTGTCGGAGTGCAAACCATTGCGGGCGATGTCGGGCCAGGAAAGGAAAAAACGATGCGCCCCAAACCGGAGCCAGGCGCCTGGACAGGGAAAATATGGATGTCAGACGACTTTGACGTGCCGCTGGATGATTTCAAGGAATATATGCAATGAAGTATCTTCTTGATACTCATACCGTTATCACAGCGGACGAGAACATTCAAAAGTATGACGTGAAATGGGTCTGGTGAAGCGCGATGAGCGTATGGAAAGCTCCGCGCTCCGTTCTTATTCGCTTTTGGCACACCTGGACGCTGTCAAATTTGAAGCTGTTTTTCTTGAAATCCTCTCCCGTGCGCCGCATAATAAAAAAATAAAAAATCAGAAAGAATACGGATCGGGCTATTCGTTTTTCGGGCTTGACAATCAGTCTTGGCAGTTAATCTCAAACTTGGCAGTTCATCTCAATTCGAAAGGAAGGATGACAGTATGAAACAAGGAGTGCAGAAGTTTGGCCGTTTCCTGAGCGGTATGGTCATGCCGAACATCGGGGCCTTTATCGCGTGGGGTCTCATAACGGCGCTGTTTATTCCGACCGGCTGGATTCCCAGCGAAAAGCTGGGCGCCATGGTCGGCCCGATGCTCAGTTACCTGCTGCCGCTGCTTATCGGCCACACCGGCGGCAGAATGGTGGGCGGCGTGCGCGGCGGCGTGGTGGGCGCAATCGCCACCATCGGGGTCATCATGGGCGCTCCGGCCGTGCCGATGTTCCTCGGGGCTATGGGCATGGGCCCGCTGGGGGGCTGGGTCATCAAGAAATTCGACGAGTGGGCGGAGGAAAAAATACCCGCGGGCTTCGAAATGCTGGTCAACAATTTTTCAGCGGGTATCTTGGGCGGAATCCTGTCCATTCTCGGCTACCTGGCCATCGGCCCGATAGCGGAGGCAATCAACGTTGCGATGGGCGCCGGCGTGGGCTGGCTGGTGAGCCGCGGCCTTTTGCCCTTCACCTCCATTCTGGTCGAGCCGGCCAAGGTTCTGTTCCTCAACAACGCCATCAACCACGGCGTGTTCACCCCGCTGGGCGCTCAGCAGGCGGCGGAAGCCGGCCGATCCATTTTCTACATGATCGAATCCAACCCCGGGCCCGGACTCGGTTTGCTGGCGGCTTACATGCTGTTCGGCCGAGGCAGCGCCAAATCCAGCGCGCCCGGAGCCATCATCATCCACTTTTTGGGCGGTATTCATGAGATCTATTTCCCTTACGTGCTGATGAATCCCGTGCTCATTCTCGCCATGATGGGCGGCGGCGCGGCGGGCGTCTTCACGCTCTCGCTTCTGGGCGGCGGACTGGTCGGCGCGGCCTCTCCCGGCAGCATTTTCGCGGAATTGCTCATGACGCCGAAGGGCGCGTACTTCGCCAATATCATGGGCATCCTTGTGGGAACCGTCGTGAGCTTCGTGCTTTCCGTCCTGCTGATGAAGGCGTTCGTCAGGGACGAGGGCGATTTGGAAGGGGCCGCCGCCAGGGTGAAAGCCATGAAGGCGGAAAGCAAGGGCCTCGGTTCCGCGTCTGACGCTCGGGACGCTTTGGAGAGAGCCGTGAACAAGATCGTGTTTGCCTGCGACGCCGGCATGGGCAGCAGCGCCATGGGCGCCAGCAAGCTGCGCAAAAAGCTGAAAGGCGCGGGACTGGAGAATATTACCGTCGTACATTCCCAAGTGGACGAGGTGCCGGGCGACGCGGACGTGATCATCTGCCATGTGGAGCTGCGCGAGCGCGCGGCCTCCGCCGCCCCCGCGGCTCATCTCGTGACCATAAGGGACTTTTTGAACGCTCCCGAGTACGACACGCTGATCGAAACGTTGAAGTTGAAGAAGTGATATTGAAGAAGTAATATTGAAGAGGCAGCGGAGGGGGGCCGTGTTTCGCGGCTCCTTCGCGCGCCGGGGAAAGGAAGGGGCTTCCGTGCAGCAGATCCAGATCGTTATTCGGGATAAAGACGGC
This sequence comes from Synergistaceae bacterium, assembly GCA_031276855.1. Lineage (GTDB taxonomy): Bacteria > Synergistota > Synergistia > Synergistales > Aminobacteriaceae > JAISMH01. The sequence continues at coordinate 33,052 of JAISMH010000056.1, forward strand.
ATTCACGCCCGTCCCGCAGGGGTGCTGGTAAAGAAGATGCAGGAATTCCCCTGTGCCGTCACGGTGGAAAAAGGCGATAAAAAGGCCGATTGCAAGAAACTTTTCGCCTTGATGAAGCTGGCGATAAAGCAGGGAGAGAGCATCACGCTGACGGCCGAGGGCGAGCAGGAAGAGGCCGCCCTCGCGGCGGCGCAGGAAGTGTTCAGGGAAACCGGGCTGTAAAAAAGAAGGGCGTGGGAATTGTGACCCCTATCCCGCCCAGGCTCGGCCGGATACTGACGCTGCTTCTCGAGGAAAACGCGCCCGTAACCGTGGATCGCCTTGCCAAAGAGCTGGGCGTGGGCCGCCGCACTATTTTCCGGGAGCTGGAAAACGCCGACTTCGTGCTGGAAGGAGTCGATCTTCTGCTGAATACCCTTCCCGGCCGGGGAATGACGCTGGTCGGCGGGGACGCGGCCAAAGCGGAGCTGAAAAGTACGCTCGACAGCGCGGCGGTCGTTCGCCCGAAGAACCAGTCCGACCGCCGCGCTTTTCTGACGTTGCTTCTGCTGGACGCGGGGGAGATGCAGAAGCTGTACTACTTCGCCAGGGCCCTTGACGTGAGTGAAGCCACCGTGAGCGGAGACCTGGACAAACTGGAGTCCTTTTTTTCCTCGCAGAATCTTCGTTTGGCGCGGCGCCAGAGTCAGGGCATCGAGGTGACGGGCCGCGAGGCGGACATCCGGCGGGCGATGGCGGACGTGATAGGCGGTATGCCGAATCTTTTGTCCTTCAGCAAAAATTTCGGCTGTCCTTCGGCGCATGTTTTGCGGGCCATCGACGGGACGCTGGAGGGCGAGTGGTTCTCGAAGCTGGATTGGATGACCGGCGAATCTCTGGAAATGCTGAAGATCCGGCTGGTCGTGATGGTGGAACGCGTCCTCAAACACCGAATGCTGGACGACGAAAACGAAACGATAACCGGTTTGCCCGGACAATTGGCCGGACAGCTGTGCGACGCGCTGGAAAGCCTGTTTTCCGTTCGCCTGCCCGAACGCGAGCGGGCAAGCGTCGGCACCTTCATCCGCGCCAGCCGGGCCAAACAGCTCAGCCCGCTGAACGTAAACGACGCCGCGGCCTACGGCCGCGTACAGAACCTAGCCTGCCGGATGATCGACGCTTTCGATCCGAGGCTGTCCCACAGCCTGAAGCTGAACGAGGACCTGGTGCGCGGCCTGAGCCTTCACTTATGGAGCGCGATCGTGCGCCTGAAACGGGGCATCCAGCTGAATGCCGCCATGCGGGAGCAACTGGCGCGGGATTTCCCGGAGGTGTACGCGAAGAGCGCTCACGCGGCCCAAGTTCTCGAACGGGAATACGGCGTTCCGGTTCCCGAGAGCGAGGTCGCCTTTATCGCCTCCCACTTCGGGGCGGCCCTGATGCATTACGGGGAGCGCCGCAGCCGCCGCGTGGTGCTGAAGGCGGGGATTGTCTGCGTCGCGGGCGTCGGGGTTTCCTATATGATGGCCTCCCAGGTGCGCGGGAAGTTTCGCGGGCAGCTGGAAGTGACGGTGAGCGACTGGAACAATCCGGAGGAGTGGGCCAATTTCGATCTGCTGATTTCCTCCATACCGCTGGAGCATGAGGGCTGTCCGGTCGTGGTGGTCAACGCCATTCTGGAGCCCGCCGATTACGAGGCCATACGGAGGACCGTCGAAAACCACAATGTGACGGCGGAAGAAGAAATGCCCCGGCTTTCGGGCGCTCTGCCGCAGCGTCTGGAAAAGGCGGCCGCGCGGTTTTCCGAGATGGGGGCCATGCTCAGGAACTTCGGCAGCCAAAACATCCACAGTCAAACCATCCACGCGGACTGCACCTTTGACGAGCTTGCCAAAACGGCCGGATACCTGTTCGGCCGGCGGCCGGAAAGCGGCGGGCAGATTTACCGCGATCTGAAAGAACGGGAAGCGATTTCGACGCAGGTGGTCGCGCAGTTGGGCATCGTCCTGCTGCACGCCCGCACCGAGGGGGTACGGCAGCCTGTCATCGGCCTTATTTCGCCCGAAGGTTCCCGTTTTACCGACCCGTACTTCCAAAATGCCAAAGGCTGCGTTGTGATGCTGGTGCCGGCGCAAAGCGATAAGGACCTGCTGGAGGTTTTCGGCTGCATCAGCGGCGCTTTGGTGGAGGACGAGGTTCTGCTCGCCGCGGTGCAAACCGGAGACCAGCCGGTGGCCTGCACCCGCGTCGAGGCGGCCATGCTGCAATACTTGAAAGACTACTGGAACGAAAAGCTGGATGTCTGACGGCGTCCGGCGGCGGGTTTTCATTCAGGGGGGTTCGGGTGGGCAAGCTCCGCCTCCCTGAGCTTAAATCATGAAAGGTGGTGGCGCGCCCAGGGGGCGCACAATCGTGGCTGAAATCGTCAAAATGGAAAGTATCGTACTCGACATGCCGTCTGAAACCCATGAGGACGCCATACGGCGCTGCGGCAAAATGCTGGTGGACGCCGGTTATGTCTCGTCCCGCTACGTGGAGGGAATGCTTGCCCGCGACCGGGATTTTTCGACGGCCATCGGCAATTACATCGCCATTCCCCACGGGGCGAAAGAATACAAGGACGATATTCTGGAAACCGGTCTGGTTGTCGTCACTTATCCCGAAGGCATCGACTGGGGCGGCCAAAAAGTGCATCTGGTCATCGGCATCGCCGCCCAGGGCGACGCTCATCTGGATATTCTGGAAAACATCGTGAGCAAGCTGGAGGACGGCGACGATGTGCTGGCTCTGGTGAACGCCCACGACAAAAACGCCGTTTACGCCACGCTGACCGGGGGGCCGGAATGATTGTCACGGTGACCATGAACCCCGCGTTGGACAAGACGGCGGAGATTGCCCGTTTGGAACCGCGCCGGCTCAACCGCCTTTCCGGCGTCCGGGTGGACGCCGGAGGCAAGGGCGTCAACGTGAGCAAGATGATTAAAGTGCTCGGCGGCGAATCCGTCTGCACCGGGTTCGTGGGCGGCGGAGCGGGACAGGAGTTGTGCGAGCGCATCGAGCGAATGGGCATCCGGCATCGTTTTTTGACGGTCGCCGGCGTCACCCGCACCAACCTGAAAATCATGGACGCCGACAGCGGCCTGACCGAGCTGAACGAGCCCGGCGTTGCCGTGACCGGCGCGGAGATGGATGCCCTGCTGGAGCAGACGAAAGATCTGGCGGGGCCGGACGGAATCGTCGTACTCAGCGGGAGCCTGCCGCAAAACGCGGAGGCCGGAACTTACCGCGTCTTCGCCGAAGCGCTGAAAGAGGCCGGATGCACCGTTTTGGCGGACGCGGACGGGGATTCCTTCAAAAAGGCGATCGAGGCCCCGCCCGACGTGATCAAGCCCAACCGTTTCGAGCTCCTGCAGTATTACGGACTGCCCCAGGACACCCCGGACGGCGAGCTGCCGTCTCTTTGCCGAAAGTTTCTGGAGCGCGGCGTGGCGTGGGTGATACTGAGCCTGGGGGAAAACGGCGCCATGTTTTTCACGAAGGATCGCTGCGTCAGGGCCGGGACTCTGCCGGTGGAGGTGCGTTCCACGGTGGGCGCGGGCGACAGCATGGTGGGCGCGGCGGCCTATGCCCTGGAAAAGCGGATGTCTTTCGAGGAGACGGCGAAGCTGGCTATGGCGGCCTCTATCGGGGCCGTCACCACGGAGGGGACCAACGCGCCCTCCCGGGAACTGGTCGGCGAACTGATGAGCCGTATCGCGCTGGAAGAGATATAGGAGGTAAATAAAATGAAGGTAAAAGCGGTGCGCCTGTACGGAGCGGACGATTTGCGGCTGGAGGAGTTCCAACTGCCGGAAATCAAAGAGGATGAAATTTTGGTGCGCGTCATCAGCGACAGCATCTGCATGTCCACCTATAAATTGCTCAAGCAGGGCAAAGCCCACAAGCGGTGTCCTCAGAACGTGGACACCCACCCCATTATCATCGGGCACGAATTTGCGGGCGACATCGTAAAGGTGGGCGCAAAATGGCGGCACGAGTTCAAGCCGGGAGAAAAATTTGCCCAGCAGCCCGCCCTGAACTACAAAGGCAGGCTGGACTCCCCCGGCTACTCCTACGAATACTGCGGAGGGGCGGCCACATACTGCATCATGCCCCACGAGGTGATGGAGCTGGGATGCTTGCTGCACTACGACGGCGACGCGTATTTCGGCGCTTCCCTGGGCGAGCCCATGAGCTGCGTCATCGGCGGTTACAAGGTCATGTACCACACCAACAAACAGAACTACGACCACGCCATGGGCGTCAAACCCGCCGGAAACGTCCTGATTCTGGGCGGCTGCGGCCCCATGGGACTGGGCGCGCTGGAGTATCCGCTGGTCCTCGAGAAGAAGCCGGCCAGAGTGGTGGTCACGGATGTCGACGAGGGTCGGATATCCCGCGCGAAGCAGCTGGTCTCGCCCGAAATGGCCGCAAAGCACGGGGTCGAGCTCGTGTATGTGAATGCCGCCAGCCCCGAGGGCGGCGCGGAAAAACTGAAAGCCCTGACGGGCGGGCACGGGTATGACGACGTGTTTGTGTTCGCCCCCATCCGGCCTCTGGCGGAAATGGGCGACGCGCTGCTCGCCTTCGACGGCTGCCTGAACTTTTTTGCCGGCCCCTCCGACCCCAACTTCAAAGCCCTCGTCAACCTGTACAATTGCCACTACACCAGCACCCATATTCTGGGCAGCACCGGCGGCAACACCGAAGATCTGAAGGAGGCGCTCCGGCTGTCGGCGGCGAACCGGCTGCGCCCGTCGGTGATGGTGTCCCACATCTGCGGCATCGACGCCATCGCCGAAACCACCGCCCGCCTGCCGGATATCCGGGCGGGGAAGATCCTCAGCTACACCCACTTCGACCTGCCTCTCACCGCCCTCGAAGATTTCGAAAAACTGGGGAAGGAAAGCGGCGGAAAGGAAAACAAACTCTTCGCCAGGCTGCACGAAAGCTGCCAGGCACACGGCGGCCTTTGGAACAGCCACGCGGAATCCGTTTTGCTGGAGCATTTCGGAGTGGGCGGTCCGTCTGTATAACGAAAGGCCGGTGAACGGGATGGAATTTCAGGGCAGAGGCGTCAGCAAGGGCGTCGCGGTCGGAAAGGTGCGCTATATCAGTCAGGTCCTGGACGAAGTGACGGCGCGCCCTATCGAGGACGTGCAAAAAGAACTGGCCCGCTTCGAGAGCGCCAGGGCCGTGGCCGCCACGCAGCTGGGCGAGCTTGCCGTCGCCGCCGCGGCAAAACTGGGCAAGGAAAATTCCCTTCTTTTCGAAGTGTACCAGATGATGCTGGAGGACTTGGACTACCGCGAGGCGGTGGAGCTCAAAGTCCGGGGCGGCAAGGTCTGCGTGGAGTATGCCGTGAGCGAGACGGCCAAGGAATTCTCGCGGGCTTTCGCGGAGATGGACAACGAGTACATGCAGGCGCGCGCCGCCGACGTGCTGGATGTTTCGCGCCGGGTGATCGAGATACTTCTCGGTAAAGATCCGCAAAAAGCGGTGTTCGACGAACCGGTCATTCTGGCCGCGCACGATTTTGTCCCCAGCGAGACGGCGCAAATGGAGCGCACGACCACCCTCGCCCTCGTCACGGAGGGCGGTTCGGCCAATTCCCACACGGCGATTTTTGCCCGGACGATGGGGATTCCCGCCGTGATCGGCCTCGAGAGCGCTTTGGATGAAAGCTGGGACGGCAAGCAGTGCATCGTGGACGGCGAGACCGGGCGGATTGTTTTGGAGCCCACGCGGGAGCAGTTGGACGAGGTTCTCGAAAAGCAGAGGAAGCAGACGGAGTACGCCCGGATGCTGAACGCGTACCGGGGCCGGGAAACCGCCACCCGAAGCGGCAAAAAAGTGCAGCTGTTCGCCAATATCGGCAGCGTAAAAGACGCGGAGCTGGCCATGGAAAACGACGCCGAAGGCGTCGGGCTGTTCCGCAGCGAGTTTTTGTATCTGGAAAGCAAGGATTACCCCAGTGAAGAGACCCAATTTGAAGCCTACAGGGCCGTGGCCGAAAAACTGGACGGCCGCATGGTCGTCATACGCACCTTGGACATCGGCGCGGACAAGCAGGCGGACTATTTCAAGCTCTCCCCCGAGGAAAACCCGGCCTTGGGCCTGCGGGCGCTGCGGATATGCCTCAAGCGGCCGGAGGTGTTCAAAACCCAGCTCAGGGCCATTTACCGGGCGTCTGCCCACGGCAAAATCTCGATCATGCTGCCCATGGTGACTTCCCTGTGGGAAATTCAGGCGGCCAAAAAGCTGGCGCGGGAAGTACGCGCCGAGCTGACGGAGAAGGGCCTGGCTTTCGACGGTTCCGTACCGATCGGAATCATGATAGAAACGCCGGCCGCGGCCGTCATCAGCGACATACTGGCAAAAGAGGCGGACTTTTTCAGCCTCGGCACCAATGACCTGACGCAATACACCCTGGCGGTAGACCGGCAGAATCAAAGCCTCGACGATTTCTGCGACCCCCACCACGAAGCGGTGCTGCGGCTGATCCGGCGGACGGCGGAGACGGCTCATGCCGCCGGAATATGGGTGGGGATCTGCGGCGAGCTTGGGGCCGACGAGAGCATGGCGGAAAGATTCCTCGAGATGGGCATCGACGAGCTGTCCGTTACGCCGCCGGCCATTCTTCCGCTCAGGAAGCACATTTGTGAATTGTAAACGCTCAAGCTCAGGGGGGCGGAGCTCGTTTGCCCAAAAGCGGACTCACTGGCCCCCCGATGGAAATCGGACGCAGGGGAGTTGAACGGCTGCCTTTCGTTTTGTTCGGGTGCGCCGGCCCGCTCACCGCGATTTTTCCGGCGTCAGGATATGCATCAGTTCGTCCAGATCGTTCGTGAGGCCCGCGCGGCGGCGCAGCGCCGCGGCGCTTTCCGAGCCCTTGAGCGCGCCGGCCAAAAGACGCTTGAGCAGAACCACGGTCGGACGCGGACCGTTGATTTCATGGGAGCTCTCTCCCAGACTTCTCAGAAACAGGAGGCGATCTTCGAACGCCGGGTTGAGCCGTTCTTCGGGGACATCGTACCCCAGCGCCTTCAGCGCCAGGGGAAAAATGTACGGGTTCGCTAGAGCCCCGCGGGCCGGCATCACGCCGACACAGCCTCCGTTCAGGTACTCCAGAACGTCCTCCGCCGAGTAGACGTCGCCGCTTGCGCTGATTTTTCCCGGAAAGCGGCGCGCGGCGGCGCAGACGACCGACCGGTCGGCACGGCCCCCGTAGCGCTGTGCCGGCGTCCGACCGTGAATACAGACGTTGTCCGCCCCGGCGTTCAGGAGTCCCTCCGCGAAGCGGAGCGTGTCCGTTTCGTCTCCCGACGGCGCCTTGCGGGTTTTCACCCAGACGGGAAACCCCAGTTCCTTCAACCCGCGAACCATTTCGCAGGCGATGCCGGGGACGTTCATCAGGGCCGCGCCCGCCCCGCGCTTCGTCACCTTCGGCATGGGGCACGCCATGTTGACGCCCAGCGCGGCAAAACGCGCGGACGCGCCCTCCGAGGAAGCCGCCCGCCCGCCCGCCGCGATCGCGGCCTCGGCCCCCTCCCTCATCGAGGCGGCATCGCCCGCGAAAAGCTGAAGCACCACGGGCCCCTCGCCGGGAAGCAGGCGAAGCATCCCCTCGGTCTTGCGGTTTCCGCGCACGATCCCCGCGCAGCTCACCATTTCGGTGTGGGTCAGCCCGGCCCCCAAGCGCGAAAAAAATTCCCGAACCGGGGGCGTCGTCACCCCCGCGAGAGGCGCGAGCCAAAGGGCGTTGTCCAGCTTCAGCCCCCCCGCTTCGATTTTCGGGTGTTCCTTCATTGCAGGTTCCTTCATTCAGGCTTCTTCTTGCGGTTTCTTTCATAGATGATGCGCAGTCCGTCCAGGGTCAGCCAGGGATCGACGTGTTCGATGGTTTTCGAGAGGGACGCCATCACCTCCGCGTGACCGCCCGTAGCGACTACCGTGGCCTCGATTCCCAGCTCTTCGCGTATTTTCTCGACGAGGCGATCCGTCAGCCCCGCGTTGCCGTGAAGAATGCCGGACTGGGTCGATTCGTTCGTGTTGCGGCCGATCACGGAGGGGGGAACTTCCAGATTCACTTGGGGCAGTTTGGCCGCGCGGCTGAAAAGGGCCTGAACTCCGGTAATCAGCCCCGGGGCTATGACGCCGCCCAGGTACGCCCCGTCCGGGGAGACGACATCCAGAGTGATCGCCGTTCCGTAGTCCGCGACGATCACGGGCGCCCCGTACTTATGGCGCCCCGCGACCGCGTTGACGATTCGATCCGCCCCGACCTCGCGCGGAGCGCCGTAGCGTATCTCCATCCCCGTGTCGACGAAGGCGTCCACCTTCAGGCAATCGACGCCGAAGTACGCCCGGACCGCGTCACGGATCGGCGTGTCCAGCGGAGGAACGACGCTCGACAGAACCGCGCTGTCGATCTCCCCGGGGGTCACGGAGATCGTGGAGAGAAGGGTCAGCAGATAAATCCCGAGTTCATCCGAGGTGTGCAGAATGGAGGACAAACGCCAATGGCTGATCAGCTTTTCTCCATCGAACACGCCCACTACCGTCGTGGTATTCCCCGCGTCCATAACGAGCAGCATTGTAAGACAAGGCCTCCCCTTTTGATAATAATGGCACTATGAAATAACGGCATTGCGTGACGATGGCGCCGCGTTCGGCAAGCGCAGCGAATTCGGCAAGCGCAGCGAATTCAAATTGAAAATCAGCCGATTTGGGGTTCGCGCAGGTAGGAAATCCGCAGGGCCATGGGCTCGACGGCCGTTTCGCGCTCCCGCCGCGCGATGCGCGCCGCGGCGCCGGCGTTCGGCGGAGACGGCATAACGGGCAGCCCGAGGATTTGGGGGGATCCGAGGGCCTGAGCGGCCTTCTGCGGGTCGTCCGAGACGAGCGCCGTTTCTTGCCCCGCGCGGGAGGACAGCCACGATTCGAGCGCCGCGAGGGCGTACTCTCCCGCGGGCAGATTCAAACTTTTGCCGCGCTCGCCGCATCCGAACGAGGCGGCGTAGACGCGGCCCCGCCCCGCGTAAACGAGGACGAGGACGGCTTCCCCCGCCTCGGTATACGGGCAGGCCAGCATACGGAGCGTGGGAACCGGCACGACCCCAACCCCCAAACCGTAAGCCAGAGCCATCGCGTAAGAGGCCCCCACCCGAAGTCCGGTGAAGTAGCCGGGCCCGTTCGTCACGGCCACGAGCCCCACCTCTTCGAGACGCCGGTCCGCCGCCGCGAGAACGCGCTCCACCGCCAGCGGCAGTTCCGCCGCCTGACGGCGCCCGATGTCGAGACTCTCCGAAGCGATAACCTCTCCCCCTTCCCCGAGGCCGGAAAAAACGGCTGCGTTCGTCCGCCGCAGACTGCAGTCCAGAGCCAGTATCAGATTCTCCATTTTCTTCCTTCATCCAATCCCATTCTTCATCCAACCCAATCCTTCATTCAAACCAATCCTTCATCCAACCCCATCGGCCGCCTCGCTCTTTTCCGTCGGGCCGCTCCGCTTTAATTTTTCAGACCGCTCCGCTCTTCGCGATTGGGGAAAAAGGCCTTCACCTGGGCCAGGAAGTGCTCCACTCGGGAGGGAGTACGGATAAAGCTGGGATCGGAGAGATCCAGCACCAAAAAGTTCGGGATCTCGACTTCTAATTTGAGGAAATCGAGGAAGGGCGCGTAGGCGTTGTAGAGCGCGCGCCAATATCCTTCGCCCGCGGCGACCTCGTCTTCCCGCCCCCGCGCGTGAATGCGGCGCATGATTTCCTCGAACGGACAGTGAACGAGAATCAGGAGGTGCGGCGGCTTCGCGCCCTTGAGGAGGGCGTCGTACAGGGTCAGGTAACACCCGAACTGGCTGTCCCTGAAATACCCCTGCTTGTAGTAAAGCGTGGCGTAAATTTTGTCGCCGAAGAGACTGCGGTCCATGATGTAGTTGTCCGACTCGGAGGCGCACATATACTGGGAGAAACGTGTCACCAGAAAATTGAGCTGCATCGGAAACGCCCATCGCCGGTCGTGGTGGAAACGGCTCAGCAGGTCGTATTGGTCGCGGAATTCCTCCGGCATGATGTCGAACCCCAGACGCTCCGACAAAAGCTGCACGATCGTCGATTTTCCGCTGGCGGTCATTCCCTCCATGATAATCTGAATCTGTCCCATGCTCCGCGTTCCTTCCCGGCCTGAGCCTCAAGATTTTTTATTGTCTATTCCGCCGCCGCCTCGACCCGGTCGCCGCCTTTGCGTTTGGCCGCCGAAACGGCGCCGCAGACGGAGGCCGCGAGGGCCGCGGCGTCCATGCCCTGCCGGTACTCCGCGACGCCGGCGCTGAGAGTCACTCTGTTTTTGCCTTTGCCGTCCCAGGAATCCCCGAAGGCGCCGTTCCGCGCCACGCCGAGAATCGCTTCCGCCTTCCGGCAGGCCGGCGTGACCGGCAGGGACGTCAGTAGCATGAATTCGTCCCCGCCCCAGCGCCCCAGAAAATCCGCCGGGCGGGTCTGAGACTTGAGACTTGCCGCCAGATCCCGAAGCACCTGATCGCCGGCCACGCAGCCGATCCGATCGGTCAGGCCGCGGAAATCGTCGATATTCAACAGAATCAGGGCAAGGGGCTCGCCGCAGGAGGAAACGCGGCCGATCTCGGCGGCGAGGACGCGCTCCATGCCCTGACGGTTCAGAAGCCCCGTCGAGGCGTCCGTCGCGGACAAGCGCCGAAGCTGTTCTTCCGTCCGGCGCAGTTTTGTGTTGTCCGTACAGGCAACGAGCGTCACGTCGTCCGATCCCCACCTCAGGGGCGTCCCGCGCAGGCTCAGAACGAGGACTTCGTCGTCTCCGGCGCGGACTCTGCATTCCACCGGCGCGGAGAAGCCTCCGCGGATCGCCTGGACGATTTTTTCGGCAAGCCGCTCGCTCTCCGCGTCCCCCTGAAGGGCCAGGTCCCCGAAAGGACGCCCGACGATGTCACCGCGGGGCATCTTCAGGACACTCAAAAAACGGGTGTTGGCCTCGACGCAGCGACCTTTTCCGTCCACGACGCAGAGCATTTCCGGGACGGCGTTCAGGAAGGAAGCCTGCGGAAGCGCGTTCCCGTTCCGGACGGTCTCGGCTGGGTTCAGCAGGGACGTCAGGTGTACGACCGCCCCGAGAATCTCTCCCGAATCGGGGCCCGTCAGGGGCGCCGCCGTCACGTTCCACTGCTTGCTTCCGTTCCTGCCCTCTTCGACGATGGAAGACAGGGCCGTGCGCCCCTGAGCGGCGTCCTGAATCAGGGCGCGAAGTTCCGCGGCGAACGCCGTGCCGGTCTCCCGGGGGTAAAGACGGCCGCGGACGCATTCCTGCCCCATGAAACGCCTGGAGATCTCCTGATAACCCCGCGTGGCGTAAAGCAGGCTCCCGTTTTTGTCCACCGCGAAGCACAAAAACCCGGGGCAGCTGTTCAGGATCGGCACGGCACAGGCACCGGCGGGATTTTTGCCGCCGGACGAAGACGGGAAAGCGAGGCCGTTCGTCTTCCCCTTCATCAGATCCGTGATGTCGGAGGCGATGATTTGAATGGAGTCGCTGCCCTGATAGACCGATCGGGAAAACTCGATGTCCAGCCAGCCCAGCGAGTCGTCGGCACGGACGATGGGGAAGGTGACGTGCGTCGGTTCCTCCATGGCCTCTTTCAGCATGGAGTCCACCTCCTGCAGATAGCCGGGGCCGGAAAGCGAATGGAGTGTCAAGTCCACGCCGGACTGCAGACGGAGCCCAAAAAACTCCTCCGCCCGGCGGTTCATCAGCCGGAACACGCCGTCCGGGGTCAGTATGGCGTAAAGAAAGACGGCGCTATCCATGATACTAAGGTAGCGCCGCTCCATCTCCCGCAGGACTTTTTCGGCGCGCTTCGTCTTCATCAGTTCTTTTTCCAGTTCGAGAGCCTGCTGAATAATCTGATCCCTTTCCTGAGGAAACACGGGAGAATAAAGGCGGCTCTCGTCGTTGAAGGCATTCTCGGACATGATATCCTTCCTTCAGCGGATCAGGACACCGGTTCCGCTCTCCGCCTCACAGCCTTTTCGGAAACCATCCCCCGCTGCAGCGCTTGACGTCGGATATTGTGACGAAACCCTGATCCATGAACAATTTTTCCACCGTTCCGAGGTCGCTCCGGCGGCAGAAGATCTTCACCACGAGCTTCGGTCCGCTGCGGCCCGTTCCGCTGACCACAGTCGCCCCCAGTCCCATGCCGCGCACGGCGTCGACGGACAGGCGGGCCTCCGCGTTGTCGTCCATGAACACTTCCGCCAGAATGAAGGTGTCCATCAAACGCTCCTCCAGCCAGGACCCCACGTAGTTGCCCGAGGCGAAGCCTCCGCAGTAGGCGATGAGGGCCGGAAAGGAGAGCGTCTTCCCTCCCCCCAGAATGTAGCCGAGGACCACCATGTAGACCATGACCTCGAAAAAACCGATACAGCCGGCAATAACGCGCCGGCCTCTGACGAGAAACAGAATCCGCACGGTATTGCAGCTCATGTCGATGATCCGCGCGAAAAAGATCATACAAAGCCCCAGCAGACCCGTCACGCCCACCGCATCCAAAAGACTCCGCCTCCCCGAACTCGAACGTCGGCCGATTTCCCGAAAACTTCTGTCACTAAACTACTGTCACTAAACTTCTCTCACTGACAGCATTATCTACTTTTGACGGGGGAAGTCAAGGTTATTCCCCAGTTCCTGTCACACGTCCGCGATAATGCATTCTCTTGCCTTGCGCACCGCGCCTCACCTCCGTTACAGTACAGTGGGGCAGAGTTAGAGTAAGGACAAAACCGAGGAGAGCAGGTTGTAAGAAGATTTTTTCAGGGTAGAAAAATAACTGCTGATTGCGGCAAACGCCTCCACGCCCAGCCACGAGCGAAAACAA
>JAISMH010000122.1 GCA_031276855.1 Synergistaceae bacterium
TCGACCCGCCCGTCACGTTCGGCTTGATACCGGAAGAGAACCGCTACATGTCCCTCGAGCCGCCTGAGCCGGTGGTGGTGGAAAAAGGCGGCGGCTGCGACGCGGGCTTCGGCGCGGGAGTGACGATGCTGGCGCTTCTGGCGGCGTGCCTGGCCGCGCGGAAAAGCGCGGCGAAAAAGGCGCGCTGAAACAGGGGAAATGGCAGGGGAAAAATAAGAAAACGGCCATGAACGGAAGGCTCCTCCGAAAGGGGGAGCCTTCCGTTTTCGGTCAAGCCGTTCTGCCGCCCGCCCGCCCCTCGTCCCATCCGGACGTTATCACAGACGAGCGATATGACGGCGCCGGAAGCGCAGACAAAAAAAGCACCTCACAGTATACTGTTGCAATCGCACTCCGTTGAATGCGGTCTGGTATTGATTCCATAAAATTCGGGGAGGACTTTATGAATGATTGACGTTGCGGTTTTGGGCGGTTCCGCGGAAGGTGCCGCGGAAAAATGGGAGGGCGATGCCCTGCTGGTTCTGATGAGCGAGGAGGACTGCAAAGGGGAAGCGGGCGGAAGAGGAGCGGACGGGAAATTCGCCGCGCCCTGCGGCTCTTGCGTCGGCGCCCTCGTGGAGCGGGGAGACTTCGACGGCAAAAAAGGGACCGTGACAAAAGTTCCTCTTTTTGAGGGCAAGGTGAAGAACCTTTACCTTGCGGGGTTGGGCAAGTCTTCCGGCCCGAAAAGCTCCTCCGGGGCGGACGGTTCCGCTCCGCTCCGCGAGGTTCTGACCTCCGCGCTGCGCAGAATCGGGCGGGAGCGCAACGAGTCGGCGTTCGTGTCGTTCGGCGGGCACGGAGAGGACGGAAAGAGCGGAGAGAGGGATGTCGTTCTGGGCGAGGCCGCGGAGCTTTGCGGCTACGTCTTCGACAAATACAAGAAAAAAGAGGACGGGGACGAGGGGAAATTCGTCCTCAAAACGGTGTTCGCCCCCGGCGCGGACGCGGAAAAGGTGAAACAGGGGCAGGTCTTCGCGCGCGCGCAGATTCTCGCGCGGGATTTGGCCAACGAGCCGGGCAACGTCGTCAATCCGCCCGCCCTGGCCGAGATCGCGGCCCGCTTCGCGGAAGAGCGCGGCCTCGCCTGCGAGGTCTGGGACGAGAAGAGGCTGGCGCGCGAAAACATGGGCGCGCTTCTGGCCGTCGGGCAGGGTTCGGCGACGCCTCCCCGGCTGATCCACCTGACCTGCGCTCCTGGGAAAAAAGGAAGAAGCGCCGGGGAAAAGCCCCTTAAAAAAATCGTTTTCGTGGGAAAGGGGATCACCTTCGATTCGGGCGGGCTGGATTTGAAGTCCTCCGAGTTCATGAAGACCATGAAGGGCGACAAAAGCGGGGCGTGCAACGTTCTGGGAATTCTCGACGGTGCGGTGAAACTCGGTCTGGAAGCGGAAATCCACGGGATAATCGCCGCCGCGGAGAACATGCCGGGCGGACGCGCCCTGAGGCCGGACGACATCATCCGCGCGCGCAACGGCAAGACTATCGAGATCGACAACACCGACGCCGAAGGGCGTCTCGTTCTCGCCGACGCGCTTGCCGTCGCCTGCGAGCTCAAGCCCGACGTCGTCATCGACATGGCGACTCTGACGGGCGCGTGCGCCGTGGCTCTGGGGAACTGGTCGGCGGGGCTTTTTACGGCGGACGACGCCCTGAGCGAGGCGCTTCTGGCCTCCGCGCGCCGGCGGGGCGAGCGCCTGTGGCGTCTGCCGATGGACGACGAAAAAATAGGAGAAAGTCTGAAATCCAAGTTCGCCGACCTCGTCAACTCGGGCAGCCGCTACGGAGGGGCGACCTTCGGCGCGATGTTTCTTGCCGAGTTCGTCGAGCCCGGCATTGCCTGGGCCCACATGGACATTGCCGGAGCCGACTTCATGAAAGAGGAAGGGGGCCTTTACGCCAGAGGCGCGTCCGCCTTCGGCGTCCGAACCTGCCTCGACTACGCCGCGGGGCTGTAGAAAAAAAGGGGTCAGGGGACAAGTCCCCTGCGGGGTATGGGGCGGAGCCCCATGGTTCGTTTGTTTGCTTATTTGTGTGTTTGTTTGTTCAGTCCCCGAACCGCTCGTCCGTGACGCCCGAGGGATGGAATTTGAGAAGGTCCCCGTACTCTTCCCAGAGCTTCTCGATTTCGTCCGCCGTCCAATCCAGCGTGTCCGCCGCGATCTCCTCCGCGCGGCGGCCCGCTTTTCTTTTTCGGAGCCATTCCTTTTCCCGCCGGTATTTCCTGTAGCTTGCGCGGTTGGCGGCGAGGTTCCGCCGCGCGCGCCAGAGCGTGTAACCCGCCTCGTACCGCCAGCCCGGAGGAAGTGCGTTTTTGTTGTATTTCGCCTTTTTGGCGTTATGGGCCGCCTCCGCGCCCCACGCGAAAACGCCGGCCGCCAGCCAGAGCAAAATCACAAAAATCGCCGTTCTCTTCACGTTTCTGCCTGGAATTTTCATAGCTCCTTTCATTGTCTTTTCTCCGTATCAGTTCCGGGAGCGGGGGACGGGGTTGACCTGAATCCCGGTTTTTCCCAGGGTCAGAGGTTCCGCGTCCTCCTCCTCGTCGTCCCTGTCGCCGCGCAGGCTGAACTCGGGCGGAGGGGAGACGGGGGAGGCGGTGAGGCTTTCGGCGCCGCTCGCGGGGAGGGGGGGAATGAGGAAGGGGCCTTCCCCTTTCGCTCCGAACTTTTCGAGCGCGGCCGCGCGGGCCTCCGGCGTGAACAGCAGATCGCTCCACCAGTAGTAGTCCGTGCCCGGAGTGTTGAAGAAGAGGCGCTCCCCCGCGTTGCCCCCGCCTTTCGCGACCTGAACGGAGGGTGCTTCGCCCTCCGTCCCGCCCTCTCCGGCGCGCTTCGGGGAGAGCGCCTCCGTCCAGACGAAGGAACTGCCCAGCCAGGGTTCTCCGCCCCTTCCGTCGCGGATGCCGAGCAGGAGCGCGTTGTTTCTTAGGAATTTGCGCGCGCGGGAGAACTCCGGCACCCTGCGCCCGACCCACCAGACGCCCTCGAACTCGGCAATCCGGCAGTTCTCCGGCCAATCGGCGGGAAGCGGCTTTTTCAGGTAGCGCGCCAGCTGTCCGAGCGCGGGGCACTTCGCCCCGCGCGTTTCGTCGTAGTAGAGGCGGGCCGTGACGGAAAGGGCCGAAAGGTCACCCATGACGGCGTGCAGATCCGGCTCCGCCTCGACGACGCCCGCGGGCGCGGAATACGGCGCCAGCAGGCACAAGAACAAAACGGCCGCCGCCAACTTTTTGTCATATCGATTCATCATCCTGTCTCTTCCCTCCGGTCACACGTCATAAATATCACACGCCATAAACGCAGCGTTCAAACTCAAGAAAACGAACTCGGGAGGACAAGGCCCGTCCCCACCCCTCATTGAAATTCTCTCTTCGGGCTTGCCCAAGTATGGCATACAAGGTTTGAGAGGTCACACGTATTTTAGCACTCCGGCCGTTCAAAACTGCGGGCGCTCGGGTGCGGCAACAAGACTTAACAAATTTTAATTCGATACCACCTTGAACGGATACTGGGAGGACATTGTCACAGGCGAACAACATCCTCCCCAGAGGGGCTTGCGCAAATTCGATTGAATGATGTACAATTCGAAAATATAGAATCCAATTAAAAAGCTGATTCTTTATCTTGAGGAAAATTCCTCGAAAATTTTTACAGGGGGGTGCGCAGAAGGGTATACCCACTTGCACAGCGTCGGACGTTCGAAAGGAGCCTTGCAATGACTGGATTCTTCGAAAGGGTGATGCGTAAAAAAAGGATATGCACGAGGGTATACTTATTGTGTCACGACAAGTCCGGCCGGTTGGGGAGAAGTCTGGGTTTCAAACGAATCTCTGGAGTCTGCTTTCACTCCGGAGAACGTCCAAGTCTGTGTGATTGACGGGAG
>JAISMH010000126.1 GCA_031276855.1 Synergistaceae bacterium
TCGACCCGCCCGTCACGTTCGGCTTGATACCGGAAGAGAACCGCTACATGTCCCTCGAGCCGCCTGAGCCGGTGGTGGTGGAAAAAGGCGGCGGCTGCGACGCGGGCTTCGGCGCGGGACTGGCAACGCTGGCGCTTCTGGCGGCGTGCCTGGCCGCGCGGAAAAGCGCGGCGAAAAAGGCGCGCTGAAACAGAGGAAAAATAAGAAGACGGCCATGAAACGGGAGGCTCCTCCGAAAGGGGGAGCCTCCCGTCTTCAGCCAGGCCGCTCCGCCGGCCGGCCCGATCCCGTCCCGCCCGGACATTTTCCCGGGACGGATTATGGGAGGACGTCATCACAGACGAGTGACATACTGTATCAAATTCAACTGTTCAGATCAATGATATTGTGGTAAAATGCATGAAATAATAAAGTGCGAGAAAGGAATGGTTTTCATGAGAATCAATCTGTATTCTCGAAAATCCGGGCTTTCAGCGGAAGCCATTAAACGGCTTGGGAGACCGTACAGAACTCTTCTTGATGATTCGCAAGAAGAACAGCCTCCCGCAAGTACAGACATGGAAGCAAATCAAGGCGATTATTCTTGGAAACCAGTGTTTTAAGCACAAAATTCGGTCTTTGTGGAGGCTTTAAAACCTTGATTTCACATGTCTACGAAACCGGCGAAATAAGAGATGAAGGGAACGATATTGTTGCTCCACGCTTCGAAAATCTTTGCTCCGACCAGTTGCCCCACAGTAAAATAGTCGTCCTCCGCGCCCGTAAAGGCGTCGCGGAGGAGGGCTGTCGCGTAGCGATCTTTCGGAAGCGTGTAGATCAGTTCCTGTTTTTCCTGCGACTTCTGCGGAGGAGAGGCGTAGTACAGGCCGCCGTTGCCTTTGGAAGATGTCTTTATTTTGGGCTTGCAGCCGAGCGCCATCATTCCGTCCTCGCGCTCGAAAAAAGTGACGGAGGTCTCCACACTGCCCAGTAATCCGGCGGGGAAACTGAGGCGCCGCTTCCTCACGTACCCGGCATCCTGAAGTTCCTTGTCGCTCTCGAGGGAGGCCCATACCGACATGGTGTCCAGCGTGTCGAAGTGGCGGATATACCCGACGAGCTTCCGCCCCAGGCCTTTAAGCTGCGGGTCGTTGAGCTTGAAGGTCAGAGGTTTTTCAAAATTTCCGGCGCGCCATATCTCGTCGCTGAACTCTTCTCCGTCCTCCTCGCAGAAAGAAAACCCCAAGAGCATCGCCGCCGCCGCGATCCGCACCGGACGGTGCCAGCGGCGGGGGTTCGCCCCGTTCAATTTGCGTATGACCCCCGTCCTGAAAAGATCCTCGACGCCGCAGCAGCTTGCGGTGAAGCTCATGCCCCCTTCGGGCATCGTCTTCTCCTCCGCCTCGGAGAGCGGGAAGAAGGGGCGGAAAAGACCGTCTCCCTTCGCCTTCTCCTCGTCCGTGAGGTCCGAGATCCAGAGCCGGCTGCGCTTTTCCTCCGGCAGAAGAGAAAATTCCTTTTTGTCGAATACGATCGCCGGGGCGTGCAAAACTTTTTCAAACGTGACGGAAAACCTCCACAGACAGGGCTTGAACGCGGTGTATACGGCGTACTCCGACAGAATGCGCTGCAGAGGGGGGAGGAGATCCGACAGAAGATATTCGATGGATACCCCTCTTTTTTTCCCGTTGATCGAGAGCTTGCGGTCCAAATCTTCAAACCATCTGAGTTTGACGAACTTTTTTTTGTTCCGGTTCTTATTGAGAATCACCACCCGGGGAGACAAACCCTTCGTCCAAATTTGCAGAGCGAGGTTTTCGTCCACGTCGCAGAAGCTGATGATCTCCCCTTTATCGTCCATTAAAGCCTTTCTCCTTCCTTTCAGCGCTTTGCATAAAAATCATTCTGTCATGAACAGCAATCCTGACATGAACAGCGATCCTGATAAGAAAGTTTAGCACGAAATATAAAGAACCGAGAAAAGAGGAAAAAATATCGGCAAGTCCGTGATTTTCCGAGTCTTCGCCCGGCCCGGCAACGCAACGGCCGATCCGGTCGGGAACCGTGCCCTGACCGGATCGGCCGGAAGAAACAGAAAGGCGGAAACAGAAATCGGAAAAATTAAGCGGACAGCGACAGCAGGTTGCGGTACAGCGGGTAGGGCCAGATGTCGGCGGAGATCAACAGTTCCGCCGCGTCGCACATGCCGCGGATGGAATCCATCAGAGGGACGGCCTCTTTCACCAGAAGATCCGCCCTCGCGCGCGCGTCGAGCGCCGCCATTTTCTCCTTCAGTGCGCAGAGTTTCTGCGCGTCCGCGATGAGCGCCGCCTTGAAGACTCCCAGGTCGCGGATATACTTCTTCCACGGCTCCCCTTCCCTGAAGTCCAGGCCGTCGAGGGCGGAAAAGGACTTCTTCTCCAGAATGAGCTGCTTCGATATCGCGGGCAGAACCCCTTCCCACAGCATGTCGTAGAGGATGGAAACCTCGATTTCGAGGGCCCGCTCGAAGGAGTCGAGGCGGATCTCGTGCAGCATCTCGATCTCGCTTCCCTTGAAGACCCCCAGCTGTTCGAGCATTTCCTTGTTCTTGGGCCTAAGGAAGAGGTCGATCTTCTCGGGCGTGTTCTCGGCCTCGATCAGGCCCCTGCGGCGGGCCTCCTCGTGCCACTCGTGGGTGTAGGCGTCGCCCTCGAACAAAACGGCGCTTCCCTTCTTCACGGCCTCCTTGACCGCGTCCAGCGCCACGTCGATGGGCTCCGCGCCCTGCGCCGCGCGCGACTCGATCATCTCGGCCAGCCGCTCCAGCCCCCAGGCCCAGATGGAGGCGAAAAGCGTCACGGGGAGCGCGATGGACTGCGACGAACCCGGCGCGCGGAACTCGAACTTGTCCCCCGTGAAGGCGATGGGCGACGTTCTGTTGCGGTCGCAGTCGTAAGGGGTTAGCGTGGGCAGCTTGGAGAGCCCTATATCCAGCTGCTCCTTGTCGGGCAGCTTCAGGTCGGCCTTGTCCAGCTGCGAAAGGAGCTCCGTCAGGGTCTGCCCCAGGTAGATGCTCATGATGCTGGGCGGCGCCTCGTGCCCGCCCAGGCGGAACATGTTCCCCGCCGTGGCGACGCCCGCCTGCAAAAGACTGTGATATTCCGAGACCCCCAGCACCAGCGCCGAAAGGAAGGTCAGAAAGATGACGTTCCGGCGGTGGTTGTTCGTCGCCTTCAGCAGGTTGCGGCCCTCGTTGTCCATCAGGGAAATGTTGATGTGCTTGCCGCTGCCGTTCATTCCGGCGAAGGGCTTTTCGTGGAACAGGAGGCGCAGGTCGTGGCTTCTCGCCAGCTTGCGCATCGTCTCCATCATGATCTGGTTGTGGTCGCAGGCCGTGTTGGCGTCGGCAAAAAGCGGCGCGAACTCGAATTGGCAACGCGCGACTTCGTTGTGGCGCGTCATGATCGGGACTCCCAGCCGGGCCAGGTCGCGCCCCACGTTTTCCATATAGGTGAGTACCCTCTGGGGGATCGCCCCCATGTAATGGTGGTCCAGCTTCTGATCCTTGGCGGGCTGGGCCCCGATCAGAGTTCGCCCGCAGAAGCGGATGTCCGGCCTCTGCTGCGCGCGGGAACGGTCGAGGAGGAAGTACTCCTGCTCCGCGCCCACCGTCATGCGTACGCTGCGCACCCCCCTCTGCCCGAAGAGCTTCAGCAGCTTCAGGGAACGCGTTTCGAGCGCGTCGAGGGAGCGGAGAAGGGGCGTTTTCAGGTCCAGCGGAGAACCGTCGTAGGAAAGGAATACCGACGGAATGCAAAGCGTTCCTCCCTTGGCGCTCTTGATGATGAAGGCCGGGCTGCTGGGGTCCCACGCGCTGTACCCGCGCGCCTCAAAGGTGGAGCGCCGTCCGCCCG
The DNA here is from genome assembly GCA_031276855.1 of Synergistaceae bacterium. Taxonomy (GTDB): domain Bacteria; phylum Synergistota; class Synergistia; order Synergistales; family Aminobacteriaceae; genus JAISMH01. The sequence goes on from JAISMH010000126.1 coordinate 3,876, forward strand.
ACGGGAACGAGGATGCGTCCGGCTCGCCCTGGATCAGGTCCTTGCCGCGAAAGACATCGACAGCGGAACCGTCGCTCGAAGGAAGGGTAAAGGAGAGGTGCTTTTCCGCCGTCAGCTCCGTAAGAGGATGGAACCAGTGCGCCCAGTGCGTCGCTCCGTTGGCGACCGCCCAATCCCTCATCGCCATGGCCACCGTGTCCGCCAGGGACGCGTCCAGCTTCTGCCGCCCCTCTATAGCCGCGATAAGGCGCTCGTAGGCCTCCGGGTTCAGCTTTTCCTTCATCGCCCTCCGGTCGAACACTAATGAACCATAAATATCCCTGATTTTTGAATACTCTCCGCTCACCATTACAGGACCCCCTAAAAATATTTTATGCGAACATAAACAAATTATAAGCATATAAAATGAGCAAGTCAACTGCTTATTTTTTAATATTTTATGCATAAATAAAAAACCACCCATTGTTCCGCAGTACCGCCCGCAATTTATGCCGGCAGCGGCGAACGGAACATGAGTTGAATCCGAACGAAAACATGAAGTGGGAATGCAGTCTTGACGGCCGCACGCTGCGGGACGCAGCCAGGGGGTTCCGGTTTTCGCTGGAAAGCGTGTGGTTGTCGCGAATGGGTACGCAGCCGAGGTACTCTGAACACCGCGTTTTCGTTTTCTTTTCCGCTCCGGCATAAGCCGGAATCTTAAATTAAAGCCTTAAATTAAAGCCTCAAATCACAATCTCAGGTCACAATCCCCAGACGTGAATGATCCTGTCCCCGCGGCGCTCGGGCCGGTCCCAGATTTTCTCGTCCCAGCTCCGGCCGGGGCGTTCGTCGCAGACGATCAGGTGCGCCTCTGCCGTTCCGGCCCGCTCCGCGTAAACGGCCGTCTGCTCCAGACCCTCGGAATACACTCGATTCGCTCCGCAAGCGCCCGCTCTGCGGGAACTCGCCCGGATCGTCTTCAGTTCCAGCACGACCCTCTGTTCGCGCTGTTCGGCGCGCGGCTTGTCCGCGGGGTATCTCCAGCGGACAAGCAGATCCACCCGCCCGCTCCCAAGTGCGTACTCCCGGTCTATCAATCCCCCGCCGTTGACGACGCGCTGTAAAAACGCCTGCAGCAAAAGCTGAAATCCCGCCTCTTTGTAGTCGAAGCGCTCCAGCCAGCTTTCCGAGTTCTCCCTGAAAAATTGCTGAAACTCCCGCAGAAGCCTCTTCGTTCCGAGCTTTCCGTCCGCCTCCGCGTACCACGGCCGGGCGTGGCAGGAGGCGAGACTCTCCTCTATGAGAAAGGTCAGCTCACGGGGAATAACTTCCCTGTAAATCGCGTTTGCGACGACAAGCGCCTTTCCCCGCTCCGTGTCCTCCCGGCGTATAAGCCCGAGGTCCATGGCGTATTGCAAATCGTCCGGCAAGGGCTCTTCCGCCGAGTCCCTCAGCCAGTTTTCTCCCGCAATCACAGGCGCGAGCACGCGCCTCACTCGGGGCTCGCGGAGTTTGTCGGCCAGCTGGTCGAGGTGCGTCGCCCGCTCGAGAATCAGGCGGTTCGCCGCTTCCTCGATCAGGTCCGGCGTTATCGGGCGGCTCCGATCCCGCCCCTCCGGTATCTCCGAGGTCGCCTGATCGGCCAGAGCGTTGACCAGCCAAGGCTGACCGTGGGTGAGGTCCCAGACCTTCGGGTAGATCTCCTCCGCGAAAATCTGTCCGGTGTACGCGGTGTGCTGTTCGTAGAGTTCCCGGATGCCGTCCTCGGAAAAATCACCCAGCCGCAGAGATTTTGCTTTGATGTTGAAACAGCTTCCGCCCGTGATGATCTCCCCGCTCGACAGGTGGATGCGGTAATCCCGGACATCGCGCACTCCGCAGAGAATGACGGAAATGGGCGCCAGCTCCGGGCGTTTTTCATACCCCTCGCGGAGCTGACGCAACACGGAAACCAGAGTGTCACCGATAAGGGCGTCAATCTCGTCGATAAAAAGAACCAACGGCCTGCTGAGCGTTTCGCAGTACCGGCCGAGCATAGACGAAAGCGCTTTGTCTCCTCCGGCTTCTTCGAGAATTTTCACGGCACTCGAAAGAGGCTCTCCGTCGCCGGTAAATCGTTTTATCCCTTCTCCGAGACATCGCATTATGGCCCTCATCCCGCGGGGAACATCGCCGCGCGCCGTCTGGGCCGGCTCGACATTCACGTACACGCAATGATACCGGCCCTCGGCGTTTATTTTTTTGACCATCGCGAGCAACGACGTCGTCTTCCCCGTCTGACGGGGCGCGTGCAGGACAAAATATTTGCGCTGATCGATCAGAAGGGAAATTTCTTCGTAATGGATGCGTTTCAACGGATCGAGTGTGTAGTGAATATCCTCCTGAGCAGGCCCCGCCGTGTTGAAAAATTTCGCCGGAACAGGACAATTCATGGTCTACGGCAGCTGGATTTCACCCATCCAGTAATAACCCCATACGGCCGCCTGCTGGGAGAAGAGCGGAATATCGGCCTCGTACCACGTGAGTCCGCCCCGCCGCGCCAAGCGCGTCAGGGTGTACACATGGTTCTTCAGCACGTCGGCGGGGCGCTCTCCCTCGCGGGCCGTCATCTGGTACCATTCGTGTCCGGTCCAGGCGTAAATGACCTTCGGAGAACGGCCCTTCCAAGCCACGGGAACGGCGGGCCTCGTCAGAACGCCGATGCGGTCGACGCTCTGCTTCCATCGCCCGAGAAGCAGAAAGCGGTCGTTGAAAAGCCAGTCCGGCATGTAGGCCGGACTGCGCCCCGGAGGAACGGGCCCCACGGAGACGCTTCCGGGAAGCGCGCCGACGCCGGACGCCTGCCGGACGGCCTGAGGCTGCACGCGCGCGGACTCGGGCAGAGATGTCACCGAGGAAATCTGCACGGAACCGATATAAGGCGACAGCCCCGCCATCGACGGAACGACCGACCCCACGATGTAGTGGGTCGGGGTCAGGTTTGGGCCGTGGTAAGTTCCATAAACCCAAACACCGTCTTTGTTCTTCATTACAGGATAGCCGTCGAAGGTCGCGTACCAGTCTTTGGGCAGATTGTAGGGTTTGTAAACATAGAACCGCATCCCCGCGTAGGCCGGCTGAGGCACCAGAAGAGGCTCCGCCACGTAGACCTTCGCCGACGCGGGAACAGCCCCCAAAAACAGAAAAAGCAAAACAAAGCCCTTTGCCATCGTTCTCATCTGAATTCACTCCCGATTAAAAAAACCTCTTGGGCTCCGCCCAAACCCGCCAGGGCCGTAGGCCCTGGACCCGATTCCGGGGGCTCCGCCCCCGGCCCCCGGAAGCCCCCTTCAAACGCCTTGTCCCGACCGACGGGAGGGCACACTCTCCTGCTTCCGTAACACCCATACCGGGTCCAGGGCCTACGGCCCTGGTGGAGGAACGTAAACGGGGGGGTGCGTTTCTCCGCCCTCGAAAAGGGGGTCGGGGGGAACGTAAATCGGCACCTTGGGCGCGTCGGGGTCGACCGGCGGGCGGACGGGAAGCACTGCCGCCTCGGGCGAGCCGGGCGGCACGGTCCGAATGTCCCGATACCCCGTCTCCGCGAGATGCAGCCGCGCGGGGCGCAGAGGATCCCACAGCGCCTTCCGCCCCTCGTCGTCGGGATACGTCACGACGCGCGAGAGAAGCGGAAACGACGGGTCCTGCTCCAGCGCCTTCACGTAAAAAAACTGCGCCTGCTGGTACTGCCCCACGGTGTCGTGGTACAGCCCGTACCAATACCAGGCGTTGGGGTTTCGGCGCTCTTCCTGCACGGCCTTCCGCAGCCAGGGATACGCCTGATTGTACCGACCCTCCCCCATCAGAGCGATGCCGCGCTCAAGAGACGTGGGCTCCGGCGCTTTTTGCACAGCGGCGGGCCTTTGCGGGGCTTTTTTGGCCTTGGGCCGGGGTTTCGGCCTGCGGATCGGAGCCCTGCGGACGACCTTTTTGATCCGAGGCGCCGGGGCAGGTGCGTCCGCCGAGACGTTTCCGTTGGCAAACGCCTCCGGCGCGGCATCCGGGAGGGTCCAGAAAAGCACGGAAAAAAGCAGAGCGAACGCGAACGCCGCGCGCCCCTTCCCCCGGAGACGGAGAATTTTCGCCGGCCCGAACGGAACTCTCTCCGGCAGGTTGTTTTCCGAAACGATTTTATCCTTATCCGCGGTTTTCATGGCGTCATCGACTCCCAGTCCATTTCCAGCACTTCCGGGCGATGGATTTTCATCACCAGATCGTTGAGCCGGATCGGTTCTTTGCGGTTGTCCCGAACGACGCGGACGACCGCGGTTCTTTCCTGCACGCTGATCACCCGAACCCGGCCGACGGCCGACGGGCGAACCCGCCCCACCGTATGCGGCACGACGGCCACGGGGTTCTCAGGGTCGACCGTGACGTAGGTGTCGCTGCGCACCACGTCCAGAACGTCGCCCGCCCTGAGGGTGTCCTCCCGTCCGATGGAGATGATGTACTCGCGTCTCTTGCGCGTGGATGTCGCCGTCGGGGAGATGATGCGCCCCACGTTGATGGCAAAGGGGTTGAAGGGAATGTCCCCGGCCGCGTACCCGTCGGGATCGTTGCGTTTCAGGGCGATGGAAACCTGGCCCATCGCCTCGTGATAGGCGTCTTTGACGGCGTTCTTGAGCGCCTGCCAGTGGGCGGTCGAGGAGAACTGCGCCCATGTCGGGCGGCTCATCCTCTGTCCCTTGTCCCCGGTTCGGGTCAGGCCCAGCACGTCGAGCCCGTCCTTAAAGGGAATGGGCAGGGACGTGATCATCGTGTCGATCCAGAAGAGCTTCTCTCCGCCGGAATCGAAGGTGTAGCGCGTGTCTCCGCCGACGGCGATGCGCGTCGCGAAACGCTCGGCGTTCACCGCGTCGAAAGCTTTGAGGCGCAGCTGGAAATGCCCCCTGGAATGGATACCCAGCCCGCCGCGGCGGTCCTTGACGAGCGCGTCGTAGATCTCCATCTGGAAGGCCATGTCCTCGCCGCGGTACGGCTGGGAAAGCCAGCGGTTCATACCGTTCTCGTCCAGAATGACGACATCGGTCATCGGAGAGTCCGCGAAAAGCGCGGCCAGATACTCCGTCATCTTCTCTTCCAGAATGCTGTAGGGATAGTATTTGCTCTGCCAGACCTGAAGGTCCGTGTTGTTCTCCGTCGGAAACAGCACAACGGTGATCCGCCTCTGCTCCAGAGCGGAAACCGGCGCGGCAAACATCAGAGCCGCAAAAAACAATACCGCCGCCCCGGCGCGCTTCAGCTTCATCCTCATCTGTTTTACGCCTCCTCACCAGGTTTTGTAACGGGTTCAGGGCCCGCGGCCCTGGCGGGGTTTGGGGCGGAGCCCCAAGGTCCTGTTTTTTTCTTCATATCTCCACGCTCCCATTTGCGGCGTCCAAGCGGTACAACGCGGCGGCGCTTCCGCAGAAACGCCGGATCATCTCCGCCGCTTCCCGGGCCGCGGCCTCGCCCGCTTCCGGGGTTTTCGGCGGCAGGGCGTCTATGTTGACCGCCACCCGGCGCGTGCCCTTTTCTATCTTGCTGACGTCACCGTTCTTCCAGCACCAGGCGCGGCAAAAAACCTCCCTTCGCCCCGTGTCCAGCAGGACGATTTCGCCGGGGGCCGGGTGTTCCGTCTGCCCGGGAGACCCGAGCGGCGTGTAGGTTTCGTCCCCTTTCGCGAACGCGAGACGAATGTCTCCCCGCACCGAGTCCAGATCGTCGCCTCCGGCCGGCAGGACATGGCCCATACTGACGACGTTGAAGATCGCCACGAGCGTGTTCACGTAGGGAAGGTCTTTGCCGCCGCGCGCACGCTTGATCAGACCGGCGGCGGAAGGCGGACATTTGTTCGGGTTCACGCCGAACGCCTGAAACGCCTCGCGCCACGAAGCGATAAAGGGATGAGCCTTGAGATCCGCAAAAGAATCGTCCTCCCTCACCAATCGCTGCGCTTCTGTCAGAAGCCCGGCCAGTTCGGGGTTCTCCTGCGTGTTGTCCGCGTCTTCCGTCACGAGTACGTGACGCACGTAACCGGGGAAACGGTCAAAAATATCTCTCGCGACCTCGATTTTCACGCTCCGACTCCTCCCGAGCGGAACCGCCCGGCTCCGCAATTTTGTCTTCCGCTATTATAAACGAAGAAGGCATAAAACTCCCATATGCGGCACCGAAAAATCAAAAATTCGGCCCGCACAGGGTTCCCCGCAATCGAAGAATCGATTTTGCTCCTGTCTTATTTGTTACTTCTTCATTCGCTCCAAAACGATTTTGTAGCCGTTGGCTCCGTAGTCCAGAAATTTTTTGACCCGGCTGATAGTTGCCGTACTGGCCCCCGTATGCTGCGCGATCTGGGGATAGGTCTTGCCCGTGTTCAGAAGCCTCGCGACCTCCAGCCGCTGAGCCAGAGACTTGATTTCCCCAATCGTGGCCACATCCTCCAGAAAAGCGTACATCTCCTCGGGAGTCTCCAACAGCAGGAAGGCGTCACACAGCTTATCCGTCAGCGCGTCTTTCCATTCCGCCATGACAAGTCCACCTCTTTCTTCCGACCAATTCCAAAAATCCGAATCCGCGTGTTCCTTTATCTATTTTATACTATATTTCAGCGCAACGTGAAATAGAAGAATACTTAATTTCTGCCGAGTCTCAGCCAAAACCCGGCAGAAAAGTGCGGCCTGCCGCTTTTCATCGAGAGGATTTTTGACCTGAGGCGTTTTAATCGCTGCATTCAGACAGGCACGTGCAAAAATTCGGGGTCAACAGCTGATACTGATGACGGAATATACAGCGCAATGATAAGAGATAATGATAAAAAATGCGGAATAATTGAAATTCTGTTTCATGGCGGCCCCAACGGGGTTCGAACCCGTGTTTTAGCCTTGAGAGGGCTACGACCTAGACCGCTAGTCGATGGGGCCGTTCTTTCGAGAATCTTTTACCCTATATTACCAGATTCCGACTTCTCCGTGAAGACATAAAAAGCATCTTTGGCTGGGGAACAGGGACTCGAACCCCGATTACCTGATCCAGAGTCAGGCGTGCTGCCATTGCACCATTCCCCAATTCCCCTGCTTTGCTTTTGCCGCACAGCGAGCTAGATTTTATCAGAAACAAAGACGTTGTCAAGAACCAGCCCCAGCCGTCCACGCTGCCGCGCAGATCGTTGGCGATATTCCAGATCGTGCGGTGGAGTTCCGCGCGTTCCTGTTCTTTTTTGCCGTCAGGCATTATCAGCTTATACTTCGGGACTTACGCCGCTTTTCATTTTGGTCAGCCAGGCATCCGTTAAAGTCCCGCTCCTTTCAGTAAAGATTTTCGCCCTCTGCGCTTATTTCGTGAAAGATTATAATGTTTCTTGCCTTATACGTCTATTTTCCTAATCATCGCCATAGGGTTGCCGTGTGCCGAATGAAGGAACCTTCTGCACATTTTGTCTCCCTATCTCCCGTGCAGGACTTCTGTGGGGCGCAGTGTGAAGAGCATTCGCATCGCCGGCAGACTGCCGAGGAGCGCGACGAGCAGGATGAGAATCGAGACTATCGGGATGACAAGGCCCTTCGCGGCAATGGCCGACCCGAAAACGGTGCGGCCGATGACCTGCGCGAACCCCAGTCCGGCGAAGTATCCCGCCGCCCCGCCCAGAATCGACGTGACCGCAAGCTCCGCCAAAATGAGCAGGAAGACGGCCCCGTTCGTCGCGCCGAGGGCTTTCAGCAGACCGAGTTCCGCGCTGCGCTCCATCACGCCCGCCGTGACGAGGTTCGATATGGCGAGCGCCGAGCACAAAAGGCTCAAAAGCGTGAGCAGCAGCATCAGAAGCTGCGTTTTTTTCAGAATCGTACCCTCGGACTCCGCCACCTGAAGCACGGGTTTGGCGCGTGAACCGGCGACGACTTCTTCGATCTGATAAGCGATGGAACTGATATAAGCCGTGCAGTACCACGTGTCCCACTCCTTGCGCGAGAGGCTGTTCGGGTCCTGAGCGGCGCGGCGCGCCAAATCGTTTTCCGGCGTGGTCAGCGCGCTGACGTCCACCCGCTCCACCAGACCGGGCCGGCCGGAAAGATCCTGCACAAGCTTCAGCGGCACGAAAGCCCACTCGTCCTCGGCGCCGCCTCCGTGAAAAACGGCCTTCACCGTGAATTTTTGCCGCGCCTGCGGCGATTCGCCGGCGCCGCCGACTTCAAAGGTGTCTCCGATTTTCATTTTGAGCCGCGCGGCCAGGCTCTCGCCCAGCATGGCTCCTTTTTCGTCGTCGAGCGGCCACTCTCCCTCGACGTCCCACCAATTTTTCAGGCGCTTCATGCCCGTCTCGACGGTCTCGCCCGTGGGAAGCTCCAGGCGTTTGCCGAACCACGTCCCGACCAGAAGAATCCGCTCTCCGCCGGCCGAGGCCGTCATCTCCAGGAACGGCGTAAAATCGACGATATTGTAAGCCCAGAAAATCATCTTCATTTTGGGCAGATCGTCCTCGGAAAGATATTTCCGCGGGGTTTGCCGCATGTGCGCATCCTGAGAAACGTAGTCGTCTTCAAATTCGTAAAGTTCGCTCATGAAGGACATTCCGCGCGGAACGACGGTCAGGTTGGCGCCGTAGGTTTTCAGTTCCTGATTCACCTTGTCTCCGACATCCATCATGACGTTCAGCATCGCCGTCGCCAGCGAGACTCCCAGCGCCATCGTAAACGCGATCATCGCCATGTTCCTCGTCCGGCGCGTCAGAGCGCCCTTCAGCATCCGATAAAACATTTTCCGCGTTTTTCTCCTCTCGAGTCAAAAAAGTTCCGAGTTAAAAAAGTCGGGATTCCCAAGGGCCTCGGCCCTTGGGTGGGGTCTGGGGCCAAGCCCCAGGCTTTTTTATCAGCGAAATCGGCGTTTTTCGGCCTCCAGATCCTTCGCGGCGATGATCAGGCCGCCCTCCGAGGTCCTATACTTGAGGGGTACGGGATTGCAGCCGCCGGGAAAGCCGATCGTCGCAATGTTCATCACGACGTCGCACAGAATGCAGACGACCTGGTTCTTTCGCTGATAGTATCCCGACGCCCCGCAGACATCGCAGGCGTCGAGCCCCACTCCGTAGGCGACGCCGCTTTTCCTGAGGACGATGTACCGGACCTCGGTCCCGTCGGACGCCTTGTAGACGAATCGGTGAAGGTTGCCGTCATCCACTCTTTCGAGGGGAATGACGATCTCTCCCCGGGTCACGGGAAGCTCTTCCGGAGCCGAAAGTTCTACTTTCCGGTCGGCGCGGCTTTGGCCCACCGTCACGGACAGGAGCGCGGCCAGAAGACCGGCCAGAAGCCCCGCGCAGGAGCGAGTCCGCCGCCGCGCGCCGGCTTTCGCCTTGCGGATCTGCGCCGGGTTGTCTCCCGTGAGGGGAGTTTTTTTCGTATAGATGAACAGAAGCAGCGCGAGCAGCGCCGATAGGAGCATCAGGGCGTACAGAAACCAATTCGCGTGGTTCAGCGCCCACATTACGGGCCCCATCAGCCACCGATAGCGGGAGCGCGAAATGAGGTTGCGCCCCAGAAGAATCTGTGCCACTGTCAAAACCTGAAAAGCCGCCATGACGAGAAGCCCCGCCGCGAACGAGGAGAGAAGAACTCCGTCCGAAAGCCGCCCCGCGACGGCATGGAACGCGGCGCCGGTCAGGAGCGCAAGCAGGATCCCCAGCAGATAGCCGAGAACCTTGTACATAAAGTCGGTGTTGAACACCGTGTCCATGCCGACGGCAAATTCAAACGGATAGAGTAGGAGATTGGGCAGGCAGTAAGCGGTCCAAGCCGCCGCGGCGCAGAAAGAAAGAAAACGGAAAACGGACTCATGAATGCTCGCCGCGTTTGCCGCGCCCGGCAATTCCGCCGGCGCGGATTTTTCAGTCCGCCGGAAGGCGAACGGGATAAGAACGGGCAGCAGGCAGAGCGAGGCGGCGAGAGAGGGGAGGAGCGTCCCCAGGTCGTAGTATTCGCGCACCGCAAAACCGGTCGTGCGTTTCAGCACCGCGTAGGCGAGCGCCGCGGCCGCGCCGCACAGAGCCCCCCAAGCCAAATGCGCTTTCCTCTCGCGAGAAAAGCGCATCGCCGCAGCCATCAGCAAAATCCCCGCCAGAACGGCCGAAAGGGAATTGGTCGTGACTTTGATCAGATAGTGCAGCAGATATTGCACGTCTTTCGGTTACCAGGCTCTGGGAATGAATTCGAAGTCCCAGGAAACCTCTATGGGGCTGGTCCAGTAGCGGCCGGTGACGCCCGTCTCTTTGTCCACGTGCAGGAGATAGCCCTGCTTCTCGGGGTTCTCGACGATGAAGGTGATCTTGTAGCTCCCCGCGCCGTCGAGTTTGATGTTGGCGCCGTAGTGGGGGCCGTCGGAGGCGTTCATGGGCATGAAGGCGCCCTCGATGACTTTCCCCGTACTCTTCTTCTCGGCGCGGTAGCGGACGTTGAGGTAGGGGACGAAATCGCCGACGCCGTAGCCCAAGTCGTTCTCGCCGGCGGAGATGTCCGCTTCGAGGTGCATGTCCGCCTCGGACGCGGGGATGCCGGCCATTCCGGAGGGCTCCATATCCACCGGCTGGAAGTACACGCCGGCGATATGGAGCGGGCCGACATCGTATTCGTCGCCCAGCGGGAACTCCTCGAAACCGGCCGTCGCCTCGCCGGGAGCGGGGGCGGCGGCGAAAGCGCGGGACGCCGACAGCACAAACGCGCAAAACACCAGAAAACCAAACTTTTTCATCACAAGACCTCCATATAGATAGATTTGATACGGCATAGATAGATTTGATACGGTTTGTATGTTCGCCTTCCGTCAAGCCGCCCCGCCGGACAGAGCCCTCTTCCGCGCCTTGTTTCGGTAGTAAAACACCGACGCGGCGGCCAGAACGAGAAGCACCGCCTGCGGCAAGAGCGTCTCCACGGTAGGGTAGATACCCAGAATGTCGATGGATTCGACGTAGGGAACCGGGGTCACGCCGAGCACGTCGGCCTCCTGCAATTCCTTGACCCCGCCTCCGGCGAAAGCGACCGACATGATGTACATGAGAATGCTCGTCCCCATGAAGAACGCGCGGATGGGAATGACGAGGGAACCGTAGCGCACCAGAACGAAAATCGCGACCAGCGCGGCGCACCCCACCGCGAAGCCGGCCCAAATCATGTTGGGATAAGTCTTTGTCTCGGCGAGCAGGGCCTGATAAAACAGAATCGTCTCCGCCCCCTCGCGGAAGACCGCCAAAAACGCGGCGGCGCCCAGCGCGAAGCCGCTGCCCGTCTCGACGGCGCTCTGCACTTTGCCCTCGATGTATCCCTTCCAGGCCTCGGCCTCCGCTTTGGAGACCATCCAATTGCTGACGAAAAAGAGGACGAGCACGGCCAGAAGCATCGCCGCGCCCTCGATGATCTCCTGATTCGCGCCGCTGACCTCGAAGACGTACTGAAGGGCCGCCGCGGCCAGCGCGCTGGCCGCGAGAGCCGCGATGCCGCTCGTGTAGACGACGCGCGTCATCCGGCCGTTGCCGGAGCGGATAAGGTAGGCGGCGATGGCGGCAATCACCAGAATGGCCTCGAATCCCTCGCGCAGGATAATCAGAAGCGACGCCAAAAAGGCGGCGGTGGGGCTTTCTTCTTTGCCGTCCAGCTGGTTGGCGTCCTCGCGCAGCATTTTGCTCAGGCTGTCGAGGGAGTCCCGGACGGTTCGGTTGGGCGCGCCTTCGTTCATCAATCTTTTGACGGCGCTGAACTGATACTCTACGGTGGAGGCGCGCTTGCCGGAAATATAGGACAGCACGGCGCGCTCGACGCCCTCTTTTTCGTAATAGCTGAAGTAGGCGTCGTTTACCCAATGCTTCGCGTCCTCGACATCTTTCTTGAAATAAGCGTCGTAGGCCTTGTTCAGGGAGACGTCCATTTGCTCGGCGATTTCTCCCCACGAACTCCATTTTCTCGCCGCGGCCGAAGCCGGCAGAGGAATATCGGCCAAACTCAGAAAAAGAGCGATAAACAGCAGCACACGTCTCAAGGAAGGCATCGTCAAAACTCCTTTCAAAAATAAAGCCTTTACGCAGTCTTGCAAATTCAACCGTTCAGATCCAGTCTTCGGATTCAATCTTTCGGATTCAATCTTTCAAACGATACGTGCATGATAGGATAAAAAGTATATTGTGTCAAACAAATTTTGACAGGAAAATTGATTTCTATAAAACTTAAGAGGGCTCAGGCTTCGCGGAAAACGCACTCCGTGTTCATCGAGGGATTGCGCAAAGCCCTGGGGAGGAACCGGCCCGGCACCCGGGGAAATGTACACCGGGTGCCGGATCTGACCTCGAAAGAGGACATTTTCTCGGAAGAATCAGCCCTCTTTCAGCGGACATTTCCTCAGACGATTGACAGGCGCAGGGCGGAGCATTCGAAGGGAGGCACTTTTTCGGGTTCCGGCTTCACCGCGCCTCCCGGATCAGCTCCAGCATCTCCTCGGCGGAGAGGCGCAGAGGGGCCTCGCTTTCGTCGAGAAGGCTTTCGGCCAGGTCGCGTTTCCACGCGTGGAGATCCACGATCTTCTCCTCGATGGTGTCCTTCGCCACGACGCGGTAGACCGTGACCGGGCGGTCCTGCCCGATGCGGTGCGCCCGGTCGGACGCCTGTTCCTCCACGGCGGGGTTCCACCACGGGTCCATGTGGATGACGTAGTCCGCCGCCGTGAGGTTCAGCCCCGTCCCCCCGGCCTTCAGGCTGATGAGGAAACAGTCCCCCTCGCCCGCCTGGAAGGCGGCCACGCGCTTCGCGCGCTCGTGGGGCGAGGTCGAGCCGTCGAGGTACTGGTAGGGGATTCCTTCTTCGTCCAGATACCCGCGGAGAAGGGAGAGGTGATCGACGAACTGGCTGAACACCAGGGCCTTGTGGTTGTTTTCGCGCAGCTCCGAGAGGATCTGGGAGAACGCCTCCAGCTTCGCGGAGGGGAAAACTTTCGCCCGGCCCTGGCCCTCCTCCGCCGGCATCGCCAGCGAGGCGTTGCAGCAGGCCCGGCGCAAGCGCATCAGCTCGGCGAATATCCTGAAACGCCGGTCGGTCTGGACGGAGAGATCCGGCGAGGTCAGGGAATCGACGGCGCTGCGGCGCAGCATCTCGTAGAAAGCGCGCTCCTCCTCCTTCATCTCCACGCGCAGCGTGATCTCGGTCTTGGGCGGAAGTTCCTCCAGAACCTGCTCCTTGCTGCGCCGCAGGATGAAGGGCTGTATCACGCGCTTCAGGCGGATTTTGGCCTCCTGGTCGCCGTCCCGCTCGATCGGGACGGCGAAGCGGCGGCTGAAGCTCTCGAGAGAGCCGAGATAGTGCGGATTCAGGAAGCGGAAGAGGTTCCACAGCTCGCCCAGGCGGTTTTCGATGGGCGTGCCCGTCGTCGCGACACGGAAGTCGCCTTCGAGCTTCATCGCCGAGGCGGACCGCTTCGTCCCCATGTTCTTGATCGCCTGCGCCTCGTCCAGCACGATCGTGTGCCAGCGGATCGCCGCGATGCGCTCGATCTCGTTCTGCAGGAGCCCGTAGGTCGCCACGACGACGTCGAAGGGTTCGAGGCCGGAGAGAGTTTTCTCCCTGTCCCCGTAGCGCAGCTCCCTCATGTTCAGGGTGGGGGCGAAGCGGCCGGCCTCCGCGATCCAGTTGGCGCAGACCGACGTCGGGGCCACGACGAGGGCGGGGCCTCCGTCCTTCTCGCCGCTCCGCGCGATCAGGAGCGCCAGAACCTGAATCGTCTTGCCCAGCCCCAGGTCGTCCGCCAGACAGGCCCCGGCCCCCCAGTGGGAAAGCCGCGTCAGCCATTGGTAGCCCTCGACCTGATAGTTCCTCAGTTCCCCCTTGAACGTCGAGGGGACGGAGGGGGACAGCTTCGCGGCCTCGTCCAGCAGCTGCATGCGCTTTTTCCACTCGGCGTCGCCCTTGAAGGACCCCGCCTCGTCGGCGAGGGGCGCGAGCAGGCCCGCCGAGAGCGGCGGCACGCGAAGCTCGCCGCCGCGGGGGTCGCCGAGGGCGGAGAGCGCCTCCAGGCGCCGGCGGAACTCTTTCGTCAGGGCGAGGAATTGCCCGTCCCCCAGGGGCAGGAAGCGGCCGTGCCCGGCTTTCAGGAGATCCATCAGGTCCTTCATGCTCAGGATCAGCTTTTCATCGACCCGGAGCTCCCCGGAGACGGAGAACCAGTCCTGCGCGCTGCGCACCGCGATGTTCATGGAACTCAGCGAGACCGGGGGACGGACGCGGATCGTCTCCCCCTTGGGCCATTCCACGGCCACCGAGTCGCCCAGATTCTGTATCTGCGTCAAAAATTCGAGGGACATCTCCGGCGAGGCCAGGCGCCATCGCTCGTTCGAGAGCTGTTCGGAACTCAGAAGGGCGGGGCAGGCCCGCACGGTCGTCATCAGCGCGTCTTTTTCCGCCTCCAGGTCGCGCCGGGTCTGCACGCGCCGGGCGCCCGAGAGGCCGAAGATGCTGCCTCCCCCCACGCCGGGCCGGCAGGGAGCGCCGCCCGGCCCCAGAGGGCGGACCACCATCTCCACATCGAGCCCCTCGTCCGAGGGCTGAATTTGCACGTAAACGCGGGAGTCCGCCTCGACCTGCTCGGCGTTCGCCTCGATTCCCTCGACGTCGGAGTGGATGGTGACGATGGAGGCCAGGGAACCCAAGGTTTTCAGGAGCGCGCCGTGGGCTCTGGCCGGGACGAAAAGGCCTTCCTCGCTCAGGATGTCCGCCACTTTCACGTGGCGCTCTTCAAAAAGGGTGACGCGCAGGCAGTTGGGGCCGTCCTCCGTGATGATGTACTGCGGGGCGTTTCTCGCGGCGGGGAACGGAGAGAGCCTCATGCGGTAACCCTCCCCCTCGGAGACCGTCGTCAGCCGCGGTTCGTCCACCGCGACCTCGACGCGGCTGCCGTCCCCCGCGCGGAAGAGGCAGGGATGCCCGGAGAGCGCCGCCAGCGCCTGAGGCACGTCGATGTAATAGCTCGTTCCGCGGTACTGGTACTCCTCGCGCACGGCGGCGGCGGCGCGGTGATCCTGCTCCGTCATGGAGGGTATCGAGTCCGCCCTGCGGCAGAGGCGGCGCAGCGCCACGTTCTTGCCCTTGCTCCACCCCGAAGTTTGCAGCGTCTGCTCCATCGGAACCAGCGCGACAGACGAGACATGCTTCCCTTTCGGCGGCGGCCACGAGATTTCCCAGACGAAACGCTTGGCGCCTTTCGCCGCGGCGTCTCCTTTGGAGGTGAGCCCGGACAGGGCTTTCAGAGAGCGTTCCCACTCCGACTGCCGCGAGAGCAGGTCTTTCAGGGGACGGGGAGGGTCGGGAAACTTGGCGCAGTCCTTCGCGCTCCTCGGCCAGAGTTCGCGGATGAGGGCGGCCGTTTCCGCCGCCAGAAGATTCATCCGCAGCGCCGCGAGCTGCCGGAACGTCGCCGCCGCCAGAGGCTTCATGCCGCGCGTCTCTTCCGCGTCGAACCAGTAGGCGTAGAGGAGAAAGAAAAAGGCGTTGACGCACCGCTCCGGCCTCGACTCGAACACGAACCTGTTCTGAAAAAATTCGTCGTTTTTCGTGCCGGGAAGGAAGAAGAAGCGCAGCAGTCTGAAAGCGGCGACGGCGATGCGCCCTCCGAAGCGCGCGCGCGTTCCCTCCAGATAGTCCAGCGCCTTTTTGGCATCTTCTCCGGCGCTCAGCAGGAGTATCGGGTAGAAAGCGCCGGTCCAGGAAAGGTAGCCGACCTTGCGCTTGCGCTCGATTTTGCGGATGAGCTTCAGGCCCTCCTCGTAGAGCGCCAGGGCCCGTTCTTTTTCGCCGCGCGTCAGGGCGAGCAGCGCGGCGAGGCTGTATTTTTCGGGGGAATCGTTCGTTTCCAAAGCGCGGACCGCGTCTTCCAGCCGTCCGCTCAGAGCGGCGAACTCCGCCCACGTCTCGGCCAGAGCGGGATCTTTCGCGTTCCTCTGCCGGTACGCGTCGAACACGACGAAAAGGTCCGAAAACAGCGCGGCGTTGTCGAACGCGCCCGCGAGCAGAGTGAAGAACGCGGCGGATCCGATCTCGGCGGGCAGAGAGGAGAGGCGTTCCATCTCCAAAGGGTTGGCCAGGATTTCGACGAACGGGTTCTTTGCGTTCGGTTTGTCGTAGCAGTCCGGCCCGGTTCCGATGGAGGCGATGAACAGGTTTTCGTAGGCGCGGAGATCGTTTTTATAAAAAATCTTTCGCGTCATGCGCAGGTAGTGCGAGACGGAAGGGTAGAAGTTCGCCTGCTCTTCTCGGCGCAGGCTCAGCGTGTCTTCCACGGCCTTGTTGTACCGGTCGTACTCTCCCCGCGCGAGGAGCTCCCGCGCGCCGATCTCCGTCATCAGCCGGGAACAATACCAGAATTCGCATTGAAGACGCCACTGCAGCTTTCCGGCAAGCCCCAGCTTCTCCCAGTTCTCCAGCAATGCCTCGCACTTCGGCGCGCTCCACTTTGCCTTGCCCTCGATGGCGTTCAGTATCGCTTTCAAACTGTTGGGGGAGACGGGGACAAACGTGAGGGCCAGTACGCGGTAGACGTTCTGTTCGTTCTCGGACAGAGACTGATAGATGCTGAGCAGTTTCTTTCTTTGCTGTTCGTCAAAAAACAAGAGATTTCCTCCCGGCACAAATTTTTGACAATACCAGGCCGCATTCAAGTCAGATTCCACATCGGCATAAACGGACAAATATCATCTATGCTACATTATAGGACGAAAATTATTCGGGGAGGTCCGAAAGATGTATCCTGGCGCAGCAGATGCCGTCAAAGCGCAGCTGGAGGCGGCCGCCGCTCTGAGAGACCGGATGGAGGACATGACGGAAAAGGGCGTGTTCGCGTCCCTCGGTCTGCGGGTCTACAATCCCCTGACCTACGCGTGGAAAGCGTTCGAGGAATACGTCACCCGCTGCGGCGGCGCCGGCGCGAAGAACCGGAAGAGGGTGCTTTTCCTGGGGATGAACCCGGGGCCCTGGGGGATGGCCCAAACGGGAGTGCCCTTCGGGGAGGTCACAGCCGTCAGGGATTGGCTCGGCATCACGGTCTCCGTCGGACGGCCCTCCGGCGAGCACCCGAACTACCCCGTGAACGGGTACGCCTGCAAGCGGTCGGAGGTCAGCGGCAAGCGCCTCTGGGGGCTCTTCGAGGAGCGGTTCGGCAGCGCGGAGGCGTTTTTCGAGGATCATTTCGTCGCCAACTACTGCCCCCTGCTCTTCATCAAAACGGAAGAAGGAAGCGGCGGCGCGGAAAGTTCCGCGCGCAAAGGCAGGGCGCGCGCCCACAATCTGACGCCCGACAAACTGCCCGCGCCCGTCCGTTCGGCGCTCTATGAAGCCTGCGACACCCACTTGCGCGCGCTGGTCGAGGCGTTTGTCCCCCGATACCTGATCGGCGTCGGTCTATTCGCCGCGGCCCGCGCCAAAGAAGTTGTTTTGAAAATGAAAGTCGTTTCGAAAATGGAAGTTATGTCGAAAATGAAAGCTATGCCGGAATCGGCCGGGGCGGGCGTGACGGTGGGGAAAATCCTGCACCCCAGCCCGGCATCCCCCCAAAGCAACACCGGCTGGGCCGCCGCCGCGTCGCTCCAGCTCGCCGAACAGGGGGTCTGGGAAGAGTGAGTTCGGGAAGGGCGAAAGCGTCCGAACTTGAGCCCTGACGTCGGTTTTGAACTCTTTTTTCGGCTCTGAGGCGGTCACTCGGTAACGGAATTTTTGCGCGGCCTGGGGTATCCCCCCGAAAAGGGGTGATTGCGTGGAGAGAAAAATAGAGCCAGTAGTCGCTGTACTCCAGCTTCTGCTAGCCATCGCGGAACTCATCCGCATTCTTTTTATAAGCGTAGTGCCTTACCGCAAGGCGTAAGCCGCTATCCTCTTTTCCAATTTGAATTGTACATCATTCAAGCGGATTTGCGCAACCCTTTGGGGAGAAATCGGCCCGGCTGCCGGCGCTCGATCGGAGACACAGGGCCAGAAATTTCCGGCTGGGGGCGGGCAGGGTGAGGCGGCGCAAATCGCCGGCACTGTGAAGCCCCCATTCGCCCTCTTCCATTTTCCTTCGCAGGAGCGGGGAGAGCTCCTTCAACTCACAGAAAAGCAGGCGCGCCGTCACCGCGTGGTTTGTGAAAGAAAAACGCGCCGTCCCCATCTCTTGGCTGACCTCGCAATCAATGCCGAACTCCCGTCCCCAGAGGGCCGCGTCGGTCTTGGCGTCCGACTCCCGCGGAAACCAGGGGATCTCCCAGAGCCCCGCCCACAGCCCTTTGCCGGCGGGCCGGCGGCGCAGCAGGTAAGAGCTTTCTTCAGAACTTCCTTTAGAACTTCCATCAGAAATTCCTCCAGAGACGGCGATCAGCGCTCCCCACGCCGCGATTTTTTCCGTGGCGGGCCTAACCTTGGGCAGAGGACGTTCCTGCTGGGCCCCCCGCTCTTTCGCGCGGCAGAAAGGCCCGCGCCCCCACGGACACTCCCCGCAGCGCGGCTTTTTGGGCGAACAGACCAGAGCCCCCAGCTCCATGAGCGCCTGATTGAAGGCGCGCGCGTTGTCCTTCGGCATCATCTCCAGAACTTTTTCCGCCGCGAGCTTTCTCAGGGCGGGGCTCCCCGCCGCCTCTTCGATGTCGAAAAGGCGCGCCGTCACCCGTTC
The DNA here is from genome assembly GCA_031276855.1 of Synergistaceae bacterium. Classification (GTDB taxonomy): domain Bacteria; phylum Synergistota; class Synergistia; order Synergistales; family Aminobacteriaceae; genus JAISMH01. The sequence goes on from JAISMH010000126.1 coordinate 22,533, forward strand.
GACGTTGCCGTCCACCGCCGGAACGGGGATGTTGTAGGCGATGCCGGCCACGGCTCCCGCCGTGTAGAGCCCGATGCCGGGGTACTTCAGGAGCGCCTCGGCGGACGCGGGCGGCTCCGCGTACCCGTCCCCGACCATCGCGCGCGCGGCCGCGAGCAGGTTGCGGCACCGCGAGTAGTAGCCCAGCCCTTCCCAGAGCTTCTCGGCGTCCGCCTCCTCGGCCTCCGCCAGCGACGCCAGGTCGGGGTAGCGCGACATCCACCGCTCGAAGTAGGGCAGCACCGTATCGACCTGAGTCTGCTGGAGCATGAACTCCGAAACCAGA
>JAISMH010000015.1 GCA_031276855.1 Synergistaceae bacterium
TATCGAGGGCGCGGACGAGAGGGCGCGCGAGGACTGGACCACGATCGTCGGATGGCTCGGCGTCTCGGACGTCGATTTCTCGCGGCTGCCGTCTTCCGCGGAAATAAACGCGCTGAGACAAAAGGAAACTTTGACCGCCGAGGAGCAGGCGAAAGTGGACCTCTGGAAACGCTGGAGGAACGCGCAGGAGAAATGGGCGGCGGCTTTCGAGAAGTACCTCACGGAGGGCAGGGCGCCGACGGCCGCGCTGGCCCGCGCGTTCAAAAACTTCAAGAAGTGGCTCATCGACATTTATCGGGCCGTCTCGAACATCGTCTATACCGACGCCGACGGGAACCGGCAGGCGTTCGAGATGTCGGACGAAATCCGGGGCGTCATGGACAGGCTGCTGGCCAGCGAGGAGGAAATAGAGGCCTCGCGCGCCGTCCGGGAGTCGCGGGAACTGGCGGACGAGATGAAAAAACAGGGCATCCCCGACGACGCGACCGGGAGATACCGGGAGCTTATCGAGCAAAGCGCGGAGAAGGCGAAGGCGAAACTGTTCCGCACGCTCATGGGCGAACTGAAGGACGAAAAACGCGCGGAGCTGGCCGAGCGCCGGAAAGAAGCAAAAAAGCGGGCGGCGGGCGAGGTCTGGGGAATGCCGGAGTACAAGGCGCTGAAGCTGTTCCGCACGCCGAGAGACAGGGGCGGGCTGAGGATTTCCGTGCTCGACCTGACGGACATCTACGGCGACGAGGGCACGAAAAAGCTCCTGAACGAGCTGCCGTTCGGCGTCGCGGCCAACGACGGGATCGGACTGGAGGAGGCGGCGGAATTGGCCGGGTATCCGGCGGGAGAGGCCCTGCTGGAAGACCTGAAGAAGACGAAGGCGCTGGAGACGGCAATGACGGGAGTGGCGCCGGAAAGAGTCGAGACGGTTCCGATTCGCACTAAAAGCGGGCGCGTTCTGCGCGGCGGGTATTACCCCGTAAGGTTCGACATCAGCAAAAGCTGGAAGGCCGAGACGCAGCTGAAAAGGGGGCGGCAGTGGTTCGCGGACCATCTGGAACAGCTTTTCATGAGCCTCAGCGAAAATCTGGTGACGGTTCCCGTGTGGAACGCGTAGCCAATCGGGAATAGCGTCGCGCACCCCCTCCATTCAGGCTACACGCCGCCCTTCTCGAACATTTCCCAGTCGAAAGACGAAGGAAACGAATAGGCGTCGTTTCCTATTGCTTCGGCCAGAGCTCTGAAATCGATATCGCTTCCCTGGTTTGGAGAATGCGGCATTCGGACATGACAGCGCTGCGCGTCAGTCAAGGGTTCACCGGTTCCCCGCGAGCTGTTGGACATCACATGCACGCCTTTCACAGAAATATAATCCGGCACAAATATCTTTCAGCAATCCGCCGGCCGCCTTTAAGCAACTCCTGAAGTCACGATCAATCGCTTTGGATTATTATAGACTACCGCGGAGTACAAAAAAACGACGTATTTTTTCGATATTGCGGGGTTGGCGGGATATTTTCCGGGCCGGGCGCTTTAGTTTGGCGCGCGGGTGACCGACAAAGAGGATAGCAGCGGTGAAAGCCGCTCGGGAAACGGCCTCAAGGAATGGGGTTTGCAATTTTCGCGGAGCGATAAAAACTTATCGCGGGAGGGATTCATATAAAATGTTGAGATCGCTTATGACGGCGGTGACGGGCGTTCGGTCGCATCAGACGATGCTGGACGTGACGGGAAACAACATCGCGAACGTCAACACCACGGGGTTCAAAAAAGACGCCACGATCTTTCAGGATCTTCTGTATCAGACGTCTCAGGGCGCCACGGGGCCGGGAGACGCGAGGGGCGGCGTCAACCCCGCCCAGGTCGGGTTGGGCGTGAAGGTCGGGGCCATCGAGACCATCCACTCGCAGGGCGGCGCCCAGTACACGGGCAACAAGTCGGACATGATGATCGAAGGGGAGGGCTATTTCGTCTTCCGCAACGGAATCAGCCGAATCTACAGCCGCGCGGGCAACTTCACGCTGGACGCCGACAAGAAGCTGGTGCACTCCGGGACCGGTTACGTGGTGCAGGGCTACGAGATGGTGCAGAACCCCGCGAAGGCCACGGAGTACATCAAGGCGGGCGACATCAGCGACATCGTCATCCCGATAGGCAAGGAAATGGAGGCCCGCGCGACAAGCGTCGTGGGGGTCAAGAACAACTTGGACGCCACGAAAGACCCCTATCTGCCGATAGGCTACGCGGATATTGAGTATAGCGACGAAACCGGGCCCGCCAAGGTCAAGATCGGCGGTATTGAGTACGACGTGAGTTTCAAGACGAATACTGCAGGCACAACCGCCGGCACAGGGTATCTGACTGTCAACTTGGCCACAGGCGGGACGCCAGTATCCATCCAGCTTAATATGACGGGGATCAAAGATGGGAAACCTGTTTTGGGAATAGAGGGTGCTATGGGAACTCCACCCGTTGCTACTGTGACTTTGAGCGGTGGAACAACGGCCACGGTAGCCTATAACAACGATACCGGTATTTTGAAACTGACAGATTCGACTACTGGCTCACGGACATTAGGAGCGACGCTTTGGGAAATCAACCTGAAGGAGAACATGAACTACAATGCGTCCAGCATTTCAGGTGTTGTTCCAGCCGCTCTCAACCCAGGAGGTGGGCAGACTTACAATTACAGCTTTATTACGGAGTTTAGTGAAAATGCTCTCAGCGGGTCTCCGGCGCAGCTTACAATCTGGTACTATGGAAGTTCTCCGGCAGACGCTACCAACAAAGATTTTGGAAAGCTCACAGCCCAAGTTTCGTTTAAGTCGGACGGTACATTCGATTCGGTGACACCCCTGACAGCGACTGCCGGCACAGGAACGTGGCCTACGTGGCTCACTGTTGACAGCACCGATCCCACTAAACCAAACATGCTTCAGGTAGTCGTTTCGGAAAGCAATTCTTCCGTACTGGAGATGAAGGTCGCTAAAGATGCGACCGCTACTTCTTTCGATACGGTCAACCAGATCACGCAGGGCGGATTCGAGCAGACGAAATTGACGGTCTACGACTGCCAAGGGAACCCCTACACGATGGAAATCACGTTCAAGAAGCTGACGAAAGACCGCTGGCGGTGGGAGGCCTTCTTCCCGGAGAATCCCGAGCTTTTCAACGTGCCCCCGTCGGGGGAACTGAAGTTCGGCCCTTGCGGCAAACTCAAGTTTCCGAAGGACGGGGCGGACATCTACGTCCCCTTCTCCCTGCTCGGGACGAAGAACGAGACCATTCACCTGGACTTCAGCAACAAGTATTTCAAGGGCGACGATTACGTCTGGGACACCGACGCCCTGGAGGGCCTGACGCAGTACGCCTCGGCCAGCACGGCGAAGGCCTACTATCAGGACGGCTACCAGATGGGCGTCCTGAACAACTACACCGTGGGCAACGACGGAACGATCACGGGCATCTACACCAACAGCCAGACCCAGCCCATATACCGCGTGGCCCTGGCGCAGTTCGCCAACCCGATGGGCCTCGACAAGGTGGGCAGCACCATGTTCCGCGAATCGATCAACTCCGGCATGGCGCAGATCGACGCGGCGTCGGACAACGGGTCGGGAACCATCGCCGGCGGCACGCTCGAAATGTCGAACGTGGATCTGACGGAGGAGTTCACGCGCCTCATCATCGCGCAGCGCGGCTTTCAGGCGAACACCCGGGTCGTGACGACCAGCGACCAGATTCTGGAAGAAGTCGTCAACCTGAAACGGTAACGGACGGCCGGACGGCCGATAAATCGGGTAGGGCGGTAATGATTGAACTTCACCGTTTGAATGGGGAGCTTTTTTGGCTGAATTCTGATATGATTGAGACCATCGACATCACGCCGGATACCGTGGTGCGTCTGGTCAACGGGCATCGTTACGTCGTGAGGGAAAACTGTCGAGATGTGAGGAACGCCATCGTGAACTTCCGGCGGGAGGCGGGGTATTCCTGCGTCCCGTTCGGGATTCCTTTGGAAGCGGAGGACGGTCAGACGCGTTAGTCGCTTTGTATTAAATTAAATTTAATTTAAGCGAATTCAGCGGTTTTGGCGGGCTCGAAAATTTTGTTCGGCCAGGGGGGGACGCAGGACTTGGATTTAACCACTGTCGTCGGATTTCTTATCTGTTGGATTCTCGTTATCGGCGGAATGGCCGCCGGGGGAAACATTGCCGCCTATTACGACTTTCCTTCCATATTGATCACCGTGGGCGGATCGATAGGGGCCGTCGTCATCTCGCACCCGAGCGACATCCTGAAAACGGTGGGGGGCGCCATCAAGAACGCCTTTTTTTCCTCGGACCCCAACCTTCTCGGCATGGTGCAGACGATCGTGAGCTTCGCCGAAAAAGCCCGCAGAGAAGGGCTTCTCGCGCTCGAGGGCGATGTCGCGGAGCTGGACGACGAGTTTTTGCGCAAATCCATCCAGCTGGTGGTGGACGGCACGGATCCCGAACTGGTGAAGGCCATTCTGGACACGGAAATAGGCATTCTGGAAGACCGGCATTCCGCGAACAAATCCGTTTTCGACGCGACCGCCGAGCTCGCCCCTGCCTACGGGATGATCGGAACCCTGATCGGCCTCATCGCCATGCTGGGGAACCTTCAGGACGTCAGCGCCCTGGGGCCCGGCATGGCCGTCGCCCTGATCACGACGATGTACGGCTCCATGATGGCCAACATGCTCTGCATCCCGGTGGCCAAGAAGCTGGCCGCCCGCTCCTCCAAGGAAATCCTCTCCATGGAGCTGATGGTGGAGGGCATTCTGGCGATCCAGGCCGGCGAAAACCCCCGCATCGTCGAGGAAAAGCTGAAGGTGTTCCTGCCTCCGAAACTGAGGCACAACCTGGAGGACGCCCAGAAAGCGGAAAGAGGAGAAAAATAGAACATGGCGCGCAAGAAAAAAGCTCCTCCGCCGGGGCCCAGCGCCCCTCTTTACATGGCGACCTACGGGGACATGGTGACGCTCGTCCTGTGCTTCTTCGTCCTGCTGTTCGCGATGTCCTCGGTCGACGCCCAGAAGTTCCAGAAGGCCATTCTCTCCCTGCGCGGCTCTCTCGGCATCCTGAGGGGCGGTTCAACCGTGGAGGAGACCGTGGATCCGAACACCAGCGGCGAAGACGGAAGGGCCGCGGGCGCGGCGCCCCGCCATGTGATGAACACGCAGCACGTGGCCTACACGATCAACAGCTACCTGCGCAGCGAAGGGCTGGACAAAGCCATACAGGTGACCATCAACCAGAGGGGGGTCGCCGTCTCCATATCGGATCAGTTCCTTTTCGACAGCGGCAGCGCCGTGCTGAAAACCGAAGGCAAGCGGGTCTTGTACAAAATAGCGACGCTGGTACGCGAGGAAGTCCCGGCCGTTTCCGTCGAGGGACACACGGACGCCGTTCCCCTGCGGGGGGGCATTTACCGGGACAACTGGGGACTCTCCTCGGCGAGGGCCGCCGTGGTGGCCTCCTATCTGGCGGAGGAGGGAGGCGTGACGCCCCAGAAGCTCCAGGCGGTGGGATACTCGTCCTACCAACCGACGGTGCCCAACGACACGCCGGAGCATCGGGCTCTGAACCGCCGGGTGGACCTCGTTTTTCTGTCGCAGTATCCGAAATGACGATTCGTGGGAAAGGGCGGACCGGAATACTATGAAAAGAATTTTGATTTTTGCCGTCGTGGGTTTGGTCATGTTCGCCGTCGGCTTCGGAGGAGGGCTCTTCATGGGCCGTGCGATGGCGCCCGACAGCTCCTCGTCGGGCCGGACGAAGAGCGTGGAGGCGCCGGGGCCGCTCGTCGCGGTGGGGGAGTTTACCAGCAATCTGGCCGGGTCGGGCAAGCACGTCATCAGCTTCACCGTTTCGCTGGAGACCCTGAACCCGAAGGCCGCGGACATCGTGGGCAACGTCTGGCTTCCGAGGATAAAAAACGAGATCCTGCTGATCGTGAAGGACAAAGTTTACGAAGATTTGACGAGCGCCGAGGGAACGCTGCAGTTTGCCGAGGAGATCAAGCGGGCCGTCAACTCGCAGCTCCCGGAAGTCAACGGCGAGGCCCCCGTGGTGCGCGTCCTCTTCGAGGCGTTTGTGCTGCAGTGAGTTTACGCCGACAATAAAAAAATTGATAATAAAAGATTGATAATAAAAAGATTCAGCGTGCGGCGGCGCCGCGCGGCAATTTTAAGGCAGGTGAGTGTTCTTGGCCCCCGATGTGTTGTCCCAGAGCGAAATAGATTCTTTGTTGAGCGCGCTGACGAGCGGGTCGATGGATCTCGACTCGATGACCCAGCAAAGCGAGTACGAGGTCAAGCTCTACGACTTCAAGCGCCCCGACAAATTCAGCAAGGACCAGCTGAGAGCCATTCAAATGATCCACGAGGCCTTCGGGCGCCAGCTCTCGACCGTGATGTCCTCTCTCATCCGGTCCATGGTCGCGGCCGAGGTCGCCTCCGTGGACCAGCTGGCCTACGAGGAGTTCGTGAACTCCCTGGTTCAGCCCACGGTCATCGGAACGCTGGAAATGCATCCCTTCAACGGCAACGCCCTGATCGAGATCAATCCGAACCTGGTTTTCGCGATGATAGACCGGCTTCTGGGAGGCAAGGGGGAGTTTACCGGCAAGGCGCGGGAGCTGACGGACATCGAAAAGACGGTCATCGAGCGCGTACTGATGCGGATGCTCGAACTTCTGGAAGACAGCTGGAGTACGGTCGTGGACGTGAGGTTCCGCTTCGAGAGCATGGAGAGCAACCCCTTCTTCGTGCAGGTCTGTCCCCCGCGGGATATGGTGCTGCTGGTCATCATGAAGCTGCAGGTCGGAGAGGTGGAGGGGATGATCAGCCTCTGCATTCCCTACTTCCTGATGGAACCTATCGTGGACAAGCTCTCCTCTCAGCAGTGGTTCGTCTCGACGGGCCGCAAGGGCGACGACGGCGTCCGCGAAAATCTGCTCCATTCGCTCGACCGGGTGAAGGTTCCCATGTCCCTCGAACTGGGGCACACGGTTCTCAGCCTGGCGGACGTCTACGACCTCGAAGAGGGCGACGTGATCAAATTGGACGAGGAAATCGGCAGCGAGGTCGAGGTGCGGGTCGGAAACTATGTCCGCTTCAAGGCCAGGCCGGGAACCTTGGACGGCCGTCTGGCGGCCGAGGTGACGCGGGTCGTCAGCGGCACGGACGAGCCTGAAGGAGGGGGAAACTGATGGATAATCTGTTGAGCCAGGATGAAATAAACTCTCTTCTCGGCGGAGGCGACGCCCCTTCAGGCTCCGCGGGGCTTTCTATGGAAGACACGCAGATTCTGAACGAGGTCGCGAGCATTTTCTCGAACGCGGAGAACAACGTGTTCAGCATGCTGGCGGGCAAGGAGGTCAACTCCAAAGGCGGGGAGACCGAGGTTCTTTCTCAGGCGGAGTTCAAGGCGAAACTTGGCGCCGAGACGCCTTTCGTTTTCAGGGCGACCTTCGACGGCTTCGACGACGTGCCTTTGATTTTTGCCGTCGGGCGCCGCGGCGCGCTGGCGCTGGCCGATTTGATGATGGGCGGAGAGGGGAAGGACGTCCCCGAGGAGGCCAGCGAGCTTTACCTGAACGCGGCTCAGGAGGGATTGAGCCAGGTCGTGGGCTCCGCCTTCACCAGCCTGAGCGGCCTGATGGGCGGCCGCCGCCTGATGCCCGAAAACACGAAGTCCGCTTTGGAAGAGGAAGACGACTGGGCGGTATTTCCCGCCTTGGACGCCGAGGCCAGGGTGTGGGCCAGCTTCTCCGAGGTGGAAATAGAGGGGCTGGAGCCCTTCGCGATATGGGCCGCCATTCCTTTGGATTCCGTGAAAACCATGGCGGAGCTGATTCGTCAAAATATGGGAGGAGGGGAAAAGCAGCCGGAGTCCCCTTCTTTATCTTCTTCTCCGTCTCCCCAGGCGCCCCGCGCGGCTCAGGCGGCGGGCGCTTCGCCCGCTTCCGCTCCTTCGACGAGAGGCGGCCAGCGTCCCGGGCCCGTGACCGACGTGCGCCCCGCGGAGTTCACTCCCCTCTCGGCCAAGGGCCCGGCGGGGAGCGGCAGCAAGATCGACCTGATCGCGGATATTCCGGTGCGTGTCACCGTGGAACTGGGGAAGACGAGAAAAAATATCTCCGAGATCCTGGGCATGACGACGGGTTCCGTCATCGAACTGGACAAAATGGCGGGGGAGCCCGTGGACGTGCTCGTCAACGGAAAGCTGATCGCCAAGGGCGAGGTCGTCGTGATCGACGAAAACTTCGGAGTGCGCGTCACCGAGGTCTTGGGCGCGGCTCCGAAGGCCTACGCGGTGTGAGTTTGCCGCTTCGATTCAAAGGAGCTGCGATTCGAAAAGGGCTGCCGCGCTTCTTTGCATACGGTAATTGTCCGCAGAAAAAGTCTTCGTCCGCCGGGAGATGCGTATGATATAATCACTTCGGCGTTGCTTTGGGGTTCCGCGCCGAAACGTGAACGTGAAGAGTTTTTTCGGCGGCGCCGGCAAGAAGAACGGGAGCAGTACGAAAAACACGGAAGCGGCCGGAAACGCAGGGAAAATTTCCGGCAGAAGCCGAAAAAGGCTGAAAGTTTTGTTTGAATTTCAGAGAATCTTAGGTAAGCGAGGGGTTGCAGCATGGGCAAAAAGGTTCTGATAGTGGATGACGCTGCCTTTATGCGTATGATGTTGAAGGATATTCTCCAGAAACACAGTTTCGAGATTGTGGGAGAAGCAGAAAACGGAAAGCTCGGGGTTGCGGCCTATCAGAAATACAAGCCCGACATCGTGACGATGGATATAACGATGCCGGAAATGAACGGCATCGACGCCGTAAAGGCCATCAAGACGCTGGATCCTGCCGCGAAGATCGTGATGGTCTCCGCGATGGGACAGCAGCCGATGGTCATCGAGGCCATTCAGGCGGGCGCCAACGACTTCATCGTCAAGCCCTTCCAACCGGAGCGCGTGATCGAGGCCATTTCCAAAGTCTTGGGTTAAAAACGGGAATTTTGGGTTAAAGCCGAAAGTTTTGGGTTGAAACCGAGGGTTCCGGGTAAAATCCAATAGTTCCGGATCGAGCCCAAAGTTTCGGGCTGAATTCGAGATTCCGGGTTGGACTGCCGAAGGGGTGGCTGAGCTACGGGGGAAGTCGGTTTTACCGCTTATATTACGCGTATGGCTCTGGCTCTTGCGGTGATGGCTGTCATTGCGGTCGCCGCTGTTCGTTTTGTCAAAAGCGGAGCCCGCGGAGGGCGGAGCGGGGCGCGTGTCGAAGTTATGGCATCCTTGCCTTTGGGTAAGGATGTTTTTTTCGTTCTGCGGTGCGGTCCCGAGGTTTTTGCCCTGACATCCGGGCACGCGGGGACTCATCTGATAGGCAGGTGGAAATATGAAGAATGGCTTCGATGGGAAGAAAAGGAGAAGGCTTGCGAAAGCTGAGTCATTTTTCTTCTTCTGCTTTTTGACCGGTCTCGTCCTCGCGGTCTTTTTTGCCGCTTCGCCCGCCGAAGCCGCTTTTGTCGAGGAAGCGCCGAGAATACCCATTCCGCTTCTGCAGTTGGGCGTCGTCCCGGCGGACTCCCCGCAGGATGTCGCCGTTTCCTTGCAGATACTGGCTCTTTTGACGGTGCTGACCCTGGCCCCGGCCATTTTGCTGATGCTGACGAGCTTCACGCGGATCGTCGTGGTGCTGGGGTTCATTCAGCGCGCGATCGGTCTCCAGCAGTCGCCGCCCCAGCAGACCATCGTCAGCCTCGCCCTCTTCCTCGCCCTCTTCACGATGTATCCGACGTGGAACCGCATCTACGAGAACGCCCTCGCCCCCTATCTGGCGAAGGAGATCGACTCCCCGCGGGCGTGGACGGAGACGATCACGCCCCTGAGGGAGTTCATGTTCCGTTACACCCGTCAGGAGGAGCTGTCCCTGATGGTCTCCATGGCGAACCTCGAACGCCCGGAGAACCGGGAGGAGGTTCCGACGCGGGTTCTGATCCCCGCTTTCATGCTGAGCGAGCTCAAGACCGCTTTTCAGATGGGCGTGGTGATCTACATTCCCTTCATCATCGTGGACATGATCGTGTCGAGCGTCCTTTTGGCGATGGGCATGATGATGCTGCCCCCCATGATGATTTCTCTGCCGTTCAAGATCCTGCTCTTCGTGATGGCCGACGGCTGGAACCTCGTCGTCGTGAGCCTTCTCAAGAGCTTCACGAACGTGCCGTAAGGGGGCGGGCTCATGGACATCGTTCCGATCAACATGTTCGACATCTTAAACGAGGCGGTCTGGACGATGCTCCTCGTCACCATGCCCATTCTTCTGGTGGCGATGGGCGTGGGGCTCATTATCGGCATCGTGCAGACGGCGACGTCCATTCAGGAGCAGACGCTGATCTTCATCCCGAAGATTTTGGCCGTGTTTTTGTTCATCATCCTCGTCGGGCCCTGGATGGCCGACAAGATTCTGGGCATCACTCGGGAAATTCTGGGGCACCTCGAGAGGTTCATTCAATGAATCCAGTAAATCCAATGAATCCAGTAAATCCGATGAGCCCGGTTTGGAGGCCGAACCTTGCAGGGGCTTGAGATTCCCGCGCAGCTTCTGGTGGTGTACTGTCTGGTGCATCTTCGGTTCGTGGGCATGATGTTCACGTTTCCCCTGTTTTTCACGACGGCGAGCCCCGTTCCCTTCCGGTTTCTTTGCGCCGTTTTCCTGACCGTGACCGCGGCGGGCACTCTGGCGGAGAGCGGGGAGGATTTCGCCGTCTCCATGGTTCTCCTCGAAAGCTGGGTGCCGCTTCTGCTGATGGCCCTGCGCGAGCTCTTCATCGGCGCGGCCCTCGGTCTCCTCGCGGCCCTGCCTCTGGTGGCGCTCCAGGTCTCGGGGGAGCAGGTGAGCATGGCGATGGGGCTCTCCATGGCCAGCGTGATGGACCCCCTGATGGACCGCCAGACCTCCATCATCGGGCAGCTTCAGTTTCTGATCGGGCTGTGGTTCTATTTCCGCTGGAACGGCCACCTTCTGCTGATTCAGGCGGTCGTGGAAAGCCTGCGCCTTCTCCCGCCGGGGAGGCTCTCCTGGATTCCCGCGGGGGACCTGTCGTTCGGGGATTGGCTCTCGGCGGTTTTCGACCTGGCGGCGAAGATCGTCGTTCCTTTTTACTGCGCCCTCCTGCTGGCGGATGTCGGGCTGGGGTTTCTGGCGCGGACCGTTCCCCAGATGAACATTTTCATTTTGGGCCTGCCCGTGAAAATCGCGCTGGGGTTCTTCGTCCTGGCGATCGTTCTGCCCCTGGCCGTGGAGATCGTCTACGCGCATCTGGAGCGGTGGGTCGAGTTCGCCCTGCAAAGCTCGATGGTCTGGCGCTGAACGGGCCCGGCCCCCGTCAAGCGAATCCGGCAATATCGGCGTCGGCGGTATAAATTCGGTGGATATAAATTCGATGGCTATAAATTCGATGAATATAAATCCCGTGACTGAATCGAGCGATATGAATTCTCGGCGGCCGTCGATGAAAACAATCCCCCGTTTCGTTTTCGACATTCAATTCTTCGCCCAGGAGCGCACGGAGGCGGCGACGCCCAAGAAGCGCCAGAAGGTGCGCTCCGAGGGGAAGGTCTGCAAAAGCCGCGACCTGACCGCCGCCGTCGAAATTCTGACGGGCCTCGTGGGGCTCGTGATGTTCGGGCCCTCGATCTTCGGCGGGCTCATCGACTATTTCCGCGAGATGATCGGGGTTCTGGGGGAGGAATCGCTTCTGCGGGCTGGCTGGTTTTACCGCCTGGAGTTCACGGCGCTCCGGGCCTACTTCGGCGCCTGGCTCCTGCCGGGGCTCCTCATCGCGGCCTTCACCACGGCCGTGACGGTCTATCAAATCGGCTGGGTCATCAGCTTCGAGCCTTTCAAATTCGACTTGAACCGCCTGAACCCCGTCTCCGGCATGAAAAAGATCATCTCCCTGCGCTCTCTCGTGGAGCTGCTGAAGGGGCTTCTGAAGGCCTCCCTCTTCGTCCTCGTCATCTATATCGCCATGCGGGACAAACTGCCCGCCGCCGTGTACGCGATGCAGCTTTCGATGGCGGCAGGGGCCCTGCTCTTCTGGAACCTGCTGTGGGACCTCTCGATGCGGCTGGCCGCGATGCTTTTGGTCATGGCGCTCGTGGACTACCTGTACCAAAAGTGGGATTATGAAAAGTCCATACGGATGAGCAAGCAGGAGGTCAAGGAAGAGTTCAAGCAGATGGAGGGCGACCCTCAGATCAAAAGCAAGATCCGCCAGAAACAGCGGGAGCTCGCGAAGAAGAGAATGATGTCCTCCGTGCCCAAGGCGGACGTGGTCATCACGAACCCCACCACCCTGGCGATCGCTTTGGTGTACGACCGCAAAATCATGGCCGCGCCTCAAATCACGGCGAAGGGCAAGGGCTTCGTCGCCCGGAAGATCCGCGAGCTGGCCGCGGCGCACGGGGTCCCCGTCATCGAAAACAAACCCCTAGCCTGGGCGCTTTACGAGTCCGCCGATGTGGGGGACGAGGTGCCGGAGAACCTCTACCGCGGCGTCGCCGAAATTCTGGCGATGGTCTACAAACTCGCCGGAAAACAGCCGTCTTAGGGCCGTTTTCAGCCGCGGCGGATCTGCTTGGACGAGCCCTCTAATCGTTCACAAAGTTCTTGCGCGGAAGTCCCGCCGTATTGTAAGATAAAAATACATTATACACGGGGAGAGGGTCGTCATGCGGAGAGCGGGAAGAAAAACGGATTCATGGGAGTTCCTGAAATTAAGGAAGCTCTTGAATTTCCTGAGGTTCATTAAATTTGCGGCGTGTTTTCTCTTCCTGTTTTCCCATCCCGCTCTCCCCGCTTTTTGCGCCGAGGCCGACACGTCCCTTTGGACGTGGGACGTGCTGGTCATTCCCCCCGACGAGGGCTGGCAGAGCGAGAAAGGTCTTTCCGTTCAAAATGCGCTCCAATGGCACGCGGCCGAAATCTCGGAGAGCGGAGCCGGCATTCGGGGTCATGACCTCCGATTCGTCTTTCTCCCGCCCCTGACGGAGGACTCCGCGCGGAGTTTCGCCCTTCCCAACGACCCCCGCGCCGTCGCCGTCATGAGCTTCGCGTCGAACCCCGTGGACAGGGCGCTGGCGGATAGAGAACTGGCCGGCCGCTCCGCGGGAAGCGGGCTTCCCCTCTTCCTGGCCGGCGGAGAAAACGTTTCCCTCTTCGAGGGGAGCCGTCCTGTCCCGCGGCTTTTCGCCCTCGACCTTTTTCGGGACTACCGCTGTCAGGCTTTCGCGGATTACGCGTCGAAAATCGCGGCAAAAGACGCCCGGGTGGGCGTCATGGGCGCGCGGTTCACGCTCAACGAGGAACGCGAGGCCAAAATTTGCTTCGACCTCTTCTCGGAAGCGGGTTTCATGCCCATGCCCTACTGGGTGGACGCCTCCGTGAGGGACTCCTTCTCCATGGTCGAACAGGAGATCGTCGACTACAGCAACGGCATTCTCATCAGCTACATCGGGAGCATGGGCACGAAGGAAATCTGGCGCGGCATCATGGGACACCAGTCCCCTTACCGGATCTGGTACGGCGGGGTTCCCGACAAATCCTTCCTTTCTTATAGAGGCATGATCTTCGCCGATCAGAACATGTATCTGGACGCGCTGGGGGGCTTTGAGCGGCTGAAGCGCGACCTGTGGTCGTCGCGCGCCCTGTCCGCCCCGGACAAGGTCGCGGCGGGGCGGGCCAACGCCCTCGCGTTCTGGCTGATTCAGGCCCTGAAGGCCCTTCCGGGCGATTTGGACAGCATCGACAGGAACGCGCTGCTTTCCCTTCTGGCCGAAGCGCGGGACATTCCCTTCGGCTCCCAGACGCTGAATATCGACCGGGACACCCACCGCCCCGGAACGCGGCGGGTCTTCATCATGGAAATGCGCAACAGGAGCTTTTTTGTCCTGGACACCCTCGGCGTGCGGGGACTGAAACACCGCGGCGATTGAGTTTTAAGCTCAGGGGGGCGGAGCCAACAAAGAAAGTAAGCGATTCGCACAGCTCCTTCGTCGCTGGCTCTCTGCTTATCGTTCGCCCAAAAGCGGGCTCACTGGCCCCCCCGAACCCCCCTGTTTATTTAATTCGGAGGTCTTTTTTCATGGAAGCAGGCGATATGACTACAGGCGTTGCGGAACGGCTGGCGGAGTGCCTGAAAAAGAAGAAAACCGACTGCGTGACGCTGGGGAGCCTGCCCGTTTCGCTGAAAAGGCTGCTGACGGGGAAACCCAGGCCCGCCGCCGCCGAGCTCGAAAAATGCGCCACCCCGCACCTCGGGGAAAACCTGATGCTGAAACGGAGCGGGCGGTACGTTTACCTCGCGCTCCGGCAGCCCGACGAGTCGCTGCTGCTCGGCATCCTTCGGAAGAGGGCCGGGAAGAGCCCCAGCGCGAACAACACCCCCTTCAGGAAAGAAGAATTCATCGCCGTCCTGAACCGCCTGATCGAGCAGGGAAAAATCCTTGTCAGGCTCAACAAAGACTGCAAACCCCTCCTTTTCCCGATTCCGGCCCGGAGCCCGGAGGCCCCGGCCGGAGCGGAAAAAGCGGGCCTGAACGCAAATCTGAATATAAATCAGAATGCAAATCAGGAAGCGGGGCGGGAGAGCGTTTCCGCGGAGCGGTTCGAGAGCGCGTACCGGGAGCTGGAAGGGGGGAAGTTCTTTGTCCGCGTCTGCGACCTCCGCCGCCGTCTGGGCTGGGGGCGGAAGGAGTTCGACGGGACGGCGGCCGCGCTTCGGGACGCGGGGAAAATCCAGCTGCAGTCCGGGGACACCGCCTACTTCAGCGAGCGGGACATCGCGGACAGCTTCATCGACGAGAACGGCTTTCGGATGCTCACCCTGATGTGGCTCGGGCGGACGTAGCCCGGAGGAACGGGGCGCGTTCCACGCCGCCCCGTTAATTTGAAATTTTGAACCTGAGTGTTTTTCTGGAGATGAAAATGAGCGCTTTCGGGATTCGGGAACAGATTTTTCAGAACAACCCCTTTTTTTCCGGCATCGCCTCCGACCCTTGGGACAACACGGACCCCGACGTCCCCTCCCTGAACGAGGAAGCCTGCCGGCACCTCTGCGGGCTGGTTCTCGCCAAGAGCCGGAACCCCTGCGCGGCCTCGGCCGGGCTGATTCTGGGCGAGGCGGGGATGGGCAAGACGCACCTCCTGAAGCGCCTTCTGCGCTACGTTCGGAAGGAAGGCATCGCGGCGCTCTTCGCGTCCATCACTCCCCTGCCGGACCCCGGCAGTCCCATGCGGCACCTCCTGCGGGAGATCGCCCTCGACCTGTCGGGCAGAGGGATCTACGAAGACAGGCGGACGAAGCCCCTGACGCGGCGGAGCGTCACCCAGTTCGACTATTTGCTCGACAAGGC
This sequence comes from Synergistaceae bacterium, assembly GCA_031276855.1. Classification (GTDB taxonomy): domain Bacteria; phylum Synergistota; class Synergistia; order Synergistales; family Aminobacteriaceae; genus JAISMH01. The sequence continues at coordinate 15,435 of JAISMH010000015.1, forward strand.
CGCGGCGGCCTGCCGGAAGGACGAGGAGGACTCGAAACCGCGGACGGGCATTCTCCGCTTCCTGAGCGACCGCTTCCTGAGCGACCGCTTTCCAGGCGCCCGCCTTCCGGGCGCCCGCTTGCGGAGCGGCGCCGCGCTTCTTCGGGAGCGGTGCCGGGGTATTCACCCCCGCCTGCTCGGGGCCGTGTTCGGCCGCTCCGACCCCCGCCAGCGGGAGGCCGTTCTGGAGTGGCTCGAAAACGGCGCCCGGGCGGAAGGGGAAGAGGAGGCGCGGAGGGTTCTCGTGTCCCTGGGAATGCTTCTGGAATACTGCGGAATGTCGCTGATCGTCTGCTTCGACCAGCTGGACGGGATGAGGGACGACGCCCTGATCACGGCGTTCGGGGACACCGTCCATTTTCTGGTGAACGACGTGAAGGGGATGCTGCCTCTGGCGTTCGTTCGGATGAACACGTGGAGCGACCGTTTTTCACGGCTCGATCCGGCCGTGACGCAGCGGCTTTCCGGGAACGAGATGTTCCTCTACGCCTGCACGCTGGAGCAGGCGCGGGAGCTCATCCGGGTCCGGCTCGAATCCCGCTTCAAGGGCGATACCGAGGAAAAGTTTCAATGGCTGATGGAGCGGCTGGAGGGGAAGCTGAAAGCGGGGTATTCTCCGCGCGCCGTGATCGAACTGGCCAACCGCGAAATCGTGCGCGAAAGAGAACCCGAAAAGGAGCCCCTTGAAAAAGACCCAATCGAAAGGGAACTCGCCGAATTGGCATCCCTCGGCGGAGAACCGCGCGGCGGCGAGCCGCGCAGCGAAGAACCCGCCGGAGAACCCTTTAATGTCTCGAATTCCTTCGATGTCTCGAATGCCTTTAATATCCCGAATGCCTTCGATACCCTCGATTTAGTCGAGCCTTCCGATACCTCTTCGGCCGGCCCTTCTTTGACTGGCTCTTCTTTAACTGAAGACGGGCCGGGGGCGATTCTGGAAGTCTTCGCGGACGAATACCGCAAAGCGCGCAAAAAGGCGGACGCCGGCGTCAGGCGTTCCCCCGATCCCGAAAGCCTTGTCCGCGCCCTCGAAACCTGCCTGCTCTCCCGCGCGGACTTCACAGACGTCCGCCGCACGGAGGACGGCTACATCGCCCTGACGGCGCGGCGCGAGGGAGGCGGGGCCTGCGCCTTCATCGTCAGCACGCAAGAAAACCACCGCGCGGTCCAGACGGCGCTGGCGCGCGGGGTCTCCTTCCTGTGGGATCACCCCGACGGGGAATGCTTCTGCGTCGCCGCCGGGCGCCAGGATTTCAGACTCCGCAAAAATTGGCCGAGCGTGCAGAAAGAGCTGCAAAAATTTCTGGAGGCAAAGGGCACCGTCTTCTATTTGAACCGCAGACAGGCCGCGGCCTGGTACGCTCTGGCGGCCCTCCGCCTCGAGGTGGACAGGGGAAACATCCGGCTGCCCGCTCCCGACGGAAAACAGCGCGCGGCCCAAATAGAGGACCTCGCGCTGTTCCTGAGACAGAGTTCTGAAAAAGACCTGCCGGAGTGGTGGGATGCGAAAAATGGATTGTGATTTATAATTTATTATTTTATAATCTACGGTTTGCGGAGCGCGTTTTCGACGAAGGGCTTCAGGAGGTCGATGGGGATGGGGAAGAAGGTGGTGGAGTTCCGCTCCCCCGCGATTTCGCGTATGGTCTGCAGGTAGCGCAGCTGCAGCGTCACGGGCGAGATCTCCATCTGCTGCGCGGCCTCGGACAGCTTGGCCGCGGCCTGCAGTTCGCCCTCGGCGGCGATGATCTTGGCGCGGCGCTCGCGCTCGGCCTCCGCCTGACGCGCCATGGCGCGCTTCATGCCCTCGGGGAGCTCCAGTTCTTTCACCTCGACGGCGCTGACCTTGATTCCCCACGGGTCGGTGCGTTCGTCGATGATCTTCTGCAGTTCGTGGTTGATTTTTTCGCGGGAGGACAGAACCTCGTCCAGCTCGACGGAGCCGACGACGGAGCGCAGGGTCGTCTGGGCCAGCTGGCTCGTGGCCTGAACGTAGTTCTCGACCTCCACGACGGAGTGCGACGGGTCCAGCACCCGGAAGTACACGACGGCGTTGACCTTGATGGGCACGTTGTCCTTCGTGATGACCTCCTGGACGGGGACGTCCATCGTCAAAATGCGGAGGTCGACGGTGACCACGCGGTCGATGACGGGAATGACGAACACGATGCCCGGCCCGCGGCTCCCGGCCAGGCGCCCCAGGCGGAAGATGACGACCCGCCTGTACTCCGGTACGATTTTGACGGCGGAAGAAAACAGCAGCACCGCGATGAGCAAAACCCCAAACCAACTGCCGATGTTCGACAGTATCCCAAAGACGTCGACGACCATATCCGAATCTCTCCTCTCATAATGACGGGCGCCTCTCATAATGACGGGGGCTTCCCGTACCCATGCGATTATACCCCATTCCCGCACCCTGTTCCCGACACCGCGCCCGCCGGTCACTGCGTCGGGCCGATGCGGTTGACGGCGAAGCTGGCGTAGCCGAGGTCCTCGCTTTTCGTGGATTTTCCGTCCGCGACGCGCAGCATTTCGGCGAAGAGCTCCCCGCCGAGCTCGGCGATCGTCTTCGTTCCCGTGACGATCGGGCCGGCGTCGATGTCCATGTTGTCGCGCATCCGCTCGAACGTCGGGGTGTTGGAGCAGATTTTGATCACCGGGGCGATGGGGCAGCCGGTGCAGGTTCCGCGCCCGGTGGTGAAGAAGATCACCTGAGCGCCGCCCGCCGCCATGCCCGTGATGGACTCGATGTCGTGCCCCGGCGTGTCCATGACGACCAGTCCGCGCCGGGTGGGGCGTTCCGCGTAGTCGAGGACCTCCACCAGGGGGGCGTCCTGTCCGGCCTTGCTGATGCAGCCCAGAGACTTTTCCTCCAGCGTCGAGATTCCGCCCTGCCGGTTGCCCGGCGTGGGGTTGGCCAGCCGGATGTCCACGCCGCCGGAAAGCGCGCCCTCCTCCGCCCTCCGAACAATGAAAAACAGGCGCTCCGCTATATCGGGACGCTCCGCCCGCTCGGCCAGAAGGTGCTCCGCGCCGATCATCTCCTGCGTTTCCGACAGAATGGACGTGCCGCCTTCCCGGATCAGGCGGTCGGAGGCGCCGCCCGCGGCGGGGTTCGCCGAGATGCCGGACCACGCGTCGGATCCCCCGCACTCGAGCCCCAGAGTCAGAGCGGAAAGAGGGTGTTCGCCGCGGCGCATGACGGACATCTCCGCCAGCATCCCGCGCCCGATTCGGACGCCTCTGGTGATGGTGTCGAGGGTCCCGTTCCCGTCCTGAATGGTCAGGCAGGCGACGGGCTTGCCGGGCGACATCGCCTCGATATCGCGGGCGACATCCCGCGCCTGGACCGTCTCGCACCCCAGCCCCACCACGATACAGGCCGCCACGTTCGGGTTCGCCCCGAACCCCGCCAGGGTCCGCCTCGTCTGGGCGGCGTCGGCGGGAAGCTGCGCGCACCCGTGCTGGTGCGTGACGCAGACGGCCCCGTTCAGCTGCAAAGCGATGCGCATGGCCGTGTCGTTGGCGCAGACCACGGACGGCAGGACCAGAAGATGATTCCGAACCCCGACGCTGCCGTCCGGCCTCGCGTATCCCATGAAGTTCATTGCCGGTCCCCCCTGCCTCTCAGGCCCTCGAGATTGTGAATATGGACGTGCGCGCCTTTCGGGATGTACTCCGACGCGGCGCCGATCACCGAACCGTATTTCAGGACGTTCTCCCCCCTGCGAAAATCGCGCAGCGCGATCTTGTGCCCCGCGGGAACGGCCGTGACGGCCGTCAGCTCCAGCGGAGGCCCGTTTTCTCTCCGCGCCGCGATCCGCTCCCCCGCCGCCACATCGCGAATCACGACGGCAACGTCGTCCTTCGCCGCGACGCAATGCGCGTCCGCCTTCTCCATTTTTTTCATTCGCTCCATTTGCTCCATCACCTTTGCGTTGTGATAGCCGTGCGTTGTCTGCGTTTATTATAGCAACACTCCGACCGTAATGAGACAATGTATCCGTTTAAGCCCCTCCTTGCTGAAAAAGCGTCGAACAGGAGATCAGGATAGAGGCGGAGCAGGAACCCCTTCCCCCGGACATTATCACAGACGAGCGACACAATTCCTCCCCAAAGGCTTGCGCAAATCCGCTTGAATGATGTACAATTCAAACTAGAAAAAGATTTTACAGGGGGGGTGTGCAGAGAAGTATACCCTCCTGCATATCCTTTTTTTACGCATCACCCTTTCGCAGAATCCAGTCATTGCAAGGCTCCTTTCGAACGTCCGACGCTGTG
>JAISMH010000016.1 GCA_031276855.1 Synergistaceae bacterium
GGGGAAACCACGGACGCCCTCGAAGCCTTCGACGCGCGCCGCATGGCGGGGCGGATCATGGGCATGGGCGATATTCAGGGCCTTTTGGAGAAGGTTCAGTCCGTCGGTTCCGACGAGACGGAAAAACTGGCCGAAAGCCTGAAAAGCAGGGAATTTACGTTGGAGACGCTCCTGCTTCAGTTCGAGCAAATCGGGAAAATGGGCCCTTTGGAGAAGGTACTGGAGCTGATTCCGGGATTCAGCCGCGTGAAGGGCCTGAGCGGAGCGAAGATCGACGAATCGGCCATCGTGAGGAACAAGGCGATCATCCAGTCGATGACGAGAGCGGAGAGACGCAACCCCAAGATTATCAAAGGCTCCCGCCGCCGCCGCATCGCCTTGGGCTCCGGGACCTCGGTCCAGATGGTGAACCAGCTGCTGGCGCAGTACGAGCAGATGAAGAAACTTTACAAGACGTTTTCATCCGGCGGCAAGGGCCTCAACCTCAAATCCATGTTCAAAGGAACGGGAATGAGGTTTTAGGGGACGGGTCTCCCAGTATCTGCAAGGATTTGTGTCCGTCAGGAGTTCCGGGGGCTTTCGGCCCTCTTCAATAATCAGGAGGTGTTCTGTATATGGCAGTGCGTATTCGTTTATCCCGTTTCGGAAAGAAAAAGGCTCCGTTCTACAGGCTGGTGGTGGCCGACTCCCGCTCCCCGAGAGACGGGCGCTTCATCGAGCTGATCGGAACCTACAACCCCATGACCGACCCCGCCACCGTGGCGATCGAGGAGGAACGCGCCCTTTACTGGCTGAGCGTCGGCGCGCAGCCCTCGGAAACGGCGAGAGGGCTTCTGAAAAAACAGGGGATCTGGGAGAAGTTTGAAAACGCCAAAAAAAGCTGACCTGCTTTTCGGAAAGTAGTATAATTTCAGAAGCAAACCGAAAACAAAAAGCTCAAGTCTGCGGGATTTCAGGTTCGGGTCGTGTTCGGTTTGGAGGTCAGTCTGTTTTGTGCAACCTGTGTAAGTTTTGCAACGCAAAAATTTAGGAGGTGCCGCAATGGCCAGCTATAAGGAGCTTGTTGAGTTTGTCGCGAAACATCTTGTCACTCAGCCGGACGCCGTGAGCGTGGAGAGCAGCGACGGAGAAAATGGAATCAAGATCATGATCCGCGTCTCTCACGAGGACGTCGGCCGCATCATCGGCAAGAGGGGGGCCACGATCAACGCGATTCGTCTGCTGGCCAAAGCCGCCGCCGTGAAAGCGGGAGAGAGGGTGGATGTCGACATCGTCGAAGAATAAGAACACCTTCGAGGGTGAAAGCTCAAGCGAAATTGAAAGCGGGAAAAAAATACTCATTGGCCGCGTCTCCGCCGCGCACGGGGTGAGGGGGGAGGTTCGTGTCGTCCCTCTGACGGATTTCCCGGAACGCTTCTGGCGGATGGACGCGCTGAATCTTTACGCGGAGGGTGTTTTTGTGCGAACACTCCGCGTCGGGCGCGTGAGGGCGCACGAAAGCAAGGGCGAGCTGATCGTCGAAGGCGACGTTCCGAACAGGGACGAAGCGGAGAAGCTCGTGGGACTGTCGGTTCTGATCGACCCCGAGGAGCGGACGGTTCTGCCCGAGGACACCTTTTGGGTGGACGACTTGATCGGCCTCCGGGTTTTGGACGCGGACGCGGAGGGAGGCGTCTTGGGTGTGGTGGAGGATTTTATATCCTCCGGCGGCAATGAGGTGTACGCCGTCCGGGACGAAGCGGGGAAGTTGCACTACATTCCGGCGGCGGAAGAATTCGTGAAAAAAATCGACCTGCCCTCGAGGGCGGTCACCGTGAAGCTGATCGAGGGGCTCTGGTGAGAAGCAATGCGTTTTTCGATCATCACCGCGTTTCCGGATTTTTTTCACGATTTTCTGCAGACCAGCATCGTCGGACGGGCTCTGAAAGCGGGGCTCTTTCGGGTTGACGTGGTGGATTTACGTTCTTTCGGGAAAGGGGCCTACCGGCAGATCGACGACTACGCCTTCGGAACCGGAGGAATGGTGCTGATGCCTCGTCCTCTGGAAGAGGCCCTGAATTTTGCGGGAGAGGGCGGAAACGGGAAAAGGCCCTTTGTCGTCTATCCTTCGCCTCAGGGGGTTCCCCTGACGCAGGATATCGTGGAATCCCTTTTTCACCAGGAGCATGTCGCGCTCGTCTGCGGACATTACGAGGGCGTGGATGAGCGTTTCGCCGAGCAGGCGGTGGATGTCGAGGTCTCGGTGGGAGACTGCGTTCTGACCGGCGGGGAGATTCCCGCGATGGCGATCGTCGATGCGGTGTCCCGCCTGATTCCGGGGGTCGTGGGAAAAAGCGAGGCCGTAACGAAGGACTCGTTTTACGGGGGAATGCTGGATTATCCCCATTACACGCGCCCCGCCTCCTGGAACGGCAGAGAGGTCCCGGAAGTGCTTCTCTCCGGCGACGCGGCGCAAATCGAGGAATGGCGGCGAAGCCGGGCCGTGGCCCGCACGCTTTCCCGGCGTCCCGATTTGCTGGCGCGGTGCGGCTTGGGGGGGTATCTGCGCGGCGGTTTCTATCTCGCCGCCGAGGGGACCCTTGCCGATGTCGGACGTGTTCGGGAGTGGGCGGATCTGTGCGGGAGTTACGGAGCCGTGCTTTTGCTTTTTCCCGCAAGTGACTCCGGGGACAGAGAAAAAATCAGGGAAGCAATTCGCATGGAACTGGAGAGCGCGGACGATAAAAAGCCGAGCAAGGTGAAGTCGCTGCCCTTCTTCAAGTTGTTGCCCTCTTTCGATCATCTGCTGAGATGGGTCGGGGAAAAAGAGAAGAAGAAAGGCCGGCCGTTGCTTGTCGGCGTTTCCGATAAAAAAGGGCATGGCGAAGAGGCACAGGAGCGTGAAGCCGGAGGGGAGCGCGACGGCGCGCGCCATTGGCTGGATGTGAAGCGTTTTCTTCTGGAAGAGAGGCGCCCGGTGGTCTTTTGTTTCCGGTCGAGGATCGGCTCGGAGGAAGAATACGGAAGAAATCTCGAACGATGCGATGTTCGCATGATTCCCCCGGAGGGGGGGCGGCTGCCCCTGAGCGGGGAAATTGCGGCGGTACTCGATCGGTTTCTGGGTTCGAGGTAGCTCTCGGCCCTTTCGTTTGTCTTGTATTGTTATTCAAATTTCTATTCGGCATTATTTATTCAGCCTAAGGGGGCGCTGCGAAAGTGAACATACTGGATCTCGTCGAAAAAAAATACACGAAGGAGAACCTCCCCGCCTTTCGGCCGGGGGACACGCTGAGGGTGCATGTGAAGGTTAAGGAGGGCGTCAGGGAGCGCATTCAGGTTTTCGAGGGAATCGTGATCGCGCGCCAGCACGGCGGCCTGAACGAGACCTTCACCGTGCGCAAGATTTCGAGCGGCGTGGGCGTGGAGCGTATTTTCCCGTTGCACTGTCCGTCCATCGACAAAATCGAGATCAAACGGCAGGGCAAGGTGCGCCGCGCGAAGCTCTACTATCTCCGCAAGCTCAGCGGCAAAGCCGCGCGCATCAAAGAGCGCCGGGAATTTTGACGAAACCGCAAAGCGCTATAATGGCGGTCCCGCCCTCTCGGGCGGGGCTGTAATTTTATGAAGGGGGCAGCCGTTCTTCCGGGCCTGCGCGCAAAAAGAGCGGCTTCAGGAAATTATAGACTGCACAGGCAATCCGCAGCAGAAAAAGATGATTCACCACCGTCGTCAACACTTTGAACCGCAACTCGCCGTACTCTTCTTTGGAAAAAAGGACGAGCGGCCAAGCCGAAGTCTCTTTGCGGATAGTCAGCAGACGCTCTTTGATTTTTTCAAACGGCGTTCCGATTCGGATCTCCCGGAGTACGAAAAAGAAAACATACGATTCCTGCCTGATTTTCAACCGCCGCAAGACCGCGGCGTTGGCGCCTCTTTCCTTCGCCGTTTCAATCAAAGGCGTAAACCGTTTTACGGCGACAAGCATCCCTTCCGATATCTTCTGACATATCGTCCGGTCTGTCGTCTCTATTATGGAATGCCTGTTGATGTAATAATAATACAGCTGCACGGGCAAAAAGACCGCTCTGTCGGTGTGAATCAAAAGATTGGTGGTGAACGGCCCATCTTCTACGCGCGTTTCGGGTTCAAAAAAAATGCCGTTCCGCTCCAGAATATCCTTTTTGAAGATATACCACCACACGCCATTGTTATATCCATATTCAGCGATCAGCTGCAATCCGGTCAGGACTTCCGGTTCTTTTTCCAGACCTCTCCAATCGGGAACGCCGGAGGCGTTTCTGTCCGGCGTTCGTTTTGAAGCGAAACCGCAGAAATCGAGGTCGTTTCTTTCCATGAACGCGAGAATTTTACCCAGAGATTTTCTTTCGATGTAGTCGTCCGAGTCGATGAAGTACAAAAAATCCCCCTTGGCCTTGGAGACGCCGACATTTCTGGCAACGCTCTGACCGCTGTTTTTCTGGCTGAAAAGCACAATATGGGCATACCTCTCGGCGTATTGTTCGGCGATACGCTTCGAATCGTCCGCTGAACCGTCGTTGACGAGAACGATCTCGTAGTCGGCCGCGTCCAAATCCTGATCCAGGAGGCACTCAAGGCACTCCGCCAGATAGGCTTCCACATTGTAAACCGGAACGATGACGGATAATTTCATCTCTGCTCCTTTCACGGAAAATCTCGGTCTGCACATGCCATAAACAACCAGACCCTGCAAAAGGGTATACCCTCCTGCCTATCCCTTTTTTACGCATCACCCTTTCACAGAGTCCAGTCATTGCAAGGCTCCTTTCGAACGTCCGACGCTGTGCAAGTGGGTATACCCTGTTGCACACCCCTCTATAAAATCTTTTTCTAATTTGAATTGTACATCATTCAAGTGGATTTATGCAACCCTCTGGGGAGGAATCGGCCCGGCACCCGGCGTGCGGGGAAATGTACAGCGGGTGCCCGGGCTGGTCTCGAAAGAGGACTTTTTCTCGGACGAATCAGTCCTCTTTCAGCGGACATTTTCTCAGACGATTGACAATCAACGTGCGCCGCTCGTATGACAATATAAGTTTATTATTTGACATAAAATATTCTCAGGTTTATTATTGCAGGCGCTTGCGGTATTCCTGAATAATAATTCCCGAGAGGAGTCGTTGGCTATGCCCGTGAATTTGAAAGGAAGAAGTTTTCTGACGTTGATGGACTTCACAGCCGAGGAAATCGTTTATCTTCTGGACCTCTCCGCCGGCCTCAAGGCGAAGAAGCGCTCCGGCGTCAGAGGGACGGCCCTGGCCGGCAAGAACGTGGCCCTGCTGTTCGAGAAGGCTTCGACGCGCACACGCTGCGCCTTCACCGTGGCCTGCGCGGACGAGGGAGGGCACGCGGAGTTTCTGGGAAAGAACGACATCCACCTGGGCGGCAAGGAGGACGTCCGGGACACGGCCCGCGTTTTGGGAAGGATGTTCGACGGCGTGGAGTTCCGCGGCTTCAAACAGAGTACGGCCGAGGAACTGGCGCGGTGGGCCGGCGTTCCCGTCTGGAACGGCCTGACGGACACCGACCACCCCACCCAGGTCCTGGCGGACCTCCTGACCCTGAGGGAAAACTTCGGGCGTCTCGAGGGGCTTTCCCTGGCCTACGTCGGCGACGGGCGCAACAACATGGCCAACGCCCTGATGATCGGCTGTGCCAAAGTGGGAATCCGCTTCTCGATCGGCGCGCCGAAGGAGCTTTTCCCCGACCCCGCGCTGACCGGCCGGTGCGGGGAAATAGCCCGCGCGCGCGGGGCCGGGATTCGGATCGCCGAGGATCCGAAGGAGGCCGTCGAAGGCGCGGACGCCGTCTATACCGACGTGTGGGTGTCGATGGGCGAGGAGGATCGGAAGGAGGCCCGCGTCAAACTTCTCGGCCCTTATCAGGTCAACGCCGAACTCATGAAAGCCACGGGCAAGGACTCATCCATCTTTTTGCACTGCCTGCCCGCGGTCAAGGGCGGAGAGGTCACGGAAGAGGTGTTCGAGTCGCCGGCCTCCAAGGTGTTTGACGAGGCGGAGAACCGCCTGCACACGATCAAGGCCGTCATGGCCGCGACGATCGGAAACTTGTAAGAAAAGGAGAGGCATCGCTATGGAAGAAAAAACGGTAAAAACAGAGGAAAAGCGCGTTTTCAAATGCGCGGCGTGTTCCTGCACGTTCGAGCAGGAGGTCTCCCAGCTTTCCCTGCGCTGCCCGGAGTGCCGGGGCAAGACGCTGCTGCTCGTCGAGGGCCCTTCCCTGAAGAACGCCAAAAACTGCGGCGGCAGCTGCGGCTCCTGTTCCTGCGGCTGTCACCATTAGAACCGTGTCCCGTTTTTATTTTTACTGCTTTTGCCTCTTGTGTTAACATACTGCTATAGTATTGAAAGGACAGTCTGAGCTTTCAAGATAAAAGTCGTGTCATAACACAAATTTCAGGGGGGCTGCACTTGTTTAAGAACGCGAAAATCGGGACGCAAATCATAGTGGTTTCTTTTCTTCTGGTTGTGATATCCGTGGCCTGTACCTCTATTATCGCGATGAGATTTTTCAGCGGCTATATGTACAGGAACGCCCGGGAAGAGGCGCAGTACTCCATAGCCGGTTTCAGGAAAATACTGCAGGACAATATGGAATTGACTCGCGCGTTCAGAGACAAGCTGATCGAATCGGCGGAGCTTGCCCGCCTCGTCAGCGAAAAGGACTCGGAGGGCCTGTATAATTTGACGAAGCCGCTCCTGGACGCGGCGAATATCGACATACTCGTCATCGCCGCCGCGGACGGCGAAGTCCTCGCGCGTCCGCACGACAAATTTCGGATCGGCGACAACATAGGCGGCAGCGCCGACGCGCAGAACGCGCTCCGCGGCAACTCCTACGAGATGTTCATGACCGCGGCTTCCACTAAGCTCGGCTATTACTGCGGCGCCCCCGTAAAATACAACGGCGCGGTCGTCGGGATGCTGAGAACCGCCCTTTCGCTGGAGGATACGGATCTTGTCGATCAGGTGAAGGCGCTCTTCGGGGTCGAGGCGACGGTGTTTGCCGGCAAGACCCGAATCAATACGACGCTGCAGAAGGGCGGCAGAAGAATCGTGGACACCGACGCGTCTCAGACCGTGGTCGACTACGTGCTGAACGGCGGCAGGGATTATTTCGGAGAAACGGAGCTCCTGGGCAATTCGTATATAGCCAACTATACGCCGCTGAAGGATCCCGGCTCCGGCAAAATAGTGGGAATGCTCTTCACCGGAAAATCCGTAGAGGGCATCGTCTCGGCGATAAGGTCCTCCATAGCCGCGGTGGGAATGAGCGCGCTGATCGTGCTGAGCGCGGCGTTCGTCATATCTTACTGCCTCGCGAGAAGGATATCGAAACCGCTGAAGAGAATCGCCGACCTCTCGGAGAGAGGCAGGAACGGCGACCTCACGATCACGGCGGACGACTTTGGGTACGGCGCACGGGACGAGCTGGGGTCGCTCGTGGAGTCGCTTTCCGGCATGATTGATGACCAAAGGACCGTTATCTCGCAGGTTGTCAGGTCGTCGGATTCGGTCGTGCGTCACACGCTGGCTCTGGCCGGCATGTCTCACGAGAACAGCAGCGCGATGCTTCGCACCCGGTCGCTGATTGAAGATGTGTCGCGTTTCTGCGACGCCAACGCCGAGGCCGCGGAGAAGGGCAGCATGGGAATATCGGAAATAGCGCAGGGAACGAATTCCGTGGCCGAAATGGCCATCAAAAGCGCGGAAGCTCTCGTGAAAACCACCCAGCTTTCAAAGGACGCGGTGAGTTCCACGAACGACCTGATCGGGCACATTGACATGGTCGATAAAAGAACCACCGAGAATCAGAAGAAAATTCGAGAATTGGCCGGTTCGGTTTCCGAAATATCCAACTTCATGAACGTCATAGAGTCCATCGCGGATCAGACGAACCTCCTCGCCCTGAACGCCGCGATAGAGGCGGCGCGGGCAGGGGAGGCCGGAAGAGGTTTCTCCGTCGTCGCGGAAGAGGTGCGCAAGCTGGCCGAGGAGTCGCGCAGCGCATCGAAGAACGTCGAGGTTCTGGTCTCCGCCCTCAGCCAGAACGCGGGAGACGCCCTGTCGGCAACGGAGGATTCCGCCGGAATAGCGCATCAGATGATGTCCATGACGAGTACGGTCGCCGGCGGCCTGGACACGGCACTGCAGGAGATCACCAACGCCAACGAGTCGATTCAATCCATAGCCGCCGTGGCACAGGAACAGGCCGCGGCCAGCATGGAGATAACAAACGCCATCGAAGCGATAACCAAGAGCACCAGGCAGATAGCGCAGAAAATGTCGGATCTCCACGACTTGAGCAACCAGGCCTCCTCCATAGGGAATTCCGTCTCCTCGTCGGCCGACGAGATGTCCCAGTCAGCCGAGGAAATGAAGGAGATTCTCTCGCATTTCAAGATGAAATAGATTTCAAGTATGGAATAGGTTTCAAGATGAAATAGGGTAACCGTTCAAACGAAACAGGCAGCGCCTGAAACGATGCCGGCACGTCCCCGAAACGGCTGCCGGCACCGTTTGTGGACGCCCTCTCTGAACAACATCCCCTTCCGCGCGCGTTTCGCCTTTGGCCCCGCTCTTCTCTTGTGGTATAGTGTCTTACCCGGCAGGTCAGATACTGCGAAAACGCAAAACAACGAGGTATACATTCATGCAGCGTCCGGAGCGTATGGGCACCGAGCCCGTCTTGAAACTCATCGTGTCTTTTGCCGTGCCCTCCATCGCGGGGATGCTGGCCAACGCCCTCTACAACATCGTGGACCGTATTTTTGTCGGGCGGGTGGTGGGCGCGGAGGGACTGGCCGCCATCGGCCTCTGCTTTTCCTTCATGATCTTCAACGTCGGGCTCTGCCTATTGTTCGGCGTGGGCGGCGCGACCCTGATCTCGATAGCCCTGGGCGAGAACGACGAAGAAAGGGCCGAGAAAATTCTGGGTACCGTCACGGCGGGCATTTTTATCGCGTCCCTGGCCGTCGCGGTTTTCTGCGCGCTGAAGCTCGACTGGATTTTGTCGGTGAGCGGGGCAAACGAGACGCTTCTGCCGTCGGCGCGGGAGTACCTGCGAATCATTCTTTTGGGCATTCCTCTCGCCAATATGGCGTTTACCCTGAATTTCTGCGTCCGCGCGGAGGGGCGCCCGACCTTCGCCATGGGAACGCAGATCCTCGGCGCGTTGTCGAACATCGTCTTCGACGCGCTTTTCATCGTCTGGGGAGGCATGGGGATCGCCGGGGCGGCGTGGGGGACGATCATCTCGCAGGGCCTGTCCGCCCTGTGGATCGCCTCGTTCTACGTCCGCCGCGCGGGCGTCGTGCGCTTCAAAATGAAGAACTTCCTTCCCCGGCCCTCCGTGCTGGGCCGGGTGCTGCTGCTGGGCTTCTCCTCCTTTCTGACGGATATGTCCTTCACCCTGTTCATGGTGCTCTTCAACAGGGCCCTGTCCGCGCACGGCGGCAGCCTGGCCGTCTCGGCGTTCGGGGCCTTCATGGGCTGGGACTCGCTTTTGTTCATGCCCGTGATCGGGATAGGGGAGGCCGTGCAGACCCTCTTCGCCTACAACTACGGCGCCCGCCTCATGGGGCGCATTCTCGGAATCTTGAAGTGGGCGCTGATTCTGGCCTCGGGGTATTTTTTCAGCAGCGCGGTCAGCGTTTACTTTTGGGCCGGGGAGATGCTGCGCCTCTTCACGACCGATCCGGATCTGCTGGCCCTGGCGGAGCAGGGGGCCCGGATATCCTACTCCGGGGTGCTGCTCGTGGGCATCGCCCTGATCACCGTCAGTTTCTTTCAGGGCATGGGGAGAGCCCGGGTATGCCTGTTTCTCAACCTGGCGCGCCAGACCCTTTTCCTGATCCCGGCCGTCTGGTTCCTGCCCCGGATCTTCGGGCTGACGGGAATCTGGCACTGCTTTCCCGTGATGGACTTCGCGAGCGGCGCGCTGGCCCTCTGCCTCCTTCTGCGCGAGTACAAACGTCTGGGCCTGAAAGAATTCGAGTGACCCCTCAACCGAAAACCATGGGGCTCCGCCCCATGCCCCGCAGGGGACGAGTCCCCTGACCCCATCTGTTTTTTCTCTCATTGACATTGCCCTTATAATTGAAGAAACAGCAG
>JAISMH010000061.1 GCA_031276855.1 Synergistaceae bacterium
TTCACGGCGGCTTTCATGGCGCGGACGAGGTGCGGGCCGAGGCGAGTTCCATGGGACTTCATCTTCCGTGGTCCGACGACCTGTCTCCCCTCGCCGGAGGCGTGAGGCTTGGGGCGAAGCTCGCTCCGACACGTTTTGCCGTTCTGCCGGTAGAAGGCCGGGACGCCAACTCGGACGGAACGCCGAGCTAGCGGACGTTTCGCCGTTACCGCAGGTACGCCGGGGGAGGAAGCGGGCTCATCCACTTCGAGGCCGTCGCGTTTTCCCGGGAAGGCCGCGCCAGCGACTGGCAGCTCATGCTGAACCGCTCGACCGCCCCCGCGATCAAAAAACTGCTCGACGAAACGCGCGGCGAGGCCGGGCGCGTTATGGGGCACGTTCCTCTCTGCTACATCCAGCTGCAGGAAAGCGGGCGCTATTCCCGCGCGACCGGGGCGAAACCCCGCCTCGCCGCCCGCCTCCCGGAGTTCGACCGGAGGGCGAAGGTCCCGGACGACACCCCGCTGCTCTCCGACGGCGAGCTGGAGGAGGTGCGGGACCGATTCGTCGACGCGGCCGTTCTCGCTTACGAAATCGGGTTCGACGGCGTGGACGTAAAGGCCTGCCACCGATACCTGACCTCGGATCTGCTCGCGGCGCGCGCGCGCCCCGGGCGATGGGGCGGTTCCTACGAGAACCGGGTGCGCATGGTTCTGGAAATGCTGGATGGGGTCAGGAGCAAGGTCTCGGACCCGGATTTTCAGCTGATTTCCCGCCTCAATCTCTACGACGCCATCGAATGGCCTCACGGGTGGGGCGTGAAGGAGGAGACGGCAAAGGAGGAGAGCCTGAAGGATGAGAGCGGCGCCCCGGTGCCCGACCTGACGGAGCCTCTGAAACTTCTGGAGCAGATGAAAGAAAGAGGGGTGGTTTATGTCTCGACCACATGCGGAACGCCCTACGGAAGGGCATGGGTGAACCGGCCGTTCGCCCGCGGAGCCGCCGGCGCCCCGGACATGCCGGAGCACCCCATGAAAGGGGTGTGCCGCGGAATAGAGCTGACGGCCGCGGCGCAGAAAGCGGTTCCGGATATCGCGATGTCCGGCTTCGGGTATTCCTGGCTGGGGGAGTTCATCCCCAACGTGGCCTCCGGGGTGATACGCGAAGGAGGGGCCGCATTCGTCGGGCTGGGCCGCGAAATGCTGGCGTACCCGGATATGCCGCGCGACATCCTGGAAAACGGCGGAATCGACCGGTCGAAACTGTGCGTGACATGCAGTTACTGCAGCGAGGTCATGGCGCGCGGCGGCGTGGTGGGGTGCTTTATCAGGGACGGAGAGGCGTATGGGGAGATTTTCAAAGCCTACCGAGCGGGAAAGATCGTTCGGTAAGACGAAAGGAGTGTTTGAAATGAGGAAGTTCGTGTGGTTCGTCAGGTTTGCGCTGGCTGCGGTGTTGTGTTTGCCGGGGGTGGCGTCGGCGGCGGAGGAACTCGTCAACTCGGCCAAATACCAGAAAGCCCCGCCCTACGTGGTCGGACTCAGCAACGTGTCGCCCTCCAACGCTTTCAAGGTGGCGATGGTGGAAGAGTTCAAAGCGGTCTGCGAAGAGCGTAAAGATTTGATCAAGGCGTATTACATCACGGACGCCGGAGGGCAGATCGCCAAGCAGATCTCGGACATCGAGGACCTCATCGCCAGGAAGGTGGACATCCTGCTGGTCACGGCGGCGTCCCCGACCGCCATCTCGCCGGTCGTCGAAAAAGCGGTCGAGGCGGGCATTCTGGTCGTCACGTTCGACAATCTCGTCGAGACCGACAAGGTCACGATCCGTGTCGAGGCGAACGAATCCGGGATCGGAACTCAGAACATGGAGTGGCTCGCGAAGAAAATCGGGGGCAAGGGAAAGATCGTCATGCTCGGCGGGATCAAAGGCACCTCCAGCGCGCAGCTTCGCTGGGACGGCGCTCTGGCGGTTCTGAAGAAGTACCCTGACATCGAGGTGGTCGGGGAGGCGTGGGTGAACTGGGCCTTCGACAAAGGCAAGGCCGCCATGGAAAGTTTTCTGGCCGCGAATCCGGTTATAGACGGAGTATGGACCGACGGCGGCGGCTCGGCGCAGGGCGCCCTGACGGCGATGATCGAGGCCGGCCGCGTCGTTCCCATTGTCGGGACCGCAAGCAACGGCTTTGCGAAAATCTGGAGCAAACTCAAGGCGGAAAGCGGCTTCGAGGCCTACTGCGCGACCAATCCTCCCTACTGCAGCGTTCTTGCCCTCAACTTCGCGCTCGACGTCATGGCGGGCAAGCCCGTACAGCGCCATATCCGAACGGATCTCGCCATCATGGACAACGGCAACGTCGATGTTCTCGTCCGGCCCGATTTCTCCGACATGTTCTGGGTCGATACCCTGCTCTCCGACGAGAAGAACAAGGAGCTCTGGGGCAGCAAATAATCATGGACCGTCCTTTTAAGGCAGACGTTCAGGCTCGGGGGGGCGGAGCTCGTCCGCCCGAAAGCGGGTTCGCCGGCTCCCCCGCCCTCCCCTCGTTTATCGAAACGCGGGGAGTGTCCAAGTTTTTTTCGGGCGTCCGGGTTCTGACGGACGTGAGCCTGTCCTTCGGGAGCGGCGAGGTACACGGCCTGATCGGTGAAAACGGAGCGGGCAAGTCCACCCTGATCAAGATACTCTCCGGTCTCTACAGGCCGGAAGAAGGGACGCTGCTCGTGAAGGGCGAGCCCGTCGTCATCCGTTCGCCGTCGCACGCCGCGGAACTCGGCGTCGGCGTGATCCATCAGGAATTCGACCTCATTCCCCAGATGACGGCGGCCCAGAACATGTACCTCGGACGGGAGCCCGCCGGGCGGTTCGGCGTGGTGGATTTTGCCGCGCTTTACGCCGACACGCGGCGTCTCCTCGAAGAAGTGCGCCTCTCCGTCGAGCCGACCGCCCTCGTCCGCACGCTCTCCGTCGAGCAGAAACAGCTGCTCGCGATAGCGAAGGCCCTCTCCTGGGACGCCGGCCTCATCATCATGGACGAGCCGACCGCCGCGCTGAACGGAGCGGAAATAGACCGCCTGCTGGACATCGTCCGCAGACTGCGCGAGGGAGGGCGCAGCGTCATTTTCATCTCCCATCACATGGAAGAGGTCCTCGGAATTTCGGACCGGGTCACCGTCCTCCGCGACGGGCGCGTCATCGCCACGCGCCCGTCTTCCGAAATCAGCGAATCCGAGGCGGTTCGCATGATGACGGGAAAGGAAAGGATACAAAAGCGCCTTCGCAGCGGGATCGAAAAAGAAAAAACAAAATCTTCGGAGCTCCCCGTGATGTCCGTGAAGAATTTTTCCCACCCGAAGCACTTTCACGACGTGAGC
This sequence comes from Synergistaceae bacterium, assembly GCA_031276855.1. Classification (GTDB taxonomy): domain Bacteria; phylum Synergistota; class Synergistia; order Synergistales; family Aminobacteriaceae; genus JAISMH01. The sequence continues at coordinate 3,357 of JAISMH010000061.1, forward strand.
TTTTCCCTCCGCAAAGGGGAGATCGTCGGCATCGTCGGGCTGGAGGGACAGGGGCAGAGGCAGATTCTGCGCGCGCTGTACGGCGACATGCGCGCGTCCGGCGAGGTGCGGATCGACGGCGTTCCGGCGGCGCTCAAAAGCCCCGCCGACGCTCTGAGGCGCGGCGTCGTTTTCGTCCCCGAGGAGCGGAAGGAAGAGGGGCTCTGCCTCCGGCTCGACATCGAACAGAACCTGACGCTTTCGACGCTGAAAGAACGCTCCGCCGCGGGCGTCCTCAAGTTCGGCAGGGCGGCCCGGGAGGACGTTAGGCGCTCCATGTCCGACGTGAAGCTCTCGACGGACGATCCCTCGCGGATGGCGTATTCCCTCTCCGGCGGCAACCAGCAGAAGGTCGTCATCGCGAAATGCCTCGCCTGCAAACCGAAGGTGCTGCTCTTCTCCGAGCCGACGCGGGGCATCGACGTCGGGGCGAAGGAGGATATCTACCTCCTCATCCGCGCCTTCGCCGACGGGGGAAGCGGGATCGTCGTCGTCTCCGGAGACATTTCGGAACTGCTGCTCGTGTGCGACAGAATCCTGGTGGTCCACGCCGGGCGGATCACGGAGGAGTTCGAGGCCGAAAACGCCGACCGCGAGCACATCATGCGCGCCATGTGGGGGCTCGGAACGGAGGAGGCAAAAGAAGCCTTATGAAAAGAAGCCTTATGAAAGAGAATTTCCGAAAAGAAAGATTCCGAAACGAAAGACTCCGGGGAGCGCTGCTGACGCCGTCGGCGCCGATTTTTTTCATTACGGCCGTCATACTGCTGACGGCTCTGGCGGCGTCGGAGTCGTTCCGCTCCCCGTACAACCTCAACAACGTGATCATACAGACGGCCGCCCTCGGACTCGTGAGCCTGGGACAGAGCTTCGCCATTCTGGCGGGCGACGTCGATCTCTGCGTGGGCGGCGTGATCAGCATCGTCACGGTGACGGCGGCCCTGCTCATGAAAGACCCGCCCTCGTCGATAATCCTGACGGCTGCCCTCGGGCTGCTGATCGGCGTCGCCGTCGGGGTGGTGAACGGCGTTTTGACCTCGCTTATCAGGATAGACGCGATGGTGACGACCTTCGCCTCGAATTCCGTGCTTCTCGGGCTGGCGCTTTGGCTGATGGAGTCCCCCGGGGGGTCTGTTCCCTATGTCTGGATGAAGCTGCCCGACGCGAAAATCGGCTTCATCCCCGTGCCGCTTCTGATTCTGGCGGCGTTCGCCGCGGCTTCCTGGTTTATTCTGGACCGCACGGCCGCCGGGTTTCACATCAGGGCCGTCGGAGGAGGGGAGCAGTCCGCCTTCACGTCCGGCGTCAATATCATGAAAACGAAGATCGCCGCCCACGCGGCGGGCGGTTTTTTCGCGGCCCTGGCGGGGCTGTACCTTTCGGCCCGAATGGGCTCCGGCGACGCCCTTTCCGGCGTTCCCTTTTCGCTCGACTCGATGACGGCGGTCATCGCCGGCGGGACGAACTTTTCCACCGGAGTCGGCAGCGTCCTGGGCACCACGGCCGCGGCCTTTCTCATCACGGGTCTCGGCAACATCTTCAATCACATGGGAGTCTCCACGTACTGGCAGTACGTCCTGAAAGGGGTTCTCCTCGTGATCGCCGTGACCGCCGCCGCTCTCAGAACGCGCTTCGCCGAGCGCGGCAGCGGAGGATGACGCGACGATGCCGCCCCGCCTGAAAAAATTCATCCGAAATCCGGCGCTGGGGAACACCGTTCCCATCGTCTGTCTGATAGGCGTGCTGCTCGCCGCCGCCGGAACGATAGCCCCCGGCTTGCTGGCCCGGAGCAGTTTGTTCAACCTTCTGAGGCTCGCGGCGCCGCTCGGCATCATCTGCATCGGCCAGACGGCGGCGATCCTCTCGGGCGGGGTGGACCTCTCGGTCGGCTCCGTCGCGATTCTGACGAACGTCGTCGCGGCCAATATCCTTCAGGGCCGGGACGCGAACAACCTGGAGGCCTTCGCCGTCTGCGCCGGGCAGGCGGTTCTGATCGGCCTCGTCAACGGCCTCGCCGTCGCCTGCGTGGGGATCAACCCCTTCGTGATGACGCTTGCGATGAGCATCGTGATTCAGGGCGCCGCCCTCGTTTACTCCGGCGGCGCGGCCGGGGGCGCGGCCTCGCCGCTGGTGAAGTTCATGGGTGTCGGCACGACGGCCGGCCTCCCGACGGCCGTCGTCATCTGGCTCGTCCTGTCGGCGGTGACGCTCTTCGTTCTTCACTTCACGACGCCGGGACGCCGCCTGTACGCGACGGGGGCCAACAGGAAAACCGCCCGGCTTTCCGGCGTGAACGTCCCGGCGACGCTCGTTCTCGTGTACGTCGCCAGCGCCCTCTCGTCCATGGCGGCGGGGTTCGTGGTGACGGGAAACATGGGCGTCGGCACGCTGGAGTGGGGGTTCGACTACAGGCTGATCTCCATGGCCGCCGTGATCATGGGCGGCACGTCCTTCGCCGGAGGCCAGGGAGGGTACGCCGGGTCGTTCGTCTCCGCCATCGCGCTCATCGTGCTGAACAGCCTGCTCACGATCGTCCGCGTGGGAGAGCCCGTGCGCCAGATGATTTATGGCGGGGTGATCCTGATCTCGCTGTGGGCGAGTACCAGAAAGAGGTGAATCGATTATGCGGCAGAAAACGGTATTCGTGACGGGGTCGTCGCGGGGTATCGGGTACGGGATCCTGAAAAAATTCGCGGAAAACGGCTACCGGACGGTAATGAGCGGCGTCTCCGGGGAAGAGCGCGCCGCGGAGAAACTTCGCGTCCTGCGGGACGCGGGGTTCGAGGTGTCGTATATCCGGTGCGATATCGCGAACGCTTCGGACCGCGCGGCCGCGCTTGACGAAATATCGAAAAAATACGCCCCGCTCGACGCGCTCGTCAACAACGCCGGCGTCGCGCCCCTCCACAGGCTGAACGTGCTCGAAACGACGGAGGAGAGCTTCGGCAGGGTGCTCGGCACGAACCTGAAGGGAACCTTTTTCATGACGCAGCTCTTCGCGAACGCGATGATCGAGTGGAAAAAGCGTGAAAAGCCGGAAAAGGCCTTTCCCGACGGTTACAGCCCCAGAATCGTGAACATTTCCTCGGTGTCGGCCGACGTGTCCTCGACAAATCGCGGGGAATACTGCATTTCCAAGGCGGGCGTCAGCATGGTCACGCTGCTTTTCGCCGACGCGCTCGCCTCGCACGGCATCCCCGTCTTCGAGGTGCGCCCGGGCATTGTCAGGACGGACATGACCGAGGCGGTGAAGGAAAAATACGACAAATTCATCTCCGAGGGCGGACTGCCCCTTCGGCGCTGGGGAACCCCGGAGGACGTGGGCGAGGCCGTTTTCGCCTTGACGAGCGGGGCTTTCGACTATTCGACCGGTCAGGTCGTCAACGTGGACGGCGGCTTTCATGTTCGCAGGTTGTAGAAGAAATAAAAGTACCCCCCCTGCGGAGAGGGTCGAACTGGCGGGGCTTTCGCCCGAGGTGTATCGCTTCAATACGGTCGTGGTGGGAACGGGAGCCGCGGGTTACAACGCCGCCGATTCGCTCTGCGCCGCGGGGGTTCCCGCGGACGACATCGCTGTCGTGACCGAGGGGATAACGATGGGAACCTCGCGCAACACCGGCTCGGACAAGCAGACCTATTACAGGCTCACGGAGGCGGGCGGCGAACCCGATTCCGTTCTCGGCATGGCGCGGACCCTTTTCGAGGGGGGAAGTATGCAGGGCGACACCGCCCTCGTAGAGGCCGCGCTCTCCTCGAGATGCTTCCATAAGCTCGTCCAGCTCGGCGTGCCGTTCCCGCACAACCGCTACGGGGAGTACGTCGGCTACAAAACGGACCACGACCCCAAACAGCGGGCGACATCCTGCGGTCCCCTCACCTCGCGCTACATGACGGAACGCCTCGAAAAGCGCGTGATGGAGCGCGGCATTCCCATTTTCGACGGCTTCCGGGTCCTCGCGATCGTCACGGCGGGCGGAGAGCCGAAAAAAGCCCGCGGGCTGATTGCGCTGGACGTTAATTCACGGCTCGAGCCGGGCCCCGAACTCGTGCTGTTCGATTGCACGAACGTCGTCTGGGCGACGGGCGGCCCGTCCGCCATCTACTGTTCCTCCGTGTACCCGGAGAGCCAGAACTGCTCGGCGGGAATGGCCCTCGAGGCCGGGGCGCCGGGGGTAAACCTCACGGAGTCTCAGTACGGCATCGCCTCGACGAAGTTCCGCTGGAACCTCTCGGGGACGTATCAGCAGGTCGTGCCGGCATACGTTTCGGCCGGCGAAAACGGCGAAGACCGAAGGGAATTTCTGGACGGTTACTTCGCGGGCCCGGAAGAGATGGCGCGCGGAATATTCCTCAAAGGCTACCAGTGGCCGTTCGATCCCGGCAAGCTGGGCCGGGGCGGGTCCTCGCTGATCGACCTCGCCGTGTTCGTCGAAAAAAGAAAGGGCAGGCGTGTGTTTCTCGACTTCAGGCGCAACCCCGCGGCGCTGGGCGAAGGCGCGATTTTGGAGCGCCTGGACGGGGAGACCCGCTCCTATCTGGAGCGTTCCGGCGCGGCGCAGGATACGCCCATAGCGCGGCTGAGGCACATGAACCCTCTCGCGTATGAGCTCTACCTGAATAACGGCATCGACCTCTCCGAAGAAATGCTGGAGATAGCGGTCTGTGCCCAGCACAACAACGGCGGCCTGAAGGTGAACCTCTGGTGGGAGAGCGATTTGAAGCACTTCTTTCCCGTCGGGGAGG
>JAISMH010000080.1 GCA_031276855.1 Synergistaceae bacterium
AGAATCTGCTGTCCGTCTCGCAGATCGAGTTCAGGCACGGCGACAGTGACGTGATGCATCAGCAGACCTTCGACCCGCCCGTCACGTTCGAGTCGATCCCGGAGGGCAACCGCTACATGTACAACGAGCCGCCGGAGCCTGTGGTGGTGGAAAAAGGCGGCGGCGGCGCGGGACTGACGATGCTGGCGGTTCTGGCGGCGTGCCTCGCCGCGCGGAAAAGCGCGGCGAAAAAGGTGCGCTGAAGCTGAAACAGAGGAAAATAACAGAGGGAAATAAGAAAAAATCACGAAACGGGAGGTTTCTCCGAAAGGGGGAGCCTCCCGTCTTCAGTCAGGCCGTTCCCGCCGGCCGCCCGCCCCCGTCTCATTCGGACATTTTCTCGGACGCTTGACACAAGAAGGGCTCCGGGTCTTTCATTTAGTTCCGCTTTTTGTTATGCTGAATTTCGAATTTTTTATCGAAATTCAGGAGGATGTTCATGGACAAAAAACAAAAGCAGTTTTCTCTGGGCTATTTCCTGATGGCGCTCTTTTTTGTGTGGCTTTTCAGCGATCTGGTCTACAAGCCCTACATCGCGAGCCAGATCGAGGTGCCCTACAGCACGTTCCTCTCCGACCTCGAAAAGGGGAACATCGACAGCGTCAGTCTCGAGAGCGACCGCATCGTCTACGCGCACAAGCCGAAAGACGGGACCGTCGAGGCGCCCCACGCGTCCGGGGCCGGGAACATCCGCGCCACGCCGACATCCACGATCGTCACCACGATCTGCAACGTCGTGCGCGTCGAGGACCCGGACCTGATCGGCCGCCTGACCCGCGCCGGGGTCACCTTCGGCGGCGTCGCCCAGACGCGCAGCCTGCTGGATTCCCTTTTCGGAATGCTGCTGCCGTTCCTGCCCCTCCTTCTGATTTGGTACTTCATTTTCAAAAAAATGAAGACCGCCGGGGGCGGCGTCATGTCCCTCGGCCAGAACAAGGCGCAGGAAATCCAGGGGGAGATGACGGGGGTCAAGTTCGCGGACGTGGGCGGCGTCGGCGAGGCCGAGGTGGAACTGCGGGAGATCATCGATTTCCTGAAAGATCCGGCGCGTTTCGACCGGCTGGGCGCGAAGCTGCCGAAGGGTGTGCTGCTGGTGGGACCGCCCGGCACGGGCAAGACGATGCTAGCCAAGGCGACAGCCGGCGAGGCCGGGGTGCCGTTCTTCCTCATGACGGGGTCGGGTTTCGTTGAAATGTTTGTGGGCGTCGGCGCGGCGCGGGTCCGAGACCTGTTCGAGCAGGCCAAGAAGCGGGCTCCGTGCCTCATCTTCATCGACGAGATCGACGCCATCGGCCAGTCGCGCGCGGCGAACGTCGCCGGGTCCAACAGCGAGCGGGAGAACACGCTGAACCAGCTTCTGGCGGAGATGGACGGATTCGTGAGCAACACCGGCGTCGTCATCATGGGGGCCACGAACCGGCCGGAGATTCTGGATCAGGCGCTCATCCGGCCCGGACGCTTCGACCGGCAGGTGCAGGTGGTCCTGCCCACCGAGGAAGGCCGCCTCGAAATTCTGAAGATCCACACGCGCAAAACGCCCCTGGGCGAGGACGCGAAACTGGAATCCATCGCCAAGGTCACGCCGGGCTTTTCCGGAGCGGAGCTCGCCAACATCGTCAACGAGGCGTCTCTTCTGGCCGTGCGCCGCGGCAGGCCGGCCGTGACGATGGCCGATTTCGACCTCGCCATCGAGCGCGTCGTGGCGGGGCTCCAGCGCAAGACGCCTCTGGCCGGGGACACCCGCCGGAAGGTGGCCTACCACGAGACGGGGCACGCCCTGACCGCATATTTTCTGCCGCACTCCGACCGCGTACATAAAATCAGCATCATCCCCACGGCCAAGGGCGCTCTGGGATACACGCTGCAAATGGCGGAGGAGGACCAGTACCTGATCGGCGAGGCCGACCTGCGCTCGCGCCTGGCCGTGCTGCTGGGAGGGCGGGCCGCGGAGCTTCTCGTCTTCGGCGAGCCCTCCACGGGAGCCTCTAACGATCTGGAGCGCGCGACAGAGCTGGCGCGCCGCATGACGACGGAGTTCGGCATGTCGGCGGCGCTGGGCCCCGTGCGCTACGCCAACCCGTCGGGGATGTACCTCCAGACCGGCAGCAGCGGCCGTTCCGACGTGAGCCCGGAGACCGTCGCGGCCATCGACGGGGAGATACGCACGCTGATTCGGGAGGCGCAGGACAAGGCCCAGTCCATTCTGCTGGAACACGGGAAGGCCCTGCACGAAATGGCGCGGATACTGCAGGAGCGGGAAGTCGTCACGGGAGACGAGATCGCGGGCATCGTCGCCGGGGCGGAATGAAACGCGGAGCCCGCGGGTGTTCCCCGCTGTCCGGTCCGCTTGTTCAATTCAATCGGAAGGAGAGATTTTGTTGAGTTTGTCGAAAAAGAACGTCACGGCGGTGGATTCGGACGCCTTCGTCTGCCGGACGAGGGTGCGCTACGGAGAGACGGACCAGATGGGAGTGGCCTACTACGGGCGCTATCTGGACTGGTTCGAAATGGGGCGGACCGAGCTCTGCCGGGCCTACGGGAAAACCTACAGAGACTGGGAGAAGGAGGGAATCTTCCTGCCCGTGGTGGAGATCTCCTGCCGCTATAAGTCGTCCCTCTGCTACGACGACGAAATCGGAATCGCGGCGCGAGTGAAAGAGATCACCAACGTCAGCGTGATCTTCGCGTGCCGGATCGTCAGGGAGGCCGACGGAAAGCTCGCCGCGGAGGGATGGACCCGCCACGCCTTCGTGGACGCGTCCGGGAAACTCCTGCGCAGAGGCAACGGTCTGGCGGACTGGATGAGAAGCTGGAGCGCGCCGCAGACGCCGGACGCCTGCCGAGGTCTGCCGGCTCAGTAATTTCCGCGATGTCCCCCCGGGCGGACGGTCTTATACTTGCATAAAGTCAATAAAGGTCAAAAAATATTCAAGCGGAGATGGATTGCCATGGCTGTGGAGTATAAGGACTACTATGAAATTTTGGGCGTCGGGCGGACGGCGCCGCAAAGCGAGATTCGGAAGGCTTACCGGAAGCTCGCCAAAAAGTACCACCCGGACGTTTCGAAGGAGAAGAACGCGGACGCCCGTTACAGGGAGATCAACGAGGCCTACGAGGTGCTGAAGGACCCGGACAAGCGGAGTAAATACGACACGCTGGGCGCGAACTGGCAGCAGGGGCAGGACTTCACCCCGCCGCCGGGCTGGCAGGGAGCGGGGGGTCCCCACGCCGAGTTCGGCGGGGAATGGGTGAACTTCAGCGATTTCTTCAAGACGATTTTCGGGGGCGGTTTCGGCGACGTATTCACGGACAGGGCAGGGGGTTCCGGGGGGACGGGCCGCAGCATCCAGCGCGACAGCGAGGTCGAGCTGGAGCTGTCCCTGGAGGACGCGGCGCGAGGGGGGATGCACACGCTGTCGTTTCGGGCGCAGAGGCACGCCGAGCCCCGCACGATCCGCGTCAACCTCCCCCGCGGCATCACGGAGGGCTCCCGCATCCGCCTTCCGGGCAAGGGGCCCGGCGGAGGGGACATCTACGTGACGCTGCATATCGCGCCCCATCCGGTGTTCGAGGTGAACGGACACAACCTTGCCCGCACGGTAAAAATCGCCCCCTGGCAGGCCGTGCTGGGGGCGACAGTTTCCGTGGAAACGCTGGACGGAAGCGTGGACATGAAGCTTCCGCAGGGAACGCAGAGCGGGCAGAAATTCCGTCTCAGAGGCAAGGGGCTTCCCAAGCGCGAGGGCTGCGGCGATCTGTCCGTCCGCGTCGAAATCGCCATCCCCAAACTCCTGACGGAAAAGCAGAAGGAACTCTGGGAGGCCTTGGCGCGGCTCGAAACTCCTGACTGAAAACCCGTGCGCGCGCCGGGTCTCACCGGGGACGGGGGGCGAAGATGACGAGCATTATCCCGGACAGGATGAGGCATCCGCTGACGACGAAGCCCCGCGTGACGGGCTCGCCGAGCAGGAGCGCGCCGAACAGCGTGCCGTAGAGAGCCTGAGTGCTGTTGACAACGGACACGTTCGTGGCGGAAACGCGGCGCAGGGCGCTGTTGCGCACCATGATCATCGCGATGTTCATCATCACGGCGGCGTAGACGATCCCGCCCCATGCCCTGCCGTCCGCCGCGGGATGGGCGGAGAAAAGGGCCGCGGGAAGGGCCAGCAGCGCGATGGTGCCGAACTCCACGAAGCTGAGGAGGTTGGGGTCGTTCCTCTGAACCCGCCGCCTGAACACGAGAACCTCGTAAGCGAAAAGGCAGGTTCCGGCGAAAACGAGCATTTCCGCCGCTCCGTCGCCCTTCCCCGTCACCTTGCTCAGGGTCAGGAGCCCCACCCCGAAAAGGCAGACGAAACAGCCGAGTATTGTTTGAAAGCCGGGCAGCCGCCGGGCCGACAGGGCCTGAAGCATGGGGACGATCACCATCGAGGTGCTGTTGATGAAGGCGGATCGCCCCGCGTCCGTGCGGGCGATGCCCTGAACCTGCACGAGCGTCGCCGCGAAAAAGAGCCCTCCGACGACGAATCCGTCTGTCAGAGTCTGCTTGGAAAGCGTTCGGATCTTTTTCGCGAAAAAGGGAAAGAGAACCAGCGTACTCAGGAAAAAGCGCCAGAAGATGAACCAGGCCGATGGAAAAGCGGCAAGGGCGTTCTTCATGAAGACAAAGCCGGCGCCCCCGAACACGGAGCAGAGAAAGAGCGAGCAGTAAACCCTGAACATCGCGCTCTTTCTCTTACCGCTTCAGAAAATCTTCCATCCTGTCCATTGCCTGATTCAGAACCTCCGCCGACTGGGTGCAGGCGATACGGATATAGCCCTCGCCGCTTTCCCCGAAGGCGGAGCCGGGAATCACCGCGACGCGCGATTTTTCAAGAAGGCTCCAGACGAACTCGTCGCTCTTGAGGCCCGTGCCCCTGATGTTGGGGAAGAGGTAAAACGCGCCCTCGGCGGGAGCGCAGGAGACGCCCTTCATTTTGTTGAGGCGCTCCGCGACGGAGTCCATGCGCCCGGCAAAGATGTTTTTGCGCTCGATCAGCTTGGTGTCGTGATTTGCCAGGGCGTGTACGGCCGCTTTCTGCGTCAGGGAGTTCAGCCCGTAGGTCTGCGATGTCGAGATCTGCGTCATCACGCGGATCAGCTCGGTGGGTCCGATGGCGTACCCGATGCGCCATCCGGTCATGCAATGGCTCTTCGAGAGCCCGCCCATCGTGAGGGCGCGCTCCTTCATTCCGGGGAGCGTCGCGAACGCCGTGTGTCTGCCCTTGTAGATCAGAGACTCGTAAATCTCGTCGCTCAGCACGAAGAGATCGCGTTCGGCGGCGATGGCGGCGAATTCTTCCATCTGCTTCCGGGGAATGACGCGCCCGGACGGATTGCAGGGGGAGTTCAGCAGCAGAATCTTCGTTCTGGACGTGATCGCCTTTTCGAGATCCGCGGAGGTCGGGGCGAAGCCGTTCTCCTCCGTCGTTTTCAGGCAGACGGGCACACCTCCGCAGGCCGTGATCTGGGTGGCGTAGGGCGTGAAGTAAGGCTCCACCAGAATGACTTCGTCCCCCGGATCGAGCAGCGCCTGCAGCGCCAGATACGGAACCTGAAGGCCCCCCGCGGTCATCAGCACGTCGTCGGGCGAGGCGTCGAGCCCGTGGTGGCGTTTCCAATAATCGCACACCGCCTGACGCGTGTCAGCGAAGCCCTGCAACGGCGGATAGTGGGTAAACCCCGCCCTCGCCGCCTTCGCCGCGGCGTCAATGATGTCGGGCTCCGTGTCGAAATCCGGCTCTCCGATGCTGAGGTTCAGCACGTTGTCGAGCTTCTCGATCGCCTGAAAAATCTTCGTCATACCGGAAAACTGCGCCTTACTGTAACGCTCCGCCAACTTCATCTTCACACCTCCGGCAGGGGCCGTAGGCCCCTGCACCCCGTTATGGGTCTGATAGCAGCCAGTTTACTCGTCTTTGCGGGCAAAAAGCAACCCCTCCGACGTTATAGGTCTGACAGCAACAATTTTACCCGTCTTTGCAGGCAAAACGCAATCCCCCGACCAACGGGAGGGCACTTTCTCTTGCCTACACCAAACCCATATCGGGTCCAGGGCCCCCGGCCCTGGCAGGGGCCTACGGCCCCTGCACTCCGTTATGGGTGCAGTAGCAGCCAGTTTACTCGTCTTTGAGGGCAAAAAGCAACCCCTCCGACGTTATGGTGTCAAGCGTCAGGGAAAATGTCCGCAAAAAAGGCCTTAATTCGTCAGGGAAAATGTCCGTTTGAATTATCAGAAAACACAGGCGTGGCGTTCACTGCACGCCGGTTATCTTCCCTGTCACATGATTGCGACGCTTGCTTCCTTACTTTTGTTTTCTGTCATTGAGAACTTC
>JAISMH010000019.1 GCA_031276855.1 Synergistaceae bacterium
TTTTTTTTTTTTTTTTTTTTTTATTTTTTTTTGTTTATTTATATTTATTTATTTATTTTGATATTGATATCTAGAGATAGAGAGAGAGAGAGAGAGAGAGAGAGAGAGAGAGAGAGAGAGAGAGAGAGAGAGAGAGAGTCGAATACCGATGCAACGAAACAAATTTGGGAGCGCGTGGAAATTGGAATCGCGCGATCGACATATGCGACACAGAGTATCTGAACATTTTCCACGACGACGACAGAATGTTCCCTTGGATGATCGAAAAGCTGGTCGAAGTGATGGAAACTTATCAAGATGTCGATATAGTTGGCTCGTCACGGATGTATAAATTGGGCAGCGGTCCGCTTCCTCTTGGAATTGACAATATAAAGGGCTGTCTTTACCGTGAAAACGAATTCATCAAGTCTGTCTGTGAAAAGGGACTGAACTTTGTTGTGACGCCTTCCGTAATGCTGCGGCTTGGCTCAATTAAAAAGAAGAATCTGTTGTTTCGCGATGTGGGGCCTGCCTTTGATTTCTATTTTTGGCTGGAGGCAAACGGCTTGGGTTTATTTCTATATTTACTGGACTATCCGTTGCTTGAATATAGATGGCATGACACTTCCGGAACCAGCAGGACCGATGCGGAGCAATGGCTGCTTTCTCATGAAAAAATCGTAAATTTCATAGCGGATTTGAATTTGGGCTTTGATTTCGAAGGATTGCGGAAGCGTTTCGCGGTTGCTCTGGCGGTCGAAAAATTGTCCCCTTACATCATAAAATTAGGCAAACGCGAGATTTCCAGAAGAGAATTCAAAGAGAAAGAAAATGATCTGCGAACGTTGGGACTGCCTCTTCCTTTCTCACGGAGAGTCAGGTGGTTTCTAAAATACGTACTCTGCAAAAGATGGTTGGGCTTGTAGGAAATTCATTCGTATGAAAGGTTGATGACGGTGAAACCGAAAGTTACTGTTTGCATATGCACCTACAACAGGGCAGAAATGCTCAGGGAAGCGATACAAAGCGTGCTTAACCAGTCTTATCGGGACATGAAGATCGTTGTACTCGACAATTGTTCGACCGATAATACAAAAGAGGTTGTCATGTCATTCATTGTTGAGAGAGAGAGAGAGAGAGAGAGAGAGAGAGAGAGAGAGAGAGTCGAATACCGATGCAACGAAGCGAATTTGGGAATGGCCGGAAATTGGAATCGCGCGATCGACATATGCGATACGGAGTATCTGAACATTTTCCACGACGACGACAGAATGTTCCCTTGGATGATCGAAAAGCTGGTCGAAGTGATGGAAACTTATCAAGATGTCGATTTGGCCGCTTCATCGCAAGGACTTATATTGGATCGCGACCCAATCCCTTCTCAAATTAGCCACATAAAAGGCCGTTTTTACCGCGAAAGCGAACTCCGTGAGGAAATCTGCAAAAAAGGATGGTTTTCTGTAGTAACAGATTCTTTAATATTGCGCATGGAATCGATTGAAAGAGTGAATCTGCGTTTTCGTGATTTGGTTTGTGCAGACTGGTATTTTTGGGTGGAAGCATATAGTTTGGGGTTGTCTATATATACGTTAGATTATCCGTTGCTTGAATATAGAGTCCATGCCGGCAATGGAGTCCGTACATTTGAGATGAAACGAATAGTGCTTTCTCATGAAGAACTTATAAATTTTATAGCGGGTTTAGATTTGGGTTTCGATATAAAATACTTGTGGAAGTGTTTTGCGGACTACACTGTCGTCAATTTACTGGGACCTTACATCATAAAATTGAGCAAACATGAAATTTCAATGGAAGAATACAGGCAACAAGAAAATAGCTTGCGAATGCTGGGTATGCCCATTCCTTTCACACGGAGAGTCAAATGGTTTCTAAAATACGTACTCTGGAAACGATGGTTGGGCTTGTAGCAAAGTCCCCGCATGAAAAAACTTCCTGCTGAATGAGCGGTACAGTTCATGTCATTTCGTAATGATATTTTTGACAAGGAGCAGAACCAGAACTGAGCTGCATAGGGAAAAACTCTCCGCTTTGGGAGATTTTTGTTATTCCGACATCAAGAGAAGGCGGGGAATTGCGCCGCGTGGTTTGTTTTGTACATTTTACAGACCTTTACGCCGCATATTATTGTGCGTACCTTATGGAATAACGTTAAAGCACGACATTCGTCTTTAATCAGCATATCAGCATCAAAGGGCTGACCGCGCGGAAGATCAGATGAAAGATTTAACGATAAAAGTATGATAGGATAAATGTCGGCATTGCCGAAAAGGGGTTTATACGATATGTTCTCGAAACTGGCTCGTGCTTGGAAATATTTGACATCTCCGCAAAAAAGACAATTTTTGGTACTTCGCTGGCAATGTTTAAGACGCAAGCGATTCATACCTTTGCAAAATCTTCGCGTGAATCGTTTTTCTTTCGATGTACCGGACGCGCCAAGTTTCTACTGGCAGTGCAAAGAGTTTTTTGACCGGAGAGCTTATGATTTTCAATCCGCGAACACAATCCCTGTCATTTATGACTGCGGCGCAAATGTCGGAGTGAGTGTTGCCTATTTTAAATCGCGCTATCCTTCCGCTAAAATCAGGGCATTCGAGCCTGACCCTGTCGTCTATGATTATTTGAGCCGGAATCTCAAAAGAAATAATCTTTTGGAAGATGTCATGCTGTATCGAGCAGCTGTATGGCTGCATGACGCAACGATTTCTTTTTCTCCCGACGGCGCCGACGGCGGGCGTGTAAACTACATGAAAGTGGGGGGGGGGTATAGATGTGCCGAGTATCGCCCTCAAGCGGCTATTGGATTCAGAATCTCATATAGATTTTTTGAAAATGGATATTGAAGGAGCCGAAAAAATAGTGGTACTGGATATTGTCTCTGTTTTGGACAAAGTGGATAACTTTTTCGTCGAATATCACGACTTTGAAAACGAGAAGCGAAATTTGGGGGAAATATTGCATATCTTGGAAATGAAAGGTTTTCAATATTATTTATATCCAGTCTCCAAACCGCTCAAACAACCTTTTATGCACATGGCAAGCCGCGAGAATTCGATTTTCCAAGTCAACATTTTTGCCAAGCGATACTGCCATCTGCGCCCGTTTGGAGTACAATAAAAAATAAGGAGAGTGTTGACTTATATATAGAATACTGTAATCTTCTCCAAAAGGAGATGATATTATGCCGAAATGCAAGGAGTGCGGCGCGGAATAAACGATAAAAAATGGTGTGGTTGCAGGAAAGCAACGATATCGATGCCAAGAATGCGGATGTAATTTTCGGGAGGGCGACAATCGGACGAACGAAAGCGCAGCGGCAAAGAAGGCATTATGCGTTTTGCTTTATGCAATGGCGAAAGGTTCTTTTCGAGTGATGGGACGAATACTTGGAATTGACCATACTCTTGTGTACGGCTGGATTAGATCATTCGGATAAAGTCTGCCGGAACCAGAAGTCCCGGGTGACATTGCGGAGATGGAATTTGATGAGATGTGGCATTTGGCCTGGGTGTTCGGCAATCGTGATACTGCAACTTTTCGACGGTTCTGCGACTTCAATTTCGTGCTTCAGAATTTTCAGCGTCTTCACCTTGTAATCGTAACGCCCGCCGTCCGGAAATTCCAGAGCGAGAACCGCCTCGTCCGGCGTTTTCTTCTAGGTATGGACACCGTTTATGATGACGATCATATCCGACATCAGTTTCCGCAGTTTCCGGGAGACACTTTCGGTGTTCGGATATTCGACCGCGCTGTCGAGCGGATGATTAGAGCCGAACAGCCCGTCGATGAACTGGACGACCGCCGGCCCGGAGAGCCTCAGAAGCCGCTTGAGGATCAGATCGAATATCTGCGAGGTTTCCCGTTTAACGACTCATTCAATAATTCCCGCCGCCTTTCGCGTTCGTGGAAATTCTATAAGCAGGATGTTCCTTGTCCAAATGAGCCGGCGCGCTGAAGGGCCGTCAGTTCATCAATGTCCGTATTCTGTCCAGAGGCAGACCGGCGCTTTCCGCTATAATGTCAGGAGCCACTCCGCGCCTCAGGAGTTTTTTAGCCATCTCTTGGGCCATTTCTGCTTTGCCTTCTGCTTTGCCTTCTGCTTTGCCTTCTTTTCGGCCTTTTCTGATACCTCTCTGTTCGGCTTCTTCCGAATAGGTCAAGATCGTGTTCTGCAGCATCACGTCCGCCTCCCTAAATTCATGATATTCCCTATAAAGTTCCCTGTACAGCCTCTCCGTATATTCCAGAACACTCCGACTGTCCGCTTCGCTCATCAGTCCCGCCTCGGCGGACCGGCCTACTGCCTTCATCAGTTCGTCGAGAAGAGCCTTCATTTCGCGGGCCAGTCTCGCGCGTTCCGGCGATGTTTTCGCCGAAACGACCTTCTTCCTCAGCTTGAGGACATAGAACGGAAGCAATAAGGCCAGCTTTCGCTTCTCCAACTCTTCAATTTCGTGCTTCAGAAATTTCAGCGTCTTCACCTTGTAATCGTAACGCCCGCCGTCCGGAAATTCCAGAGCAAGAAGCGCCTCGTCCGGCGTTTTCTTCGTCGTTTCCCAGTAGATGATTCTGGCGTTCGGGAATTTCAGCGTGATTCTTTCGCCGCCGTCCAGTACCGTCCTGGTTCTCAACCCTTCCGCGAAGCCGTACTCGAATACGCGAAGCACGATATTTTCGTCGTCTTCGATTTCGGCTTCCACGTGATAGGTATGGACACCGTTTATGATGACGATCATATCCGACATCAGTTTCCGCAGTTTCCGGGAGACACTTTCGGTGTTCGGATATTCGACCGCACTGTCGAGCGGATGATTGGAGCCGAACAGCCCGTTGATGAACTGGACGACCGCCGGCCCGGAGAGCCTCAGAAGCCGCTTGAGGATCAGATCGAATATCTGCGAGGTTTCCCGTTTAGCGACTCGTTCGATCATTCCCGCCGCCTTTCGCGTTCATTGGTGGCGAACAGATATATCCCCTCATAGTTTTTCGCGGTCGGGGAAGTCTTTCAGCAACCACGCGATTTTTGCGGCGTCCTCCAGCTCTTCCATGGAAAAATAAGCGTCCATCAGCGTCTTTCCCGCCACAATGGGGCCGTGATTGCGGAGCAGATAGCCGTTCGGTTCGCGGCCGTTTTGCCCGCCCACGCGGGCGCGGAAGGCGGCGAACAGCTCTTCGCTGCCCGGTTCGGCGTAGGGCACCGACGCCACGCGGCCCAGCTTCGCGCGCAGGTGGGGCGTGCAGGAAGGGAGAACGTCGTCCTCGTCCGGGTGGGGCAGGCAGGACCAGAGCGTGGCGTAAGTGGAATGTATGTGAATAACCGCCCCGGCCGTCTCGTCCCTGCCGTAAAGCGCAAGGTGCAGGGGAAGCTCCCTGCTGGGCTTCTTGTGGCCCGGAACCGGCGACCCCCGCGAGATCCGCACGAAGTCCGCCGCGCTCAGGCAGCCGAAGCAGGAACCGGTGACGGTAATGTAAATGTCCTCCCCGAGCCTCACGCTCAGGTTGGCGGACGAACCGCTGGTCTTGCCCCGGTCATAAAAGGACCGCGCCGCCCAAATCGCCTGTTCGATGATTTTTTCCGCCGTCATGTTACCCTCTTCCGCATTATTCCCATCCACATTGCTCTCATCCGCATTATCCACTTCATCCACTTTATCCACGTTCATTTCACCCTCTCCGCAGGCTCTGCACCGATGCGAAAATCCGCTCCGATTGTAGCATAGCGCGCTATCGGGGTGAAGAGTCCGGCCCTTCCAGAGGTTCGCGCGGAGTCCGGGGGACAACCGCCCTTCAGGAAAGTATTCACATTAGTTATCCACATATTCACCTCCACATATTCACATTCACACATTCGCCTCCACATGAGCGCGTCGAGATTTTCGCAGAGGCCCCTATTTTGAAAGACTGTATAATAATAAGCTGAAACCCATAGCCTTGGGGGGAGGTTGCGTGTTTGATAAAGATCTTGTCTCGTGTTTGCGCGGGCGTCGTTCTGCTGCTTCTGGTTCTGGTGCTCGGGGCGCTCTTCGGCCCCGCGGGTATTGTGCTGGAGCCTCTCGCGGAGCGCTTAGGCAGCGCGTTCGTGCCGTCCCTTCGGATTGGAAAAGTGGACGGGTCCCTCTACGGGGGACTTGCCCTGAACGATGTCGAGTTGATTTCGGGAGACAAAACCCTGCTGGCCGTCTCTCTCCTGACCCTGCGTCCTTCGTGGGAAGAGCTTTTGCGGGGGAACCTGTGGCTCTCGGAGTTGGAGCTCCGGGGAATCCGCGCGGAGACGGAGGACCTTTCGGCTCTCGCCGCCCGCTACGGCCGGAACGAGGGCGGGGACGGGGAAAGATCCGGGGTCGCTTTCAGGCCCCTCCGCGCGGAATTCCGAGACATCGAGATCCGCGCCCCGCAGTTCTCCGTCTCCGTCAATGAGGGGTTTTTGGACCGGGACGGGCTCGTCGGCCTCTCCGCGGATCTGAACGGCCTTCCGGTTCGGCTGGGCGGGCGTGTTTCCTTCTCGCCGGCGGCGCTTTCGCTCGGCGCGTCCGTCGGGACGGGGCGCGTCTCACTCTCGGGCCGGCTGGAACCGCCTTTCGGCATCAGCGGCGATCTGGCCGTAAAGATAGAAGAACTGCTCGCCGCCCTTCCGGGCCTCCCCGCCGCCGCGAAAGGCGCTGCCGAAGGGGAGCTCGTCGGGCATTTCGCCGTTGCGGGAGCCTCGAGTCCGGGCGCTCCAGATTCGGGAAACTTCCGGGACCTGTCCGCGCAGGGATCTCTCCGCTTGACGGGGCGAGCGGCGGCGGGCAGAGGCGGCGGTGAATTTTCCCTCTCCGCAAGCGCGCCGTGGAGCTACGAGGGCGGGGTTTTCTCCTCCCGGGTGAGTCTGGAGAGCCTGTCGGCCACCCTCGCGCTCAACGTCTCGGCCGACCTGCGCCCGACGCCCGCGGCGGACCGCGTGTACGTGCGCGGGGAGGCGCTGAACATCTCGCTGGGGCGCCTGTCCCGCGCGTTGCCGCTCGGCGCGAATCTCGAAGGCGGCGGCGGCCGGGTGGACTTCTGGGCCTCCGCCGATCTGGCGGGGAAGGCGGCGGGAAAGCTCTTCGTGCGCCTGCCCAGGCTGGAGGCGGATAAAAAGCGCCTCGTCGAAGGCCTGCGCGTCTCCGTTCTCCTCGCGCCCGACGGAAGCGTCACGGTGGACGGCGTCGGAGAGGTTTTCGGCGCGAAAATATCGGCCGCGGGCGGCATCGATGGAATCGGGCCGGGAGACGGAACGAAGGGCATCCCGGAGCTTCGGAACCCGGAGATGACCTTCACCGCCAAAAAACTGGACAGTTCCCTGATCGCGGCCGCGTTCCCCGCTCTCGCGCCCCTGGCCCCCTCGGGAACGGCCGACGTGACCGTTCGGGCGGTGTCCCGCTCCGCGGCGGGGAGCCTAGCGGACCGCCTCGCGCTCAGGGCCGAAGTCCGATCGCAGGCCCTGACTCTGGGCGGCGTCCGGCTCGACGAAGTGTCGCTCTCCGCGCGGTATGGAAACGGCGCCAAGGATGGCAATGCCGGGGCCTTTGTGCTGGAGAGTCTGACGGCGCGTATCGGCAAAGCGCCTCTCTCTTTTTCGGGTGAAATTTCGCCCGGAAAGGCGGGGGTGACGGCCCGGTCTCCGGAGTCGAAGAACGGCGTAAAAGGCGGCGATTGGAGTTCGGCGGCGCTCCGCTTCGACGGCGGCGTCAAGGGGCTCGACCCCGAAAAGCTGGGGGCCGTCTCCGCGGCGCTGGGCGGGCAGGTTCAGGGGATTTACGACGCGGAGGTCTCCGTTCGGGGGACGCTCGGGTCGCCCCGGGTCGATGCCGCGCTCTCCGAAAGCGCCCCCGGCGCGCGCTCCCGCAACAGGGCTCGTATCGCCTCCGTCCCCGTGAGCGGGGCCGTATCCGCCGCGGCGGGCCTCCGATTGGCGGCGAGCTACGCGGACGGCCGAGTCACGATTCCCGAGACGGCGGTCGGGGTGCCGGGCGGGTCGCTCTCGTTCCGCGGGGAGGCCGAACTTCCGAAGGGCGGCGGAGCCCTGCGCTTGGACTTCTCCGGCGCGGCGAACCTCGACGCGGAAGCGTTTCTTGCGAAGCGGGGAGAGGCCGCGCCCGTGTCGGGACGGATCGATGGGATATGGAAGGTCTCGGGGCCCCTGAGCGGCGCGGAGTTCTCGCTTCTCGTCCGCTCGGACGCCCTCGGGATTGTGCCGCCCGAACCGAAAAACGGCTCGAAAAACGGGGCAAAGGGCGGAATAAAGAACGGAATAAAGGATGGAATAAAGGACGGAGGAATGAAGTTCGAGGTGAAAAACCTCGTTTTCGACGCCGCGGGAACGGTGCAGGGCGCCGAGGTCCGCAATCTGGAGGTCCGCTCCGTGAAGGCGGAAATCGGGGGGGGAACCTTGGCGGGGAAGGGAAATCTTTCCTTCGGGCGCAGAGGGCGTTTCAAGGTGGACATGGAGGCGGAGGGACTGGATATCCGCGCCCTGCTGGCTCAGTTCGGCGTGGCCGGCGTGGTCGGAGGGCTTCTCGACGGGTCTCTGACGCTCCAGGGCACGCCCCGCCGGCCGGAGTTCGTCGTTCGGACGACCTCGCCCCTGACCATTCAGGAGACGCTGGTGGACGGTCTGACGGTCACGTTCACGTCGCCCGCCCGAGGCCGGTTCGACATGAACGCCTCGGCCCGCATGGGGGAGCTGACGCTCGCCCTCAATGGACGCATGGAGCGGAGATCGGGCGGCTGGAACTACACGGCGGAGACGGACCTTCTGGACGTGGACCGGCTGATCTCGGCCAAGATGCCCTCCATGAAAGGCCGCCTCGGGGGCAGGGTCAAGGCCGCGCTCTCGGGACGTCTGGGCGCTTCCGCCAGGGCCTCGCGCCCGGAGCCCGTCGATATTCTTCTGACGCTTCCGGTTTTCGAGGCGGCGGGGGCGCGTTTTTCGGAGGTCTCCCTGCCGATCCGCGTTCTGGGGGACCGGGTGACGGCGCGGGGTTCGGGCAGGCTTTACGGCGGAGCGGTCTCCGTCAGCGCGGATGTCTTCATGCCGGATCGGCGGTGGAACGCGGTGCTGAACATCGCGGGCTTGGACGTCGGGCAGGCGGCCGCGCCTTTCCTGCCGCAGGGGGAGATCGTGGGCAGCGCCGACGTCGGTGTGAAGCTGAGGGGGAACTACGGCGCTTTGATGATGCTTTTTGCCGACGGAGTTTTCCAGATGGGGGAGGGCTATATTCACAAGGTCGCCGCGTTCGAGCTGCTCACGAAGGGCGGCCGGATCGACTTCGAGGAGGTCCGGGGCTCGTTCTTCTGGGACGGTGTGGACCTGCGCCTGAACCCGGGCACGCAGGTCACGGCCAAGCGCGGGGATTCTTTCTACCGCTACCTTTCGGTCAACGGGCCTCTGGGAATACCGGGCAAGGGGTTGAACCTGGACTTCAAGGGCCGTTTCAACATCACCGCGCTGAACTCGGTGCTGGGCGCTCTCAAGGGGGCTTTCCAGATGATGACGGGGACTCTGACGGGGAGCGGCGGCGGCCAGCTCCTGCGGTCGGCGGTGGGCAGGATGATTGGCCTGCAGGACCGCGATTTTCAGGACGTGACGTTCCAACTGAAGGGGAGCTGGAGCGAGCTGCAGCTTTTGAACCTCAAGATCGACAAGTCTCTGGAGGCCTATCTGCCCTTGAAGAGCCTGAACGCGGAGGAACACAAGGAGAACGAGAAAAAGATCAAATTCAACCTCCGTATCCCCGTCGGCCCCGGCGGCGAGGGGGACGGCGAGGAGCCGGGAGACCAGATGAAGAGGCAGATCCTCGACAACCTGCTGAATCAGGTTTATTAGCCGTTCGCTCTCTCCGTAACGGGGTGCGGGACAAGTCCTGCACCCCGTTCGCGCATCCGGCGCCCCGCCGTCAGGAACACGCCCGCCTTCGCTCCGCCGCGCGACAGAGGATTTCCGTTGTGGAAAGGCCCTTGGCGAGGGGCAGGATCACGACCTCCTCGGCAAACTCCCGGCCGGGCAGGTTCTCGGCCCGGTAGTCGCCTCCCTTGGCCAGTACGTGGGGACGCAGCTCGGACAGGAGCGCGGCCGGCGTGTCCTCGCCGAAAACGACGACGAGGTCCACGGCCCTCAAAGCGGCCAGAAGGCGCGCGCGGTTCCTTTCGTTGTTCACGGGGCGTCCTTTTCCCTTCAGCGCCTCGACGGAGCGGTCGCTGTTCAGACCGACGATCAGGCGATCCCCGAGCGAGCGGGCGCGCTCCAGGCTGTCGATGTGCCCGGCGTGCAGGATGTCGAAGCAGCCGTTGGTGAAAACGACGCGCCCTTCTTCTTTCCAGCGCCGGCAGATCCGGACGGCCTCCTCCCGCGTCACGGCGCGCTCCGCATGCGGTTCGGCGCGAGGAATAAGGTCCGAGGCGGCGATGGGATAGGTTCCCGACTTGGCGACCACGATCTGGGCCGCCTCGTTGGAGAAGCTCATCGCCTCGCGTATCGGGAAGCCCACGGCGATTCCGGCGGCGAGACAGGCGATAACCGTGTCCCCCGCGCCGCTGACGTCGAATACCTCGACGGGCCGCGCCGGAAGGTGGGCCGCGCCGTCCTTCCCGACCAGGGTCATGCCCCGCGCGGAGCGCGTGACCAGAAGCCACTCCAGCCCCGCGTTCCGCCGCACGCTTTCGCCGGCCCGCGCGACGGCGTCGTCGTCGTTGGGAACGGGTCTTCCCCACGCGGCGGAGAGCTCCGCGAGGTTGGGCGTGACGACCGCCGCGCCCCTGTACTTGCTCCAATCGCTGCCGCGCGGATCGACAAAAAGCGGGACGCGCCCGCGCGCCGTCTCGGCCGCGGCCGCGCAGAGCCGGGGAGCGCAGAACCCCAGCCCGTAATCGGACAGCACGGCGGCCTGAACCCTGCCCTCGTCGATCAAGGCTTTCAGCCAGCGGACGGCTTCTTCCGCGCTTCGTTCGTCCGGCGGGCCGATTTTCTCGTGGTCGAAGCGCGCGACCTGCTGACCGCCGCAAATCAGGCGGGTCTTGGTCAGGGTGGGGGAATCGCGCTCGAAGAGCCGCGCCTCGATCCCCCGTTCTTCCAGGTGGTGCCGGATGCGCGAGGCGGCGGCGTCCCGGCCGACCGTACCCGTCACGAACGCGCGGCAGCCTAATCCCCTCAGGTTCGCCGCGACGTTGCCCGCCCCGCCCAAATTGTCCGTTTCCTCGCCGCAGACGACGACGGGAATGGGCGCCTCCCGCGAGACGCGCGAGGTCGAACCCGTGAAGTAGCGGTCCAGCACGACATCGCCCAGTATCGCGACGCCCACCTCCGCCATCCGCCCGGAGCGCAGAAAGTCTAGGATGGAGTGCTGAAAGTCGCTGGAGTGTTTTCGTTCCGTCATTTGCGTGCCCTGCCGATGTCGTTCGCCGATCCGCCGAAGTTCGATTCGGCAAAATCCCGGAAAGCCGCCGCCGCCCGCTCCGGCGTGATGTCGGCCAGGCAGTCTTTCGGACAGGCGTAATTGTGACAGCCCGCGTCGGGGCAGCTCACCCGCACCTCCCGGAACCAGGGCATCCGAAAGTTCATTCTGCAGGCGTCCGTGACGCCGAAAAAGCCCAAAGTCGGCGTTCCGGCCAAGGCGGCAAGGTGCAGGGGGCCCGTGTCGCTGCCCGCGGCGGCCGTACATGCCTCCGCCACGGCCGCCATCAGAGGAAAGGGGGTCTGTCCGACGAGATTCCGCACGGCGGGGTTTTGCAGGGCCTCTTCGATCTCCCGCGCCGTTCGCGCCTCCGCCTCTCCGTGTCCGCTCAAAACGATTCCCCAGCCCTCGCTCAGCAGATGCGGCAGAAATTCTATCCAGTGCTGAACCGGCCAGAATTTCTGCGGTCTGCTGGCCCCGATGACGGCGAAGAGTTTTTTCCCCGGCAAGCCCGAAAGCATTGCTCGTGCCCTGTCTTTGTCCTCAGGCGCCGCGAAAACCGCCGCCGTGTCCCGCTTCATGAAATCCACGCCCAAGAGATGCAGGCCCTCCCAGTGCGTGGTCTTGTAGCAGAACTGCAGCTCTCTGTTGTAGCCGAAACGTTGCGGTATGCCGCTGCAAAGCGCGACGAGGGCGGCGCCTCCGCCCCGATGCAGGCTGAAGAGCCATTTGAAGCCCGCCGCGCGAATCTGCCGGACGGCTCGGAAAAAGTCCAGAGGGCGTTTTTTGATGTCCCAAAAGAGCAGGTCGTCGACATAGGGCTGTATTCTCAGGATGCCGGCGTAGTCCGGCTTGGTCAAAAACGTCAGACGGACGCCCGGATATTTCATCTTGAACCGGTACGCCGCCGCCGCCGCCTGCAGCACGTCGCCGAACGCGCTGAACCGTATCCACAGAACTTTGTCTCCAGGCTCGGGCTGTATCACGCTCATTGAAAAAATCCCCGCCTCGATTAAAATTTTGGTAAACGCCTGTCTCGACTGAAAATGGTATACAAGATTTGAACGGTTACAAATTTTGCAACCGTCCAAACTTTAGTTCTTCGACACGCGAATTCATTATACTCCAGGCTCTCTTTACTGGTTACAGTGCGGTGGGGCAGGCGCGCAGGAATCGCTCAATGCGTGATATAAGCTAATTTACGGATTTGTACAGATTTCACGTTCAAATTAAACATATGATCCAGCCCTTGCCTTCAGTCCCTTATCGCTTCCTCCCCCGCTGCACCGCCATAGCCTCTCATCTCTGTTTGACCGCTTCAAAGGAGTAAAGAATGCCGGGAATCTTCAAGGCAACATTCAAGATCTGAGCCAGCGCATAACTCGCACCGGGAATTTTCAGAATGCGGGCGAATGTTTCGGGTCCCAGAAACGGGATACGTTTGCTCAATGCTTTCGCAAACATAAGATTCAATTCTTCTTTTTTCAGCGGCGCGTAATTCAAAACCGAGTCCCAGGGAACATATACTTTCAACTTCGAGAAACCTGCCGTTTTCATGCATTGTTTATAAAATTGCAGCGTATGGGCATTCTCGTCCCCGGTCAGGCGGTGCATAGGATGCCGGGACAAGAAGGATTCC
>JAISMH010000092.1 GCA_031276855.1 Synergistaceae bacterium
ATTGCCGCCGGACGTATTTTGTATGTATGCTATAATGAAAATCGTGCGGTCGGTTGCATGAGTAAATTGTGGTTTGCATGTGAATTATGATTGCATTATGGACAGTCCGGTCTTATAAAAAACGTGGGAGGAATCTGATTTGATGCCATCTAAACAAAAAAGGAGTCCCTCGCACGCAAAGATTCGATGGGATTTCTGTTTTGTCATGTGCCTTATGTCCGTGTTGTCCGTGCTTTTGTTCATTTCCGCCGACAGTCGTTTTTCGGAGGCGGCGTGGGGATACCTGGAGGAAGAATCCGACGGGGATGAGATTTCCCTTGACGGCTTTATGGTAGTGGACCTGACCCAGTCCGGCGAGCTGGATGCGGAGAAGGCGGCGTCGGAAGCCGCGCCGACGCAGGGCGCGGCGTTTGCCGCCCAGGTTCCTGTCGATTCCGACGCTTATTCCGCCAAAGACAGGCAGACGGCCGCTTCCGAAGACATTGTGCCCGGCGCGGGAGAACCGGCCTTCCCCGTGGATCCCGATTTGACGCCTCTGGAGCTTTCCGCGTTTTTCAGCGAGCCGGCGGGGGGATTCGGCCCCATGCCGAAGGATTTCGCGGATTTCGAGTCCATCGTCCTCAATACCGCGGACGACGGGATGACCCTGCCGGAGGACGCGGATTCTTCGGAAGAGGGGGTCACGTTCGCGGATGTCGGCGTGAGCTGGAAAGAGCACGTGGTCAAGTCTGGCGAAACGCTGTCGGACATCGCCCTGCAGTACGGCGGGCTGACCGCGCAGGACATTCTCCGCGCCAACGGCCTGAAAGACGCCAACCGTCTGTCGGCCCAGCAGATTCTTCTCATCCCCGACTCCCCCGATTTCATCGAGGACACGCTCGAAGAGGTCCGGACGCGCCAGGCGCGCATCGCGGCCCTGCGGGAGCAGAAGAAGCCAATCAAGGTCGTCTCCTATGTCGTCGCGCAGGGAGACAGCCTTTGGTCCATCGCGAACGCCCAGAACCTCGAAGTGGACACCCTCGTCGGCAGCAACGTTTTCAAAAGCTCCATCCTTCAGCCCGGAATGGTTTTGCGCATTCCCAATCAGGACGGCATGTTCTACACTTTCAAGAACAAAGACAGGATCGAGGCGGTCGCCAAACGCTACAAAGTCTCTCTCGACAATATCCGCAAGGTCAACCCGGTGGCCGATCTGGCCTCGCTGAAGGCGGGGAGCGAGATTTTCCTGCCCGGAGCGCGCCCTGAGGCGCTCGCCGAGGCTCCCGCCAGGGAGAAGACGGCGAAAGCACAGTCGGCGAATACGTCCGGCGGCGCTTCGCGCAGTTACCGGTGGCCGGTCATGGGCAAAATCAACAGCCCGTTCGGCTGGCGCCGTCACCCGATCACGAGGCGTCAGGATTTCCATACGGGGCTCGACATCAAGGCGGGAAGGGGAACTGTCATTCGCAGTTCCCGCGACGGACGCGTGGCTTACGCGGGCTGGATGGCGGGGTACGGCAAGGTCGTCGTCGTGGAGCACCGCGACGGGCAGTCCACCCTCTACGCGCACTGCAGCTCCCTTCTGGTGCGTCAGGGAGCGAAGATCTCCGTGGGGCAGAGCATCGCCCGCGTGGGGTCCACGGGAAGGACCACGGGACCGCATCTTCACTTTGAAATCCGCAGAGGCAACAGTCCGGTCAATCCGCTGAAATATCTTCGGTAAGACAGGCACATAACGTAAATCACGGCACAGGCGCTGGACCAGAAGTTTTTTTTTTCTGGTCCGGTTTTTTGTATTCAGAGACCGGCCGGACACCGAAACCGATGGGAACGACATATCAGGGAAGGATAAGTGAGGAAAATGGCCAAGTACGTTTTCATAACGGGCGGAGTGGTTTCTTCTTTGGGAAAGGGCATAACGGCGGCCTCGATCGGGACGCTGCTGAAGAAGCGGGGATTCAGGGTCTCCATCATCAAGGTCGACCCCTATCTCAATGTCGACGCGGGGACGATGAACCCTTTTCAGCACGGGGAGGTGTTCGTCACGGACGACGGCGCCGAGACGGACCTCGACCTGGGACATTACGAGCGCTTCATCGACGAGTCCCTTTGCGAGGAAAACACCGTGACGACGGGCAAGATATACTCCCGCGTCATTGAAAGAGAGCGGCGGGGGGCCTACCTCGGCGCCACGGTGCAGGTGATTCCCCACATCACGAACGACATTCAGGAGCGGCTGCTCAAGGCGGGCGACGGACGCGACTTCGTCATCGTCGAAATCGGGGGAACGGTCGGCGATATCGAGGGACTTCCCTTTCTGGAGGCCATCCGCCAGATGTCGGACCGCGCGGGGCGGGAGAACGTCCTCTACTGTCACGTGACCCTCATCCCCTGGCTGGAGGCGGCCAAGGAATTGAAGACGAAACCCACCCAGCACAGCGTTCAGGAACTGCGCCGCATCGGGATTCTCCCCAATATTCTGGTCTGCCGGACCAGCTATCCGATGACCGAGGACATGAAGAACAAGATCGCGCTGTTTTGCTCCGTCCCGCCCGAGGCGGTGATCGAGACGCCGGACGAGCCCACGATCTACCGGGTGCCCCTGAGCCTTCACCGTCAGAAGCTGGACAGACTCGTCCTGAAGTACCTTTCCGTTTCGTGCGAAAGGGAACCCGACCTCTCCGACTGGGAGCAGGTCGTCGACCGCTTCATGAACGCCCCCAAAAGCGTGGAAATCGCCCTCGTCGGCAAGTACATTCAGCACAAGGACGCTTACCTGAGCGTCGTCGAGGCCCTGTACCACGCGGGCATCGCCCACAACGTCAAGGTGAAGGTGCGCTCCGTGGAGTCCACGGACGTGGAGACGAAGGGCGTGGAGGCGATGCTCGAAGGGGTGGACGGCATTCTGATCCCGGGCGGCTTCGGGAACCGCGGAATCGAGGGGATGATCGTCACGGTGCGCCACGCCCGGGAGAACGAAATTCCGCTTCTCGGCATCTGCCTGGGAATGCAGATGATGGTGATCGAGTACGCCCGGAACGTCTGCCACCTCGCGGGCGCTCACAGTCAGGAGATGGACCCCGCGACGGTGCATCCCGTGATCCACCTGATGGAAGAACAGGTGAGCATCGACAAACTGGGCGGGACGATGCGTCTGGGGGCCTACGACTGCGACCTCGTTCCGGGGACGGAGGCCCGCCGCGCTTACGGCGCGGACCGGATCAGCGAACGCCACCGCCATCGCTACGAGTTCAACAACACCTACCGCCGGAGGCTGGAGGACGCCGGGCTGAAGGTCTCGGGAATCTGCGCGGAAAGGGATCTGGTGGAGATCGTCGAGCTTCCGGGGCACCCCTGGTTTCTCGGAGGCCAGTTTCACGGCGAGCTGAAATCCCGCCCCATCCATCCCCATCCGCTGTTTGCCGCGTTTGTCGGGGCGGCTATCAAAAAAAAGGGCATTAACTGATAAAATAAGGGCGCTGACGGCGGGCTTCAGACGATATTTTTGCCGGCATTGCTTACACAGGGGAGGGTGCGTGTTTTGAAACGAACGAAGGCGGTAAGGCATATCGGATTGTTCCCGGCGCTGATTCTCGCGGCCATTGCGGTTCTGCTGGCGGCTGCCGCTGTCCGGGCGGCCGAGCCCGGGGCGGAGGCGGATAAAAGCTCCTCCATGCAGATGATGGAGCGCATCGAGACGATCGTCTACGGAGAGCCGAACAAGGGAGGGCTGATAGAGCGCCTGAACTCCATCGAAAAGGAGCTTTTCGGGAGAAGTCTTCCGGGAAGCATCTCCGAGCGCCACTCCGCGACGCTGAACTTTTTGGAGACCGGGACGGCGGACCAGCCCTCCATGCTCTTCAAGCTGGGCGTGGCCGAGTGGATCGTGGGGCGCGTCCAGCCCCAAAAGCCGGCTCTGACGCGTCTCGAGCTCCTCGAAACCGAACTCGACGGAGAGATGCAGTACGGCAAGCCCCTCGCGATGCGGGTGGAGAGGGTTCTGTCCACCCTGGTCGCCGAGACGGTGACTTTTCAGGATGTGATCCTGGCCGGCGCGACGGTTTTGAGGGTAAAATTCCTCGAAGAACTGAGCCCCGCCAAGTCCAAAAAGGGCGATTTCGTCGGCCTGGCTCTGATGGACGACATTCTCGTGGACCGCAGTCTGGTGGCGCCCAAGGGGAGTCTGGTCGAGACCTACGTCCGGGAGGTCAAGCAACCCCGCCCCTTCGGCGTACCCGGCGAGGTGCGGCTGGACTTCAGGGCGCTTCTGCCTCTGGGCCCCCAGCGCCCGCCGGTCACGTTCGGAAACGCCTCCAAAAAAGCGACGGAAGAGGCTCAGAAGAATCGGGATAAAGGAGCGGGCGGCATCTTGGGGGCGGGCGCGGCCTCCCTCGGAGGGGCTCTTCTTCTGGGTCCCATCGGTTTGGTCGGGGGCGCCCTTATCCGAGGGAACTCCATCAAAATACCGGAGGGCACCGTCATGTTTCTGGAGACATCCGGCGATGTCCGCGTTTCCGCCTACCCCGTCCCGGAGAGCCTGCAAATCGACCCCGGCGCGACAATCCGGGAAAGCCTCGTCCCGATGACGACGACGACCACCACCACGACCACGGTGACCACGACGACGGTCGGGAAACCCTCCGACGGCGCGATCGAACTGCCCGCGGAGCAAAAGATCGACTGACGCGGAGAACCGTGAACCGATTCGCTCGATTCGATTTCGCAGGATTCGCGCTTTGGACGGGGCTCTGTGTCCTTCTGGGGGCTTTCGCCGCCGGCGCGAACCCGTTCGAGGAGACGATAGACATCCTCGAAAACCGGACCGTCTTCCATTGGGGGCGAGACTGCCTCGTCTGGGTCGTCCATTACCCCGAGGAACTTGTCGAGCCCTGGGTGGAGGCGGAGGCCGGGCGCGCGGGAATGACGGAATCGGAGCGGGAGGCATACAGAAAGGGCTTCGTGTCGGAGCTTGCCATTGGCGCGAGGGAGCCTTTTCTCGTCACCGTATACGCCTTCGGGCCGCGGCCTCTCAGCTTTTCCCCCCTTTCGGAGAACGTCTCCCTCGTGACCTCCGGCGGGGAGCGCTTCAAGCCCGTCCGCTACGATAAAGCCCTGGATCAGCCCGTCAACGGGATCGTCCAGGGCCTGATCTTTTTCCCGAAGCAGAAGGGCCGGGAGTTCTCCGTCGCCATTCGGGGCATGGGCGTCCGCGACGAGTGCCTTTTTTCCTTCAGGGAAAGTCCGCCGCCGCTTTTCGCCGCCTCGTCCTCTTCCGCCCGGCAAGCGCGGGCGGAAGAGGACGAGGTCGTCGTCCTGGAACTTCCGCCGAAGCCTTCCGAGCCCCCAAAGGCCCGCGTCGGGACGCCGCCCCGGCAGGAGCAGCGGCTGCCCAAAGAAATCGCGCGCCCGCCTCTTCCGCCCGCCCCGCCGCGCCCGTCCGCGCCCGCTCTCCCCGCCGAGCCGGAGGGACAGAGCATGGCCGAGTTCGTCGAGGCGATGCGCTCGGGAGACAGGGGCGCCCCGCCCCCCGCAAAGAAGGCGGCGGAACAGGCGCAGACGGAACAGTCGCAGGCGAATCAGGCGGATCAAAACCCCGCGCTTTCCGACAGCGCGTATGTGTCCCGTGAGAAGACGGTGAGGGATTTTCTGTCCCTTTGGACGAAGAACGACCCCGCGGCGATGTATTCCATGCTCTCGAAGTCCTCCCGGAAACTTTTTTCCGAAGAGACCTTCGAGTCGGACCTGAGGAAAACGTCGGATTTCCGGGCGGCTCTGAGGGATGGCTACCGATTGGAATGGCTGGGAACCGAGCGCGCCCGGGTAGTGGCGGCCAGGCGCATTCTGCTGGTCCGCACTCTGGTGAGCCGCACGCTCGGCGTCGTCCGCGAAGGGACGGCCTGGAAAATCGTCTGGTGACGGAGAAATTCGGCGTCATGAAGATCAGAAAAACTTTCATCATTCTGCTGGCGGCGCTGTTCGGTATCGGGTTGCTGGCGCGGTATGCCTTCCGGGACATCGCTCTCGACGCGGACCTTCTGCGGGAGAGCCTCCAGAGGATGCCCTCCGTGATTCTGGAAAATCTGGAGTTCGAGCGGGAGATCTCCGGGGATCTCTGGCAGGTGCGGATCCCGCTGGCCGAGCGGCGCGGCGGCAGAGTGGAGGTGCGTTCCATCGACGTGTCCCGCCGGATGGGGAACGGCCGGGAGTGGTATTTTCGGAGCGCCGCGGGCTTCTACTCCGAGGAGGCGGGGTCGGCCGACCTGATCTCGCTCCTGGGGACTTTGGAAACGGGTTCCCGTGTGCTAAACTTGGAAAGCCCTTATCTTTCCTGGACGGGGCTCGAAACGGAAGAGAGCGGAAGCGATTTCCTTTTTCCGCGGGGCCTTCTGATTTACGACAACGAATTTCTTTTGACGGCCGACGCGGCCAGCATCGATGAAAAAGGCGTCATTCTACTGGACAGGGGAGGAGTGATCAAGTGGACGAGAGACGAGGGCGGAGCCCCGTATTGACTTCACGGAAACCGGACGCGCGGAGCCCGAAACGCAGTCCCCGGCTTCTCGGATTTGGAGTCCTGATTTTTATTTTACTCCTGCTGCCGTCCGCCGGGACGGCGGACGGTTCCGTTCCTGACGCCCCTCCGGAGGCTGTCGTTCTGGACGCGGAGCGCGTCAGTTACGACGACGAAACGGGCAGAGCCGCCGCCGAGGGCGGCGCCGTCCTGACCTATCGGGACACGACGATACACGCCGAACGCATCGACTACGACGCCGCGACTCAGACGGTGAAGGCCTCCCCTCTGCCGGGGGAGACCGTGCGCCTTCAAAACGGGGCAAGAACTCTCGCGGGCGACGGTCTGGAGTACAATCTGCTCACCGGCGAGGGGGTTCTGGCCGGCGCGAAAAGCCGCGTACCGGTCGGCGAGGGGACGCTTTACATCTCCGGAGGCAGTCTTCAGGTCC
This sequence comes from Synergistaceae bacterium, assembly GCA_031276855.1. Lineage (GTDB taxonomy): Bacteria > Synergistota > Synergistia > Synergistales > Aminobacteriaceae > JAISMH01. The sequence goes on from JAISMH010000092.1 coordinate 6,942, forward strand.
TGCCCTACGATTTGGCCGCGGAGCGGGGGCTCGTCCGGAACGGCGGTGCGGGGCAGACTTACATCGGGATATGGGAGGACGTGTCCGCCACCACCTGCGCGCTGGACCACCCCCACTACCGCATCGAGACGAAACGCATCCTCTTCGTCCCCGGACGCCGGCTCGTGGCCAAAAAGCCGCGGCTCTACCTGGGCGATACCTACATCTTCACCTATCCCATGGACTACATCGTCAACCTCGACCGCAGAGCCCTGAAACACTCGATCGTTCCCTACGTTCAGCACGACCGGAGCAAGGGAGCGGGGGCCGGCTTCAGCGGCGCGTTCGCCTGGGAAGGTGGATCGCTCTCTCTGGGCGGAGCCTATTGGAGCAACACCGGGCTCGAATGGATGGCGGAGGTCGATCAGAATATCTCCGGCGCTTTGGGCGTCAGGGGCGGTGTGACCTATTCTTGGGATGAGGAGTGGGACGACAAAATCTACCATCCCTATGTCTCGCTTTACTACGAAAAGGGGGGCTGGCAGGCCGCTCTCCGCTGGGCGTGGCGCGAGTACATCGAGGACAGGAAGGACTCTCTTTACAAATACCGGGGGCGCCTGGACCGGAAGCCGGAGCTTACCCTGCTGACGCCTTGGCGGCAAGACCCGGCTCTGCCCGCGTGGTTCCGCTTTGGGGCGGTGTGGGGCAGCTACCGCGAAAGGACGAAAAAACCCCTCTACACGGGCAGGACCGTCGAGCGTTACGGGGCGGAGGTTCAAAGCTACGGAGAAATGCCCTTCGGCGGAACGCTTCCGGGGTTCGATTTTTTCTGGAACGCCTCCTACAGCGCGTGGCTCTACGACGTGACCGACGAAAATCAGTCGATTCTGAATGGCTTTCTGGGCCTGCGCGGCCGCCTGGGGTCCCTGGAACTGGGGATCGGCTACGAGCGGCGCTTCGTGTGGGGAAATTCTCCGATGCTTTGGGACAGTTACCGCGAAGCTGAAAAAATCCATCAGAAGCTGCGCTTCCCCCTGGGACGAGAGTTTTTCGCCGCGGTGCGCGGGAGCTACGACTTGGAGGACTCCTTTGTGGACGATGTCCATTATGCCCTCCAGTGGATCAGCGACTGCATGAAGTGGGAGCTCTCCTACCGCGACGACCGCACGTCCGCTTCCGACGACCGCATCGGCCTGAGCGTTTCCATTCTGGCCTTCCCGAACACGCCCGCCTCGTTCGGCGAATACAGGGGCAAAGACCCCTTCCTCCGCCCGGAAGATCTGCCGTAAGGTTGCTGAAGATCTGCCGTAAGGCTGCTGAGAACCTGCCGTAAGGCTGCCGCTGTTTTACGTGTTTACGGGCTTGCGTCCCTCACTCCGGCAGGGGGCCGTTTGTGCGCGCGCGGAGCATTCCCGCTGGAACGGAGGGTTTCGATTTTGATACCGAAAAATTTTGTCCTGCACTCCGAGTGGCCGCCGGCGGGCGACCAGCCCGAGGCGATCGAGGCCCTGACGAAGGGCCTCCTGGCGGGCGAGCGTTTCCAGACGCTGATGGGAGTCACGGGCAGCGGCAAGACCTTCACGATGGCGAACGTCATCGCCAACGTGAACCGGCCCGCCCTGGTGCTGGCCCACAACAAAACGCTGGCGGCGCAGCTCTACAGCGAATTCAAGCTCTTCTTTCCCGAAAACGCCGTACACTACTTCGTCAGCTACTACGACTACTACCAGCCCGAGGCCTACATTCCGGCGAGCGACACCTACATTGAGAAGGACGCCTCGATCAACGACCGCATCGAGCGGCTGCGGCTGGCCGCGACGAAGGCCCTCGTCGAGCGCCGGGACGTTCTGGTCGTGGCGAGCGTCTCCTGCATCTACGGCCTGGGCAAGCGGGAGAACTACGAGGCCGCCATCTTCCCCTTCGCGGAGGGCAGCCGCTGGGATCACCGCGCGTTCATGCAGCATCTTATGGAAAACTATTACGAGCGCAACGACCACGTTCTGGAGACCGGGAAGTTCCGCGTCCGGGGCGATACGATAGAGATATTCCCCGCCTACGACGAGAACTGCATCCGCGTGACGTTCTTCGACGACGAGATCGAGCGCATCGACCTGATTCACCCCGTCACGGGCAAGGTCGTGGAGCGCCTTCCCGAGGCGTCGATCTTTCCCGCGCAGCATTACGTCACCCAGACCGACGCGATCGAGCGCTCGAAGCCCCTGATCGAGGCCGAGATGGAGCGCATGGCCGAACGGTTCACGAACGAGGGCAAGTTCCTCGAAGCCCAGAGAATCCAAATGCGCACGCGCTACGATCTGGAAATGCTGAGCGAGGTGGGATACTGCTCCGGCATCGAAAACTACTCGATCTACCTGGACGGGCGCAGGACGGGGGATCCGCCCGGCACGCTCATCGACTTCTTCCCGGAGGACTTTCTGATGGTCGTCGACGAGTCGCACATCACCCTGCCGCAGGTACGCGGCATGTTCAACGGAGACCGGGCGCGCAAGAGCGTTTTGGTGGAAAACGGCTTCCGCCTGCCGTCCTGTCTGGACAACAGGCCGCTCGAGTGGAACGAGTTCGAGAAGAAGATGGGTACGGCGGTGTTCGTCTCGGCGACGCCGGGGGATTACGAGACCGAGAACTCCTCCCGGCTGGTCGAGCAGGTGATCCGGCCGACGGGCGTCGTGGACCCCGAGGTCGAGGTGCTTCCCGCGAAGAACCAGCTCGACGACCTCATTGAGCGCCTGCGCGCCGTGACGGCTCCCGGCGGCGCGGACGCTCACGGAAAAGGCGGAAAGAGCGGGCGGGCCCTGGTTCTGACCCTGACGAAGAAGTCGTCGGAGGACCTGGCCGAGTACCTGAGGGAGCTTCAGTTCAAGGTCAAGTACATCCACTCGGAGCTGAACACGTTCGAGAGGGCGGAGCTGGTCCGCGACCTCCGCAAGGGGGACATTCAGATTCTGGTGGGCATCAACCTGCTGAGGGAGGGGATGGACCTGCCCGAGGTGTCGCTTGTCGCGATTCTGGACGCCGACCGGGAGGGGTATCTGCGCTCGTACCGCTCTCTGATTCAGATCATGGGGCGCGCCGCGCGCAACGTCGACAGCAAGGTCTACCTTTACGCGGACACCGAGACCGAGAGCATCCGAAAGTCGGTGGAGGAGACGCGCCGGAGGAGGCAGAAGCAGCTCGAATTCAACGAGCGTCACGGCATCGTCCCCCGCAGCGTCGAGAAGGAGGTGTCGAGCCTCCTGCCGCCGGAACTGCTGGCGGCCTATTCCCTGGAGCCGGGCGATTCGGGAGTGGACGGAGAGGGAAAAGCCCCGGTCCTTTCCGTGAAGGAGCTGGAGCGCGCGATGTGGGAGGCCGTGGAGAAGCTCGACTTCGAGCGCGCGGCCGTCCTGCGCGACATGATCGCCGGGGGAGGCGAAGACCGGAAGCCCGCGACGCCTGCAAAACCCGTGAAACCCGGACGGCCCGGAAAAACGCGCAAAACCCGCCGTCCGTGATTCGTGCGCCGCGGGGGTATAATAGTTATCTGCCGCGCCGCAGGCGCAGGACGGGGGAGACGAAATGTCGGATTTTTCCAGGCTGGAGCAGAAAATGGACATGTGGAGTTACCTGGGCTTCGAGCCTTGGGAGCACTGGACGCCCCGGGGCGTCATGCGGGGCGTGAACCGCAGGATCACTCTGATGAAAAGCAGCGTGCTGGGCCCGATCGGGAAGTACTACGCGTGGGATTACATCGTCTGGCTGCACCGGGACGCCGCGGACATCGAGTACCTTTTGAGCGGCTGGCAGCACCTTCCCGAGGTGGTGACGCAGCGTTTCGTTTTCGTGGGCGCGGATCGGCCCGCGCGGAAGGTGAAAGGCTTCTGGCTGGGGTTCCGGGGCTTTCTGGAGATCTACGCTTACGCGCCCGGCGGCCCCGAAAAAGACGCGCGGAAATATCACCCCAAGATCAGGGACCTCGTCCCCGCGATCGACCTCGCCTGGAGCGTCCAGCCTGAAAACTCCGATTGAAGTTTCCGATTAAAGTTTCAGAAATCCGGGAGGACATGACATTGCGCACATTTTTGAAGCTATTTTTGAAGTTATTTTTGAATCTGAATTTATTTTTGAATTTGAAGTTATTTTTGAAGCTGAAGAAACTCGCGGCGCTTCTCGCGCTGATTTTGACGCTGACGCCGGCAGGGGAGAGCGCCGGAGCGGATTTGCCGGAACTGGAGCGTATCTGCGCGTCCGGCAGCGCAGGGCAGCTGGAGGCCGCCCTCGCGGGGGTGTCGGCGGACATCGTTTTCCCGAGCGGCAACCGTCCGCTGCATGTGGCGGCCGAGCACGCTTCCGACCCCGCGATGATCGATCTTCTCGTGAAAAAAGGCGCGTCGCTGACGGCGGAGGGACTCGAAAAACTGACGCCTCTGATGCTCGCCGCCGCTTACAACCCCAACCCCGGGGTAATCGAGTCTCTGATCCGGGCGGGCGCGCCGGTGAACTCCGCCGACGGCCAGGGGCGCACTCCTTTGTACCTCGCTTCGGCCCTGAACGAGTCCCCGAATGCGGCGGCGGTGCTTTTGAGAAACGGAGCCGCGCCGAACGCTCCGGATAAAAACGGCCGGACGCCGCTGTGGATGGCGTCCGCGCGCGCCGGGGCGCAGATCGTTCAGCTGCTGCTGGACGACGGGGCGAGGGCCGACGAGCCCAACGACGAGGGAATCGCGCCCCTCTTCGCGGCGTCGGAGAAGCCCGACGCGGCCGTTTTGAGGCTGCTTCTCGAAGCGGGGGCCGACGCCGGCCGGCGCGGGAAAAACCGATTCACCCCGCTGATGAGCGCCGCGGCCGCGGGGGCGGACCTGGAATCCATACGCGTCCTTCTCGAGGGAGGTTCCGACCCCGCCGCAGAAGACGACCAGAACAGGAGCGCGATCCACCTTCTGGCCTCGCGGCCGGACGCGGCGCCGGAGGCTCTGGCCCTGCTGATCGAGGCGGGCGCCAGTCCAAACGCGCTCGACTCCTCCCTGACGACCCCGCTGATGGAGGCGTGCAGGCAGAAGAACACCGCCGCGGTCAGGACGCTTCTGAACGCCGGCGCGAAGACCGGCGTCCGCGACCGGCATTCCTGGACGGCGCTTCTGCACGCGGCCTCCAGGGGCGCGCCCGAGGAGCTTTACAGGCTTCTGCTCGAAGCGGGGGCCGATATCAATGAGGCCAGCCGCGAAGGCATTTCCGCCCTCATGATCGCGCTGGGCTCGAATGCGGACGCGGAGGCTATCCGCATCCTGCTGAAACTGGGGGCCGACCCCAACGGCAAATCGTACGACACCGTTTCCGCCCTGATGGGGGCGGTCGCGACGGGCAGCAGTGGGATCGCCGCGGTTCTGCTGGAAAACGGCGCGGTCCCGGATCAATCGACCTGGGACGGGCTGTCCCCGCTGATGATGGCGGCGCAGAAGGTGCGGGACGCGGACATGTTCGGCCTCTTCGCCCGGGCGGGAGCGGATCTGAACCGCGGAAACAACCGGGGAATGACGGCCCTGATGGTCGCGGCCGCGGCGTCCAACACCCCGGCCGTCGAGAAACTTCTGGCCCTGAGCGCCGACCTGACGCTGGAAGACCGCGACGGACTCACCCCTCTCTTTCACGCCGTCCAATTCGGCGAAGAGGACGAGGACGGCCTGAAGATCCTCGATCTCCTGATCTCGGCCGGAAGCGATGTCGACAAGCGGGACGCCGGGGGCGCGACGCCTCTGATGCACGCCGCCCTGCGGGGAAAGCCGGAGGCGGCGAAGCGGCTTCTCGGCGCGGGGGCCAAGACCGGCGCCAGGGACGTCGTAGGCTGGACGGCGCTCCATTTCGCGGCGAGGAGCGCGGCCGGGCCGGATGTCCTGAATCTTTTGATCGAAAGGGTGAAAAACGTGGACGTGCCGGACGAGGGAGGCACGACGCCCCTGATGGTCGCGGCGTCCTACGATAGGGCGGAGGCGGCGGGGCTCCTTCTGGGGGCGGGGGCCGACCCGTCTCGCGCGGACCGGACGGGCCGCAGCGCCTACGACTACGCCTTTCTCAAGAACGCGGAGAACGCCCGAAAGGTGCTCGGCGAAGTGCGGTAAGGCCGGGGCCGGGAGCGTTTTCCGGCGGGAGAGCGCGGTGGGAGGGGTGAAAAATTTTTCGGCGTATTTTTGCCGCGCGGGAATGTTTTCGGATACTTTTGTTTTCAGAATCCTTTCGTTTTAAGAACCTTTGTGTACAATAGAGCCGATGCGATGACGAAGGAGGGGGAAAGTTTGGCATCTGTCGCCATGGGGACGGAGACGTCCGTTCTGAAAAAGATACTCCACTACTCGGACATCGGAGTGGCTCTCCTGATGGTTCTCATCGTCGGCATGATGGTCATTCCGCTGCCGACGTGGCTTATAGATATTCTGCTGGCCTGCAACATCACTTTGGGCGTCGTCGTTCTTCTGGTCACTTTTTACGTCAAGCGCGCGCTGGACCTGTCGGTTTTCCCGACGCTTCTGCTCATCGTGACGCTTTTCCGCATCGCTCTGAACGTCTCCACGACGCGCCAGATTCTCCTTCAGGGCAACGCCGGCAGCATCATCACGGCGTTCGGCACTTTCGTCGTCGGCGGAAATTACGTTGTGGGGGCCGTCATCTTCCTGATTCTGGTGGTCATTCAGCTTCTGGTCATCACGAAGGGCGCGGAGCGCGTGGCCGAGGTCGCCGCCCGCTTCACCCTGGACGCCATGCCGGGCAAGCAGATGGCGATAGACGCCGACCTGAACTCCGGCCTCATCGACGAGAGCGCGGCCAAGGAGCGCCGCAGAGACATCCAGCGCGAGGCGGACTTTTACGGAGCGATGGACGGCGCGTCCAAATTCGTCAAAGGCGACGCCGTCGCCGGGCTCCTGATAACCCTGATCAACATCGTGGGGGGGCTCTCCATCGGCGTGTTTCAGCGCGGAATGCCGGTGGGGAAGGCGGCGGAGCTCTACAGCCTGCTGACCGTGGGAGACGGGCTGGTCTCCCAAATTCCCGCCCTGCTGTTTTCCACCGCGACGGGGGTCATCGTCTCCCGCGCCGCGGCCACGTCCGACTTGGGGCAGGACATCGTCTCCGCGTTCACCCGATATCCCCGCCCGCTTTACATCGGGTCGGGGCTTCTTTTCGCGCTCGCGGTCATTCCCGGACTCCCCACGGTCTCCTTCCTGTTGCTGGGGGTTCTGCTGGGCTCGATGGGCTATCTGGTCGTCCGGGAGGGTCCGGCCCAGGAGATCGAGGCGGCCGAGCAGAAGCAGCAGGCCGGGGGAAGAGGGCAGCCGGGCGCTCCGGGGGGCCCTCCAGCGCCGGGCTCGCGTCCCGACGCGCCTTCTCAGGCCGCCCCGGCGTCCCCGGAAGAGGTGATGCGCCTCCTGACGGTCGAGCCGATGGAGGCGGAGATCGGCTACGCGATCATTCCGCTCGTGGACCCCGCGCAGGGCGGTGACATGCTGGAGCGCATCGGGACGATCCGCAAACAGATGGCGGTGGAACTGGGCCTGATCGTTCCGCCCATCCGCATCCGGGACAACATCCAGATCAAACCCACGGAGTACGTGCTCCGCGTCAAGGGGGCTGAGGCCGGCCGGGGGGAGCTTCTGCCCGACCACTACCTCGCGATGAACACGGGGGCGGCGGAGGAGGACCTGGTCGGCATCCCGACGACGGAGCCGGCGTTCGGCCTTCCGGCGCTGTGGGTTTCCCCGGATCTGCGTGACAAGGCCGAGTCGATGGGCTACACGGTTGTGGACGCTCCCTCCGTTCTGGCGACGCACCTCTCCGAGGTCATCAAGAAAAACGGGGCGGAGCTTCTGACGCGCCAGGAGGTCCAGAAGCTGACCGAAATGGTGAAGGAAAACGCCCCGGCCGTGGTGGAAGACCTTTTGAGTTCCCTCTCTCTGGGCGAGATACAGAAAGTTTTGCAGAACCTCATTCGGGAGCAGGTGCCGATTCGGGATCTCGTGACGATATTCGAGGCGCTGGCGGACTACGGCAAGCTGTCGCGCAGCGTCGATTTTCTGACGGAGCGCGCGAGGGAGTCTCTGGCGCGGCTCATTTCGCTGAAGATTCAGGGGCCGGACGGCGTCGTCACCGTGGCCACGCTTTCCCCGAACTGGGAGCAGAAAATCATGGCCTCCATGGACGGCGACCTCGCCCGGGGCTGGCAGCTCAACTTGGATTCGCGCGAGGTGCAGAAGATGATCGCCGCGATCTCCAAGGCCGCCGACGACATGACGATCAAGAACATGACTCCCGTCCTTCTGGTGCATCCCAACGTCCGGCTGGTTGTGCGGCGCCTGATCGAGGGGTCTGTATCCAATATTTTCGTAATATCGTACAATGAGATCGCTCATGGAGTGCAAATCAAAACGGTGGGAATGGTGGAGTAAATGCGGGTTGTCAATCAGATCACCTTCGAAGCCAAAGACGACGCGGAAGCTCTGAGGCTGGCCGGCGAGCGCCTCGGAAAGGACGCCGTCGTCCTTTCTACCCGTGCCAAGCACACCGGCGGACTGCTCGGTTTTTTTCAGCGCCCCATCCTGGTGGTCTCGGCCGGAATTCTGCAGGACGAGCAGCCGGAGGCGAAGGCGAGAGAAAAAGAAAAGGACGACGAACTTTCCCGCCGGGAACACCTGATCGCCTTTCAGAAAATGCTGGACATCAAGCAGGCGGCGGAGGCGCGTTCGGGCCAGCCGCTTTCTCCGAACGACTCCCCCGCCGAGGCGGGGCGGTTCGCGCCCGCCGAGGGCTCGGCGAAAGTCATCTACTCTCCGTCGGGCGTCGCCCTGGGGAACAACCGCGTCTCCCAGACCGTCGACAGCGTGTACCTGTCCTCGGCGGGGTTGTCCTCGGCCGGGCTGTCCTCCCCGCCGCCGCCGCCCTCCGAAGCCTCTCCCCGCCAGGACAGCTCGGAGACCGAGAAGCTCCGGGAGGAGGTGGCCTCCCTTTCGAAGCAGCTGAAACTGATCGAGAGCCTGCTGCAGCGCGGGGGAATGCCCGCCGCGGAGAATAAGGAAGACAAGGCGGACAGGGAAGATAAAAGGGTACAGGAAAAAGGGGTACAGGAAGAGAAAAAAGCGGAGGAAGAGCTTCCTCCCGCTTCCGGCGCCGCGGGGGGAACGTTCTCCGAGGGGCTTCCGGGGATTCCCGGCGGGGTTCCGTCTTCCGGCGTTTCGGCTTCCGATATTCCGGCTTACGGCATTTCCGTTCCGCCCGCGCCGCGGCCCGAAGAGGACGAACTCTTCCGGAAACTTCTGTCGGCGGAAGTCGATCCGCTGTACGCGCGGCAGACGGTGGAGGAATACCGAAGGGCCGAGGAGGGCAGGACGTTCACGGAGTGGCTCGAAACGAAGGTGCGCTGCGCCGCCGATACGCCGTCCGGAGCCCTGGGGGGACGCAAGGTCATGCTGATCGGCCCCACGGGAGTGGGCAAGACGACGACCATCGCCAAGCTGACCGCCATACAGGCGCTTCAGGAGCAGAAAAAGGTGCTGCTCCTCACCAGTGATACCTACAGGATTGCCGCGGTGGACCAGCTCCAAACGTATGCTAAGATATTGGATGTCCCCATCGAGGTCGTTTACGAGGTGGAGAACTTTGTCAATATTCTGGGGGGATACGCGGACTCCGAGCTGATTCTGCTGGATACGGCGGGACGCGGCATGAAAGACCGCAAGAATCTGGACACCTGCGAGATTCTGTACGACGCCTTCAGGCCCGACGCGGTGCATCTGGTTCTGCCGGCGAACATGAAGTACCGGGATATGCAGGACATTATCGAGAGGATGGAGGTCGTCCCGATTTCGCACGTGATTTTCACTAAAATGGACGAGACGGTGAGCTACGGGGCTCTGTTCAACGTGATGAAGCTCCTGAATCGCCCGCTTTCTTTTTTGACTACGGGGCAGAATGTGCCCAAAGACATCGAGGTCGCTTCGGGAGCGCGTTTTGTGAACCTTTTGTTGGGCGACGGACGAGGGTTTCGGTAATGGCGCGGTTATTGTGCGGAGAGGGAAGTATGAGCGCGGAAATGGAGGAATCGGGCAAACGGCTTTTGGAACTGATCGGCGCCAAAGCGGAGTTGGTGATTTTCTACGGTCACTACAAGGGCAGCTATGCCTCGCGCCTTGAAGAGGTGGAAGAAAATTTCCTGGTGGGCGTGGCGCATCCGACCCTGCGCGGAGTTTATCTGCCCGTGATGCGCGGCACGGAGCTTACGCTGAAGGTTGACGGTCCCGGATGTTTTTATCAGGCGGCGGCTTCGATTGTCCGCAACAGCTTCAACGTGGGCGTCCCGCTTCTTTGGCTCAAGCTCAGAACGCCTCTTGAAAAGGTGCAGCGGCGGATGTTCGTGAGGGTTTCCTGTTCCATTCAGGCGAACGCCTTTTTTCTCGGGTGCGACTCGAGGTCTCCCGAGAGGACGCACCTTCCTCCCCGAGAGTGGTTTCCGGTGCGCATCACGGACATGAGTCTCGGAGGCTGCGGCATTACGGTCAAGAACAGCATGGGCTTCCATTATCTGGAAGGGGGACGCTATCTTCTGTCGCTGAAAATGAACGGAACGAATTTTTTTCTGACGGGCAAGATTATCAAGATATTCGAGAAGGGAGACGTTTCTGTCGGTGCGGGGCTGGCCTACGACGGCCTGACCTCCTTCCTCGAAAAGCTGATGGGCGCTTTCATCCGGCAGCAGGAACTTATGACGCGAGGGTAACCGAAGATGAACGATTCGAAGGTCAGGGTTCTCATTGTGGACGACTCCGTCCTGATGCGGAAATTGCTGGGGATCATCCTCACCTCGGACTCCCGGATCGAGATCGTTGGGACGGCAAAGGACGGAGTGGACGGGCTCGCGAAGGTCAGGGCTCTGTCGCCCGATGTCGTTACGCTGGATGTCGATATGCCCAACAAAGACGGCCTGGAGATGCTCGAAGAGATGATGAAGACGCATCCGCTTCCGGTGATCATGGTCAGCAGCCTGACACAGGAGGGGGCTCAGGTGACGCTCAAGGCGCTGTCCCTGGGGTGCGTCGATTTTGTCGCGAAACCGTCGGGCACGTTTTCCCTCGACTCCAGAGACGTGGCCGCGGATCTCATCGCCAAGGTCATTATGGCCAAAAGCGCCCGCCTGCACTCCCTGCCGAAAGTCAGGGGCGCGGAGACGCCGAAGCCGGCCGCGCCGCGGAGACTGGGCCGGCGCGAAATCGTCGCCGTAGCGGCCTCCACGGGCGGCCCCATGGCGTTGCATCAGCTGATGGCGGATCTGCCCGGGGATTTTCCCGTTCCTATCGTCATCACGCAGCACATGCCGAAAGAGTTCACCGCGTCCTTCGCGAAACGCCTCGACTCAGCTTCCGAGCTTTCCGTCGCGGAGGCGGCCGAGGGAATGCAGCTTCGGCCCGGCCTCGCGGTCGTTGCGCCCGGGGGCAGCCATTTGATCGTAAAACGGCGGATACCGGGAGGCGCGTTTTGCGGATTGTCCGACGCGCCTCCGGTGTTGTCTGTCAAGCCTTCTGCGAATATAATGTTTTCAAGTGTGGCCGAGGAATTCGGAGGAAACGTGGTCGGGGTCATTCTGACAGGCATGGGGCGGGACGGAACCGACGGAGCCGCCGTCCTTCGCTCGAAAGGGGCCTACATCATCGCCGAATCGCAGGAGACCTGCGTCGTCTACGGCATGTCGAAGGCCGCCGCGGAAGCCGGCGTGGTGGACGAACTCCTTCCTCTGACCGATATCGCGGAGGCGCTTGTGCGGTGCGTAAAAGGCGTGTGAAGAAGGCGCGCGGCCCGGACGGTATAGATTGAGCCAAAAGAACTTGAGCAAAAAGGAATTGAGCAAAGAGAACGTGAACGTTTCGGAATTCACGAGTTTGGGGATGGTGGATTATGACTGATATGGATATGAGCCAATATTTAGGTGCATTTTTGGATGAGGCCGGGGACAACCTGCAGCGTCTGGACGATCTTTTGCTCGCATTGGAGAAGGACGCGACGGATCTGGACGTCATCAACGAAATCTTCCGTTCCGCGCACACTCTGAAGGGCATGTCGGCGACGATGGGCTTTGAGAAAATGGCCGGGCTGACCCATGCTCTGGAGGATCGTCTGGACGCGGCGCGCAAAGGAACCCACCATCTCGATGAATTTGACATGAACCTCATGTTCTCCTCGCTCGACACCATGCAGTCCATGGTGGATTCGATCCGCGCGGGAGGCAGCGACGCGCATCTCGACGTCTCGGAGCTGGTGGCCTCTCTGCGCAATATGAGTGCGGAGGCCGAGGCGAAGAGCGGTCCGAAATCGGCAGCCGCGGGCGAAAGAGCCTTGTCGCGCGAGGAAAAGCAGTGGATTGGAGATGCCAACAACATGGGGCTGTCCGTCTTTTCGCTCTGTGTGACGCTGAGCGAATCCTGTCTTTTGAAAGCGGCCCGCGCCTACATGGTCGTCAACAGATTGGAGGAGATGGGGGACATCATCAAGACGGAACCCTCCGTCGAGGCGCTGGAAAACGAGGATTTCGCGCTCGATTTTCTCATTTATCTCGGCTCTCAGAAAGAGATGGAGGAAATCAGAAACGCCGTTCTCAGAATCAGCGATGTCGCGTCTGTAGAAATCGAGGAATTGAAGCAGGATCAGGCGGAGGCTCTGCAGGCGGCGGAAACGAAAGAAGAGAAGGGAAAGGCCGCCGCGGCGCCGGGGCCCGCCAAAACAGAGGAGAAGACCGTCCCCGCGGCGGTTCTCGCGCCCGCGGACAAACTCGCCCCGAAGACCGCGGCGGCCAAAGCGGAGTCTAAGAAGACCAGCCAGACCGTTCGCGTGGACATCGGCCGCCTGGACAAGCTGATGAGCCTGGTCGGAGAACTCGTCATCGGGCGCGCCCGCGTCGAAAGGCTGGCGCAGGAGGCGCGTCTCCGCGAGTTCGACGAGCCCCTGTCGCATTTGGGCCGGATATCGGGGGATATTCAGGAGTTGGTCACGAAGCTGCGCATGGTGCCGGTGTCCTTTACTTTCGACCGATTCCCCAGACTCATCCGCGACATGTCGAAGACCCTGGATAAAGAAGTCGAGCTCGTCCTGGAGGGACAGGACACGGAACTCGACCGAACCGTGATCGACGAGATCGGGGATCCGATGGTGCACCTGATCCGCAATTCCCTCGACCACGGATTGGAAAAGCGCGAAGAGCGCCGCGCGGCCGGCAAGCCCGAAAAAGGGACGCTCCGCATTTCGGCCTATCAGGAGGGCAGCGGCGTCATCATCGAGGTGGCGGACGACGGCCAGGGCATGGATCCTGAAAAAATCAAGAAGAAGGCCATCGAGCGCGGTATTCTGACCGAGGAAGACGCCGCGGCGATATCCGACGAGGAAGCCATTCAGATTTGCCTCCTGCCGGGGTTCAGTATGGCAAAAGAAGTTACGGACATCTCGGGGCGCGGCGTCGGAATGGACGCGGTGAAAAGCAAGGTGGAGGGCCTGGGCGGACAGTTGGATCTCGTCTCGAAGGTGGGACAGGGAACGAACGTCTACGTGCGGCTGCCTTTGACCCTCGCGATCGTTCTGTCGCTTTTGATCAAGGTGGGGGACGAGACCTACGCCATTTCTCTGGAGAACGTGGAAGAAACGATTCTGGTCAAACGCGAAAACGTCAAGACGATCCACGGCACCCCCGCCACCGTCCTGCGCGGCGAGGTCCTCTCCCTGAGCGACCTCGGAGACGTGCTGGGAACGGCAGTGGACGAAGCGCACCGGGACGAGTACCCCGTGGTGGTCGTCAAAATCGGGAAGAGCAAGATCGGGTTCATCGTCGACGAGCTGATAGGGCAGCAGGAGATCGTCATCAAGTCGCTGGGGCGTTTCCTGTCCAAGATAAAGGGGATCGCCGGGGCGACGATACTGGGCGATGGCAATGTGGCTTTGATTCTGGACGTCGCGTCCTTTTATTCCACGAAAGGATAACAGAAGGGACACTATGTTAGATCTGAGCTCGTTCAATAATTTGCAGCTGGACGCCATTCGCGAAGTCGGCAACATCGGGACGGGCAATGCGGCCACGGCGTTATCCAAACTTCTGTCGTGCATGATCGACATGGATGTCCCCAAAGCCGACTTGGTCTCCATCTACTCCCTGAGCGAATATTATGGAGACCCCGACACGATTGTGGCGGCCGTTTTCGTGCGTTCACTCGGCGATTTTGGATGCAGCCTGATCTTCATTCAAAACGAAGAAGACTCCGCGCTGATGGTGGATCTTCTTCTGAAACAGCAGTTCGGAGAAATCCCTCCGGATCTCCCGCAGGAAATGTTGGACAGCGCTTTTGGGGAGGTTGGAAACATCATTCTGAGCTCTTTTCTGAACGCGGTCAATATGCTGATCGGAACCGAGCACCAGATCTCGGTCCCGGGGATTGCCCATGACATGCTGGCGTCCATTCTGGATGTCGTGGCTTCTATTTTCGGTCAGCTGGGGGACATGGCGCTGGTCGTCAACACGGAACTGAGAATAGGCGGGAACGAGAACGAGCGGAACATTTCGGGCCACATCGTCATGCTGCCGGATCCGAACGCCCTCGAACTCCTTCTGAGAAAGTTGCAGGTACTTTAGTCATGGAAAACACCTACCACGTGGGCATGGCCGATCTTGTCGTGGCTGCGGCTCCGGCGACGCTCATCACCCTGGGTCTGGGGTCCTGCATCGGCCTGGTGATTTTCGATTCCGTGGCCAAAGTGGTGGGAATGGCTCATATCATGCTGCCCGACAGCCGCGGTTCCAAAGCGGTCGAGAAGGTCGGCAAATTTGCGGACACCGCCGTTCCCGCCGTGATCGACGAAATGCTCAAGAAGGGCGCTTCAAAGACCCGAATGAAGGCCAAAATCGCCGGAGGCGCTCAAATGTTTGCTGTGCCGGGCGCAAATACCGACTTTTTGGCCGTTGGGGCCCGCAATATCAAAGAAACTACAGATATGCTGTCCAAGGCGGGAATCCCTTTGGTCGCGTCCGACACGGGGGGAAACAAAGGCAGGACGGTCGAGTTTTCGACGAATACCTGGATGCTGACGATCAAGACGCTGGGCAAAGGCAAGACGGAAATATAGCAATATAGCAATATAGCAATATAGAAAATCGGGGACAGAGCGGGGGAGGGGTATCCTTGGAGTCTGAGGCATTGGGGCCGAAAGCACCCGACGCCGAACTTTGGCGGGAATACAGCGGAAATCCGACCGCGGAGCACAAGGAAAAAATCGTCAAAAGATACCTCCCTCTCATCAGGTATGTGGTCGGCCGCATGACCGTCTCCGTCCCTTCCGGGCTCGATTATGAGGATCTTCTGAGTTTCGGGGTTTTCGGCCTTCTGGACGCTGTGGACAGATTCGACCCTTCCAAAGGATTTTCCTTTCAGACTTTTGCCGTGCCGCGTATCCGCGGCGCCGTTCTGGACGAGCTGCGCAGATACGACTGGATTTCCAGAACAGGCCGTGAAAAATTGCAGAAAATGAACAAGGCCATCGAAAAAGTGCTGCTCGAAAAAGGAAGGCTGCGCGACGACTGGGTCATGCAGGAAATGGGGGTCGATGAAAAGGCCTATAAAGAAACCCTGGAAATCTCGAGCCGCAATTATATCATGTCGCTCGACGAAGTCGTCGCTCTCGAAGACGGGGACTTCAGCCTCGAGGGGATTCTCGCGGACGGCGAGGACCGCGCCGCCAGCTCGCTGGAAAACCAGGACGAGGTGAGGTGTATCATAGACGCTCTTTCGCGCCTGCCGAAGCGGGAGATGCAGGTCATTTCTTTTTATTACTACGAGGGGCTGACCCTGAAGGAAATAAGCCGGATATTGGGCGTGACGGAATCTCGTGTCTCTCAGATTCACGGCAAGGCGATAGCCGGTCTCAGATCTCTGATAAAAAAATGATTCTTGTGCAATAATACTGAAAAGAACCGTTGTGCAATTATCATAGATAGAGAGAGAAGGCGATGAGCGTGGCTGAAGAGGCACTGAGCGTAGATGCCAGATTGGACGGCGTTTATCTCACGGTGGCGGATGAAGGGACGACCTTGCCCGGCGTCGAGCGCTTCCTGCGCGCCAAGGGGGTCCGAAAATACAACGCGAAAGCCGTGGAGGAAATGGTCCGGCAGAAGATCCGGACTCCCCAGAAAATCGCTGAGCGCAGCGAGGCGGAAGAAAAAAGCGCTTTCGTTGCCGTGCAGATCGAGAAGGACGGGCTGACCGCCTCCGTCCAGGTAGACCCTCCCTTTTTCACGAAACCCTGGCCCGACGCGCCCGAAATCTATAAGCTCCTCGAGCAGAGAGGCATCGTCTTCGGCGTCGATAAAGAGGCGACGGAGAACTTGACGAACATGAAACTCGGCGGCGAGCCCGTGGTCGTGGCCCGCGGCCAGCCCGCCAAAAACGGAGTGCACGCGCGGATAGAACTGCTCGTCGACCCCGACAGCATACCGAAACAGATTCAGGAGCAGGAACAGGACGCGCAGAAAGTGGACCACAGATCGAGAAGCGCCTTCGTCAACGTGCGGAAAGGCGACACGATCGCGGTGAAGCACCCCGCGACGGAGGGAGAGAACGGCATGTCCGTCATCGGTGCCGTTCTCGAGCCCGTTCCGGGAAAGGACACGTCCTTCCCCTCCGGCAGCGGCCTTGAAATCTCCGAGGACGGACTTACCCTGTCGGCCGCCATCGACGGGCGCCTTCTGCGGAAGGACGGCAAGCTGCTGGTTCTGCCCGAGCTGGAGGTGCCCGGGGACGTGGACTTCAGCGTCGGCAACATCGATTTCACGGGCAGCGTCAAGATAAGAGGCGGGGTGCGGGAGGGTTTCAGCGTCATCGCCGCGGGAGATATCGAGATCAAAGAGGTGGTCGAGGGCGCGTACATCAAGAGTGCAGGCAATATCGTCATCCTCGGAGGGGTGCGCGGCATGAGCAAGGGACAGATCACGGCCGACGGGTCGATCCAACTCGGCTTCGTGGATCAGGCCCACATCCGCAGCCGCGGGGACATCCGGGTCAAGAACGCGATACTGCACAGCGACGTGTCGGCCCAAAACTCCGTGAGCGTCCTGGGAGGCCAGAGGTCTCAGATCGCCGGAGGAAAAATTCAGGCCGGCGTGGAGGTCGTCTGCCAGACGCTGGGCAGCGAAATGGGCACGAAAACGGAAGTGATCGTCGGCGTTCCCCCGGAGCAGGTCGAACGCCGTAAGGAATTGCAGAGCCTGCTCACCCAGCGCAGTGAAGAGTTCGAAAAAATCGAGCTCAACCTCGGTTTTTTGAAAAAGCTGGAGCAGGTCGGAAAACTGGACGAGGAAAAACGCCTCATGAGCGTCAAGCTCACTCAGGCCAAATTCAAGACGCAGGCGGCGGTCACGTCGATGACGAAGGAACTGGCGGAGCTGGAGGAGCGCCTGGCGCACGGCAAGAGCAAGGGCATCGTGCGCGTCAAGGACATCTGCTATCCCGGCGTCAGCATCATGATCCGGGGCGCTTCTTACGCGGTGCGGGAGCCGTTCAAATTCTCTGCCTTCGTGTACGAAGGCGGAGAGGTTCGCCTGAGGTCTTTCGACGCCTGAGAGGCCGCTGCCGGGAACGTAATCGTTCAAGCTCAGGGGGGCGGAGCTCGTTCAGTTGCAGCGCTCCTTCACTGGCCCCCCTGTCTTAACTGGACATGGTATACAGGGTTTGAAGGGTTACCCGAGAACGAACAGAAGGAAGGTGTGAGGTCGTGCTTCAGCCCGTCAATCTTCAGCTTGCGCACTTCAATGTCGAGTACAGTGCGCAGATTTCAAAAGACGCCATTGCCGCGGCTCAGCAGACCGCGCAGGGGCAGGAGGCCGTGCAGGAAAGCGTGAAGCGCGTGCAGATGGTACAGGCCAGCCTTGCCGCGGCGGAAACGCAGAAGGTGAAGCGCCGGGAAGAAGACGAGCGGGAACGCCGCGGAGAAGAACGGCAGCGGTCGTTTTCCGGCCGTCCGGAGCCCGAGGGCGAAAAGGAACCTGAGCCCGATTCTCAGGGAAAGAACGAGAAAAAAGGATTCGAACTGTACGCTTGAGGCGGAATTGTTTTGAGGTGGAATTGTTTTGAGGAGGTAAGGTTTTGGCGGCATCGAGCAACAGCTTGGGTTACATCGTGGTCGAGGGGGCGGATGGACTCTTCCGGGGCGCTTCCCTGGTGGTGGATTTGCGGGGGATTCCGATGGATTTCCGCCATACGGACCCGATCCGCCCCACGCGCCTCGAGCGAATTCTTTACGGCAGCGCGCTGGAGGTCTATCTGAGGGAGGAACTCATTCTGGAAAGCCTGGCCGGCGCGGTTGAGGTGAAGCCCGCGCTTTGGATTTGCCGGGAACCCGACCTCGTCGCCCCTCTCAAGTCCGTCACGAAAGGGCGGGTGCTGTTTTTGGCGCCCTCGAGCCGTGCGCCGATGGAGGCGGCCGGAAACCTGGAGAACGCGGGTGAAAACGGCGCCGTCTACATGGTTCAGGCGGATTCCGTCAGCGCGCCGCTGCGGGTGGCTTTTCCCGACAACACGCGGGAGGACGAGGTCAGACAGACCGTCGGTCTGCTGGTCGAAGCGGCAAAGACGATGGAACTGCTGGAACCCTTCGGACGCATCCAGAAGGCTCTGGCCTCCCTCGGAGAAGAATGAAATATGAACGGTAAAATATAAACGGAGAAGAACGCTTGATTACGCAGGAACTGAAGGACTATTTCTGCCGCCACTTTCTGGGGCGGGTGAAGGTGAGCCGGCTTCCCGTGGGAATGGAGCTTCCGCGGGTCGTTTCGTGCAAGCGCGAAGCCGCCGTCCATCCGGTTCGGACGCGAATAGAAGTGACCGGCTCCTCTCTTTTTGTCGCGAGGGACATTCTCTGTTCGAGCCGGGGTTTCCGGTTCTCGTCGCAGCTGGCGAGGGTTCGGGGGGCGAAAATCGCCAAATACGCCCTGGGAGAGCTGAGAACGCACACCGTGCCCAAACTGAGGGCGGCGGTGCTGGAAAACATGAGACGGGTGGCGGTTCTGCCCCAGGAGCGTACCAACCGGCTGCAGTGGCAGCCCGTCCGCCCCAAAAAAGACGATGAAATACTTTTGGCCTGGTTCGGTCCCATCGTGGAAGACGCGGTGATGAAACTGACTTTGAACAAGCAGCAGGGAGTTCTGTTAATCTGGTATAATCTTCAGAGCAGACGCTTCGACGCCAAAGGGCTTTATCTTTACAGACGCTTGGGCGCGCGCGAGAACTTGGAATGGCGCTGGCTTTGAATTTCAGATTTTTTAGGAATTTTACAGGGCCGCACGCCCCAGCGGGGGGATTCAATTCTGAAAATCCCTGCTTGCGCGCGCCGATTTGATATTATCGGGAGGTTCGTAAGACGAATGGATGAGGAGAAGAAGAAGGTCGAGACTTCTTCGGCTCGGGTGGGAGACCTGGTGGATTGCACGGTGGAGCAGATCATGCCGTATGGGGCATTTGTCAGGCTTTCGACGGGGCAGAAAGGGATGGTGCATATCTCCGAGCTTTCGTTCAGCTTTGTCAAGAAAGTCGAAGATGTCCTGACGTTGCAGCAAAATATCAAGGCCCGCGTCATCAAAATCGACGAGAAAGGGCGCATCGATCTTTCCCTGAAGAAGGTGGAAGAGCGCCCCGTCGTGCAGGTCCCCATGACGAAGGAGGACAAAGACAGCTTCGAGAAAAAAATGGCCTCTTTCCTAAAGTTGAGCGAATCCAAAATAGCGGATCTCAACAGCAAGATGAGTTCTTCCCGGCCGGGCAAGAAAAAGCCGGGAGGCAAACCCAAGAATTGAACACGTTTAGATTGGACGCCGTAAGGTCGAATACCTTCTTTGCGAACGCTTTTTTTGAAACACCGCGGGGGTTTGGAGCCCCCTCTTTTTTTTATTTTTCTTATTTTTTTTATGAACCTCTCTCGTCCGCGGACGCGCTTTCCGTTGCCCGTCAGATGCGGGGCCGCAAGTTCGGCGAGGCACGGATTCTCGGCACGGCGAACCGCTGCCGGTTCGGCTTTCCACGGGTGATCGTCTGCGCTCCGCTGCGGGACATGAGCGTTCCCTTTCCGACCTCGTTCTGGCTGACCTGCCCCCGGCTCGTGCGTTCCCTCGGCGAGGCCGAGTCGCGCGGCGGAGTCCGCGAACTGGCGCGATGGATTGAGCTTCACGCGCCGCGGGAGTGGATTTCCTACAACATCCTTCACCAGAGACTGCGCCTGGCTCTTTTATCCGAGCCCGAACTGCGCTTCTTGCGGCGCTTCCGCCCGGGGCTTTTGAAGGGCCTCCGCGGCGGCGTCGGAGGCCTTCGGTTCGGCGCGGAGAGGCAGATTCACGTCAAATGCCTGCACCTGCAGGCGGCCTCCTGGCTCGCGCTCCGCCGGCACCCGGGAGCCCCCTGGCTCGCCGCCAGGGCCGGGTGACCTGTCAATCGGGTCGAGAAAATATCCGCTGAAAGAGGATTAACTCGTCCCAAGAAAATGTCCTCTTTCGAGGTCAGACACCCGGTGTACATTATCGTTTAGGGAAAATTCTTCAAAAATTTTTACAGGGGGGTGTGCAAGAGGGTATACCCTATTGCGCAGGGGGAAGGTATCCTCATCGACGTATGAAGCCGCGGACAATTCGACGGTAGAGACGGTAGTGCATGACGAGGGAAATTCAAAGAAGGCGGAGCTGACGCTTACGCTTAACGTGCCAGGAGACGGAAGATATTCAGACCTTTGGTTCAGCATGAAAAAAACGAAAGGAGGGAAGGCCATAAGGGAAAGAACGAGGTGTACGCCAAGGACAAAACGCTGTGGATGGGCGGAACGGCGGAGGACGAGAACGCGCTGAAGAATCTGCTGTCCGTCTCGCAGATCGAGTTCAGGCACGG
>JAISMH010000004.1 GCA_031276855.1 Synergistaceae bacterium
AAAAGCGGAGCGGGTCCCCGCGGCAGCGTTTACGATTTTTAAGCTGATTCGCTATAACCTCTCGGACCTATTGTGCGGATTCAGGAAAGGCGCGCGGCGGCAACCCCGCCGCGCGTCCTTATTGCTTTCCGCTTCGTCTTGCACGGACGAAGGTCGTGTTCCGCTGCCTCGAAAGAGGACATTTTCTCGGACGATTGGCATTTGGGTTCAAATTTCCCACTCCACTCCGGCAATCGCGGTTATTCCGAGACCTGGCGCCTCGGAAAGCCCAAGTATGGCCCCCTTATACAGCACTCCCCCTTTCACCGGATCGGATGCGCAGAGGATAGGGGGGTCGAGGTCGTATTTCGTAATGCAGCGGTGCGCCATTGCCAGGTGAGCCGCCGCGGTCACCGCAACCTTGCTCTCCATCATCGCCCCGATCATGCAATCCATACCGGACGCTTCGGCCATCGCGCAAATTTTGAGCGCCCCGCCGATTCCTCCGCTTTTCATGAGCTTGATGTTGATCATGTCGGCCGCCCGAAGACCGATCAGCTTCATGGCGTCGCGCGGCGAATACACCGACTCGTCTGCCAGGATAATCGTGTCGACGGCGTCCGTAACACGTTTCAATCCCTCGATGTCGTGATAAACGACGGGCTGTTCCACCAATTCAATGCCGAGCCCCTTGTCTTCCATAAATCGGACAGCTCGGATTGCCTCCTTGGGTTTCCAGCCCTGGTTGGCGTCAACGCGCAGCTGGACATTTCCTCCGACAGCGTCCCGAACGGCCTCGATGCGTTCCATATCAAGCCGGAAATCGCTGCCGACTTTGATTTTGAGGGCTTCGTACCCCTCTTCGACCGCTTCGAGGGCATCGCGCGCCATCTCATCGGGCTCGTTCAAGCTGATCGTGTAGTCAGTGGCGAATTCGCGGTACGCGCCGCCCAGAATTTTATAAAGCGGCAGTTTGTGGCACTTTCCCCACAGGTCATGGAGCGCGATGTCCGCTGCCGCTTTGCCGGAACTGTTGCCCACTACGCAGCGATCCAGCGCAAAAAGCATGTCATTCAGTTCCGACACGTCGCGTCCGATCAACGCCGGCGCTATACGCGCGGATACGGCACATCGGATGGCCCCGTCGGTGTCTCCCGTTATGGCCGCGGTGGGAGGCGCCTCTCCGTATCCGCACACCCCTTCGTCGGTACGAATCTCCACGATATTGCTCGAAACCGTGTCGGTCATCCTGAGCGCCGTTTTGAAAGGTTTTTTGAGCGGAATGCTCAGAGTTCCCAGGCGTATTTCCGTAATTTTCAAGAACAATCAGTCCTTTGATAAATTTAGATTTACAAATTGCAGCCGCCCTCATGAAGGTGACAGGCCGTCAGATGCCCCTCTTCCCGCAGCGCGAGGGCCGGCGCTTTTTCCCGGCAAACCCCCCGCGCGTGCCGGCACCGCGAGGCAAAGCGGCATCCGGCCGGCGGGTCGATCGGGCTGGCGACCTCTCCTTTGATGATGTCGATCTTCTTGCCGCGCATGGCGATGTCCGGCTCCGGGATGGCGGACAACAGGGCCTGAGTGTAGGGGTGCATGGGATTCTCGAACAAGGTGTCGGAGGAGGCGTACTCCACGCACTGTCCCAAATACATCACCGCAATCTCGTCCGAAATGTGCTTCACCACCGAGAGATCGTGGGTGATGAACAGATACGTCAGGCCCCTGTCCTCCTGAATGTCCATCAGCAGATTGAGAATCTGCGCCTGAATCGAGACATCCAAGGCGGAAACCGGTTCGTCGCAGACAATGAACTCGGGGTCGAGGGAAAGCGCCCTGGCTATGCCGATTCGCTGGCGGCGGCCCCCGTCCAGCTCGTGAGGATAAGCGCCGGCGTAACGCCGGGCGAGCCCCACCGTGTCCATCAGCTCGGCGGTTCTCTGAAAAGCGGCCGTTCTGCCGGAGCAAGTTTTGTGTATCAGCATGTACTCCGCGATAATCTCGGCCACAGACATGCGCGGATCGATGCTGGAATAGGGGTCCTGAAAAATAATCTGCATCTTCTTGCGCATTTCGCGCATTTCTTTTCGGTTATAGGTCAGGATGTTCTGTCCCTTGAAAAGGATCTGCCCCTCGGTGGCGTCCAGCAGGCGAAGAATGGTACGGCCGAGGGTGGATTTGCCGCAGCCCGACTCTCCCACCACGCCCAGCGTCTTCCGCGGAGCAATAGTCACGCTGACGTCGTCCACGGCATGGAGCCATCCTTCCCGGACTTTGAAGTATTTCTTCAAATTTTTGGTTTCCAGGAGCGGCGCCGCAGGTGTCTCTTGCGTCATTGCCGTTCCGCCTCCCAATGGTTTTCCGCTTTCAAGAGGTGACAAGAAATCCGGTGCGTCCCGTTACGGTAAACGCCGGGGGAGACTTCGTCACAGACGCTCGTTTTTTTGAAACATCTGGGGGAAAAGCTGCATCCTTCGGGAAGATTCGTGGGGTCGGGCATCAGCCCCGGAATGGGTGTCAGGCGCCTGGCTTTGGTGCGCAGGTTGGGAATGGAGCCGAACAAGCCCATCGTATAGGGATGATGATTTGCGGAAAGAAGGTAAATATCCTCGGCCGTCCCCATTTCAATGATTTTGCCGGCGTACATCACCGCTACGTTATCGCAGGTTTGAGCGACAATGCCCAGATCGTGGGTGATCATGATCATGGCCGTGCCCAAACGCTCCCTCAATTCCCGTATCATTTCAATGATTTGGGCCTGGATGGTGACGTCCAGCGCGGTGGTGGGTTCGTCGGCGATAAGAAGCGCCGGCTCGCAGACAAGGGCCATCGCGATGACCACCCGCTGTTTCATTCCTCCGGAAAACTGGTGAGGATATTCGCATTTGCGGGAAGCCGGAATCCCTACCATCGACAAAACTTCGTCCACGCGTTTTTGTATCCGATCCTTCGTTTTGTTGTCTTCGTTGTGAAGTTTCAAGGCTTCTTCGATTTGCTCGCCGACCGGCATGACCGGGTTCAGACTGGTCATGGGGTCCTGAAAAATCATCGCCATGCGTTCCCCTCGGATCTTTTGCATCTCGGACTCCGGCAGATTCAGCAGCTTTTTACCCTCGAATTCGATCTCGCCTCCGGTGACGCGCCCGGTGTTCTCAGGAAGCAGTCTCATGCAGGTAAGCGCCGTCGTGGTCTTTCCCGCGCCGGTCTCCCCCACAAGGCCGAAGGTCTCGCTCTTTTTCAGGAAAAAGCTGATGCCGTTGACAGCCTTCACCGTCTCCAAGTCGGAGCGATACTCCACCGACAAATTTTTTACCCGCAGCAGAGGAACTGCCGGTTTGCTCATGTCTCCCACCTCCGTTTCCTTACGTTCGCAGGCGCGGGTCCAGGGCGTCGCGCAAGCCGTCTCCCAAAACGCTCATGGCGAAAGACGCCGCGCAGATCATAAAACCGGGAATCAGGATGAGGTGCGGCGCCGTGCGCAGAAATTCTTTCCCCTCGCTGACGAGAGCGCCCCATTCCGGCTGCGGCGGGTTGATCCCCAGCCCGAGAAAGCTCAGGGTCGCCGCGGTCAGGATCATCGAGGCCACGTTTGCGGTGGTCTGAACGATGAGGGTTCCCACGGCGTTGGGCAGCACGTGCCGGCTCAGGATGTGCATGACGGAGGCCCCGCCCGCCCGCGATGCTTCGATGTACTCCTGCTCGGCGATGTTCAGCACCGAGGACCGTACCATCCGCACGAAGCCGGGAATGTTGGTCAGCGAAATGGCAATGCAGATGTTCAAGATTCCCGGCCCCATGGCGGCCACTACCGCCATCGCGAAGAGGGTATCGGGAATAGAGGAAAAAATATCCAGGGCGCGCATGACGAGATCGTCCAATTTTCCCCCCACGTACCCAACCAGAGCGCCGAGCATGCCGCCGGCCAGCAGCGTGGCAAAAGATGTGGCGAACCCGACGAGCAGAGACACTCTCGATCCGTGAAGGCAGCGCGCCAAAAGATCGCGCCCGTATCCGTCGCATCCGAACCAGTGCTCGGCGGAAGGAGGCGCCAGCCTGAGCTTCATGTTCATTTTGAGGGCGGTGCTGTAGGGGACGATGAGGTTCGCCGCCAGAGCCAAAAAGATCACCGCGCAGATGATGACGAGGCCCATCATGGCCACCCGGTCTTTTTTGAGCCTGCGCCAGATCTCCTTCCAACGGCTTTCTTTTTTGAACACCAGAATGTCCGCCGCCGTGTTGGGTGCTTCCGAATTCAATTCAGCCCTCATCATTCAACGCAGCCCCTTTGCATTCAACTCAGCCCCTTCTCCCCGAATACTTGGCCCGGATCCGAGGATCCACGAAGGCGTAAGAAATATCCACCGCCAAGATGACGAAGGAAAAGATGACGGCCAAAATGATAATCCCCCCCGTAACGACGGGTACGTCTTTTTGTTTGATTCCCATCACGACGAAGGTGCCCAGACCGGGAAGCCCGAACAGCGTTTCCGTGGCGATGGCGCTGCCGATAAGAACGCCGAAGCTGTTGCCTGCCACGGTGATGACCGGGAGGAGAGCGTTTTGCATGGCGTGTTTCCAGATAACCCGCCTCGGCGGGGCTCCTTTGGCTTTGGCGGTGCGGACGTAGTCCTGACGGATGGTTTCCAGCATACTGGAACGCGTGAAACGCAATTGACGGCCGCCGTGAGGAAGCCCCAGAGCGACCATCGGCATGATGTAGCTTTTCCAGCTCGCCGCGCCGGTAACCGGAAACCAGCCCAGATGAAGCGAGAAAATCAGCATCAGCACAAGACCTATCAAAAACGCGGGCTGCGACGCCAAAAGCAGGGCCAGCCCCGTGGGAATGCGGTCGAAAAGGGTATTCTGCTTCACCGCCGACAGCACTCCCAGGGGAACTCCGAAAACGAGCGAGAACATAATCGCGTTGAACGCCACCGTCAAAGAAACGGGCAGCCGATTGACAACTTCGGTAAAAACCGGTTTTTTCGTAGAGTAGGATTTGCCCAAATCAAGCTTGAATACCGCGTTGTACATGTATACGCCATAGCGCTGCAGGAGCGGGTAATTGTATCCCAGCTGTTCGTTCATCAAATCGATATCCTCCTGGCGGGCGCCGGGACCCAGAAGGTTGGAGCCCGGATCGCCGGGAACCAGGTCGATGATTATGAAAATCAGCAGGGATACGCCAATAATAATGGGTATCATCATGAGCAGCCGTCTCAGAATGAATCGATGCAAGCGTCACACCTCATCCGCACAGTCATTTTTTGTCAACGTTCAGGCTCAGGGGGGCGGAGCTTTCAGCCGCTGCGCCCCCTGAACAGGGTATACGAGGATTGAACGGTTACGCGTTTCTCATTTCCAAGACCATTCATAGACTTGGGGGAAGATAGAATAGTTCCGCGGGATATTGAGATCGGTCGTCCAGACAAAAGGCGTCGGTCTGTGGAAAACGGGCAGCATGGTGGCGGTGTCCATGATCATATTGTTGAGTTCGGTGTAAATTTCCTTGCGCTTGGCGGTATCCGCGACAGAGATGCCGTCGTCCCAGAGCTTATCCATTTTCTTGTAGTCGAATTTGCCGCCTTCGTATTTGACGTAGTAGGCGCCCACCGCCCTGGTATCGCAGTACAGCCTCCAGGCGTCGAAGTCGCCGACGACTTCGCCGCCGGTGGCCAGGAGGTCGAACTTCTGGGTGCGGGCGTACTCCAGGTTGGTGGCGGATTCCAGGCGGTTGATGTCGCAGGTCAGGCCGATTTCGGCGAGATTTGCCTGCAGGACCACGGCCATTTTCTCGTAGTTTCCGCCGGCGGAACAGTTGATCGAACCGATATGGGTTCCTTTGGGATAGGCGGACTTGGCCAGATATTCCTTGGCTTTTTGGAGATCGTAATCGTAAACGATGCCTGTGGTGGGAGCTCCGGTATTTTGGGCTCCGATCAGGAAATCGGCGTTGACCGCGTGTCCGCTGAAGACGGCGATATTCATGGCGTCCTTGTCGATCGCGTAGGCGATCGCCTTACGCAGGTTGTCGTCGTCCAGGGGCTTTTTGAGATAGTTTACGCAGATGAAGGAAATATGGTTGGCGGGCACAAGCTCGGTTTTGTATTTCGGGTTGGAGGACAGCGCGTCCCAGTTGGCGATAGGCGCTATGTACCAATCCAGTTCTCCGGACTCGAAAGCGATCAAGCCTGCGGAGGCGTCGGTGATGGGAACATAATGCAGTTTCTTAATGGGGGCCTCGCCCCGGTAATAAGCGGGGAAGGCGTCACAGGTCCATTCAACGTCGTGCTTGAGGGAAGTGAGGAAATAGGGGCCGGTTCCGGCCAAAGTCAGCTTGGTTCCGAATTCTTCGCCCTGTTCCTCGACTTCCGCCCGGTTTACGATAAAAACCATATTTTGGTTGTTGAGAAACGCCGCGTTGGGCTGCTTCAGCTTGACGACCACAGTGTATTCGTCGGGGGCGGACACGTCGGCAACGGTCACCAGGTAGTTTCTGACTTTGGGATTTTCGGCGGCGCGCTTGAGCGAGAATACCACGTCGCTGGCCTTCAAATCCCTGCCGTTATGGAATTTGACGCCCTTACGGATGTTAAACGTATAGGCAAGGCCGTCGGGAGCGACACTGTAGCCCTCCGCGATGCGAAGTTCGTAGTCGCCGGTGGCTTCGTTTTGAAATACCAGAGGCTCGAAAACTTGTTTGAGGAACGTAATATCCTGGAGATTGGTCGTATTGTGCGGATCGACCGTGGTGAGCGGGGCCAAGGTACTCAGGTTGAGGGTGCGGACATCGGCCCCCGCAGCCGGAAACCCTCTGCCGCACATCGCAAAAATCACAACCGCCGCGGACAATAACGCCGCTCTTTCAAAAAATCTTTTCATGATTTTCCTCCTAGGAAATAAAAAATTCACGGACAAGCCGCAGGTTATTGCGCGGTATAGGCGCCGTCTATCATCAGGGAGGAACCGTTGGTGAATGACGAAGCGTCGGAAAGCAGCCACAGCACCGCGTTCGCGACCTCGATGTCCTTTCCCAGACGCCCCTGCGGATGCAACGCTATCATCTGACTCAATGTGCTCTCATCCAATTCTTGTAAAAGCGGGGTTTCGATATATCCCGGGTGAATCGAGTTTACGCGGATATTCTTGTCGGCGTATCCCACGGCAGCGGCCTTCGTCATGCCGGTTATGCCGAACTTTGTGGCGGTATAGGGCGCGGCCAGCGGAGTCGCGACGACGCCGAGAATCGAACTCGTGTTGACGATAGAACCTCCACCGGCGCGGAGCATTGCGGGAATCTCGGCGTGCATGCAATAAAAAATCGAATTCAGATTGACCTCGATTGTCCGCTTGTAGTCTTCGACGCTGATATCGGCCAAAAGCGCCTGAGGCCCGGGGACGCCGGCGTTGTTAAAAGCGATATTGACAAAACCGAATTCTTTTTCGGCAAAGGCCACGGCCTTCTCCACAGCGGCCGGATCCGCGACATCCCCGGCAAAAGCGGCGGCGACACCCCCATTCTTCGCGATCTCGTCCACAAGCTCTTTGATCAGTGCCTCGCGCCGCGCCATGAGCACGAGTTTTGCCCCGCTCTCCGCGAGCCGCAGCGCCGTCGCTCTGCCGATTCCGGAACTCGCGCCGGTGATAATTCCCGCCTTGTTTCGCAAATCCATAATGAATTCCCCCTTCGTTTTCTGAATACTGCTGTCAGTATATCACCTGCGCAGCGTTTTGACCTTCTGTTGCGATAAACGGTCTTTCCAAACCGTCTGAACTGCGTCAGTTGCAAAACCGTCCCGCCATTCCTGTTTTCCTGAGATTGGAAATTGGCGGCTATTGTCAATTTAGTTTAATATGCTATCATAGTCACGTAATAATATGCTGCTATATTACCAGTGAGATTTTTGCGGAATCAATACAATCTATTGAAATGAGGGAGCGGGCAATGAAGAGGAAAATTGAAACAGGGGCCGCAAGGCCGGAGAGGTTGTCGGGGATCTTGCGCAAGCTGCTGCCGCTCGGCGTGGTGCTGACCGCCGCGGTGCTGCTCGCGGGAGTTTCGGAGGGAGCCAATCGGCTCGAAGACATCAAAAAACGCGGGTTTATCACGGTCGCGACGGAACCGTACTTCGCGCCGAACGAATTCGTCGATCCCACAAAAAACGGCGACGACAAGTACGTGGGCAGCGACATCGAGCTTGCCCGCTACATCGGAAAGAAGCTCGGCGTCGATGTGAAAATCGTCCCGCTGGAATTCACGGCCGTTCTGACCGGCGTGACCGAGGGCAAGTACGACATGGCGATTTCCGCCCTGGCCTACACACCTGTCCGCGAAGAGGCCATGAATCTTTCCAAGGGCTATCATTTTCAGAAAGAGAACAAAGGGCACGGCATACTTATCCGCGAATCGGAGAAGGACGCGATAAAAGGGCCGGAGGATCTGAGAGGAAAGACCGTGGTCGTACAAAGCGGTTCTTTGCAGGAACTGTTCGCTCAGACTCAGATTCCGAAAGATATCGAGGCGCTGAAACGTGTTTCCGCCACGACGGATATTTTCCTGAGCGTTCAGGAAAAGAAGGCCGACGCCTGCCTGACTTCCATTCCTACGGCCGAAATTTACATCAACAACAACCCCGGCAGCGGCCTCATGATTGTGGAAGAGTTCCGATTCGCGCAGGACGAGTCCACCCTGGGAACCCGAATCGGGATGCCGAAGGGCGAAAAGGAACTGACCGACGCGGTGAACGCCGTCATCGACGAACTCCGCGCCTCGGGCCAGTACGACAAGTGGTATGACGAATACGCGGCATACGCTCAATCTTTGGGAATCGACTGATTTCGGGGTTTTGCCGTCTTGCTGAACCAAATCGTCAAACTTTGGCTGAAATACTGGTACGTGTTCGCCGAGGGGCTTTGGGGCACCTTATGGATGTCGGCTGTTTCTGTTTTCTTCGCCGTGCTGCTGGGAACTTTTCTGGCGGTCATGAAACTCTCGCGATTCCGGGTTCTCAGGTGGATCGTCGACGTCTATCTTTGGATCATGCGCGGCACGCCGATACTTCTGCAGCTTTATTTCTTCTGGATCGGCCTGCCGAAGATTCTGCCTCTGGAACTTTCGGACACGACATGCGTCCTGTCGGCACTGATATTCAATGCCGGCGCGTATGTCTGCGAGGTCGTCCGGTCGGGGATTCAGGCCGTAGATCCCGGCCAGGCGGAGGCGGCAAAAAGTCTCGGCATGAGCGGTTACAACACCATGACGCGGATCATTCTGCCCCAGGCCGTCAAGAACATCCTTCCGGCGCTTGGCAGCGAGTTCATATCGATGATCAAGCAGACCTCCCTGGCGTCGGTGTTTTTCGTGCCGGAGCTGATGACGGCGCAAAAAAGCGTGCAATCCGCCACGTTTTTGTCCATACAGTCGCTGATTATCGCCGGAGTCATCTATCTTGCCGTCACGTCGATTCTGACGGCCGCCCTTCGCGTGTATGAAAGGAGACTCAGGAAAAGTGAGTGCAATGCCTGAAAAAATCAGTATCAAAACAAAGAGTGTCAAAACAAAGAGTGTCAAAACAGACAGTATAAAAACCGAAAAGAGAAGGCGAGAACTCATCCGCGTGGAAAACCTCAGCAAATCGTTCGGCCAGCTGCGGGTACTCAGCGGCATCACCGAAAGTATTTACGAGGGGGAAGTCGTTTCCATCATCGGCCCGTCCGGCAGCGGGAAAAGTACGTTTCTGCGGTGCCTGAACCTGTTGGAGCGCCCGACAAGCGGCAGAATCACCTTCGAAGAAACGGATCTGAACGACAAAAAGGTGAACGCGGCCAAACATCGTCAGAAGATCGGAATGGTGTTCCAGTTGTTCAATGTCTTTCCGCATTTGACGGTCATGAACAACATCACCATCGCCCCCATGCTTGAAAAAAAGCTGCCCAGGGCCGAAGCGGAGAAGCGCGCGGCGGAACTGCTCGATCGCGTGGGGCTTCTGGACAAAAGGGACGAGTACCCTTCGCGCCTTTCCGGCGGCCAAAAGCAGAGACTGGCGATCATTCGCGCCCTGGCAATGGAGCCGAACGTC
The DNA here is from genome assembly GCA_031276855.1 of Synergistaceae bacterium. Lineage (GTDB taxonomy): Bacteria > Synergistota > Synergistia > Synergistales > Aminobacteriaceae > JAISMH01. The sequence goes on from JAISMH010000004.1 coordinate 10,056, forward strand.
ATCCTTTTCGACGAACCGACGTCGGCGCTCGATCCCGAAATGGTCGGAGAAGTGCTGGACGTCATCCGCGCCCTGGCAAAGTCGGGCATGACCATCGTCATCGTGACTCACGAGATGGGGTTCGCCCGTGAGGTCAGCGACCGGGTGCTGTTCATGGACGGAGGCGTCATCCGCGAACAGGGTTCCCCCGAGGAGATATTCAAAAACGCCAGGGATCCCAGAACCGTCAGCTTCCTGAGCAAGATATTGTAGACCTTCGAGAGAGGCGATACGGACATGAACGACCTGGAATTCGTCACGGCAGCGGCGGAAGAGAAGAAACGGGAGTTCGACGCGCTGGATACCCTGAGCCAGAGGGCCGGGGAGCCGGCTCGGTCTCCTGTCAGAGAGGGCGCGCCGGGACACGGCTGCGGGCATTGGTCTGAAATCCACTCCCAGCGACGACATTTAGCCTCAAACCCGAAACGTTTCAAACGTGTGCCCCTCGCCCGGCGAGGGGTTTTTTGCTGTATAATTTTCCCTGAAGGCGGTGACGATCCATGGCAAACGGTACGGCAACCCCGGCGGTGCGCGGAACGCAACGGGAAATTCTTTCCGTCCCTGTCACGCACGTGGACGAAAAACGCTTCGAGAGCGAAATACGGCGCATCGACGCGGCGGTTTCCGAAGAGAAGAAGGGCCGCGAAAAATTCGAGACCCGAATAGAAAAAGCCGTGAACGACCTGCGCGGCGACATGAACACGCGCTTCGAAAAAATAGACGCGCGTTTCGAAAAAACAGACGCGCGCCTCGAAAAACTGACCGATAAGATGGATGGCAATTTCAAAGCGATGGTCACGGTACAGTTGACCACGGTGGGGGTTCTGCTTGCCGCTTTTTACGCCTTTGCCAGCTACATGACGAAATAACGCGCAAAGCCGTAGCACAGGCATGACGCCCGCCCGTATACCCCGTTCAGTCAAGACACCGGAGCAATCATCTCATACCACGGGGAGTACCGTCCCGTCTTTGACGATGACGCGTCCGTCCAAAAGAAGCTCCGGCTTTGTGATGATGCCGTCCACATGTATCCCCGCGGCCACGGTTCCTCCAAACGTATCGTTGCTGCCCAAGGCGATGTGAACGGTACCGTAGATTTTTTCGTCTTCCAAAATCACACCGGTCACGCGCGCCTTGTCGTTCGTTCCGATTCCCAATTCCGCTAAATTGCGTGCCAGCGGGTTTTCTCCCAGCATGGCTTCAAGCCGTTCCGCGTCGGGGCCTTCCGCCCTGATCATTTTCCCTTTCTCGAAAGTCAGCTTCAGGGGCGTTTTCAATATTCCCAGACCCGCGAAAGAACCGTCTACGAATACCGAGCCCTCGGCGGTGCCTTCGACAGGGGCGATGTACGATTCTCCCGAGGGCAAATTGCCCGATTCGCCTTTGCCGCGGTAAACGCCGCTGCTGAGAATTCCCGAACGGCCCTCGAGGGACATTTTCAATACGCATCCCCGCGAACGAAGTTCCGCTTCTTTTGCCGCGTCGAGAAAAACATTGACTCTTTTCGTCAGTTCGGCGACTTCGTTGTAGTCTGCCGTGATAGGCCCGTTGAAGAACATGTCCTCCGTGATTCTGGGCATGGTGGCGACCCTGGCCCCCGCTCTGCACGCGTTCTTTTTGGCCTGAGTGTGCGTTAAAGACGCCCCCGTCGGAGCCATAACGACATCGGATTCTTCCATTGCGCGCGCTACAACGGGAAACGGTTCTTCACCGTTTTTTGCCAAAAGCGGGATGCGAAGAGCCATCGCCTTCGCGCCCAATTGCTCCCCCGCCTCGAAAAGGGTTTCTCCAATGCGAAGCGTGGTCACGTCGTAAACGATCAAGAGGGTCTCTCCCCGCTTCAAACCCATATTGTCCGTCAAAAGACGTTTCGCCGTTTCGAGCATGTCCATAGAATTTTTCACCCCACAAGTTCCCTGACTACGCGGGCGGCTATTCCTCGAGCCAGAACGACAGGTTTATCCGTAATGGCACGCACCGCTTCCTGCATCGCAAAAGTGTAGCCCATGCAATCCATAACGATAATCTGAGCGCCCCAAGTTTTCAATTCCCGGGCCCCGCGTTCGACCTCCGCCATCGCGTCGGTATAAGGGGAAGAGGGGACGGACTTGACGGCGGCGCCGGCCTGGCTCCAACGGCGCTCGGCTTGTTCCGTTTGATCCGGAGAAGGAGTCATTATGCCGAGTTTTAAGCCTTCCGCTACGGCGGAAACAGTATTGAACAGCACTTTTTGAGGACGTACCAAAAGCCCCTGCGTTTCAAATCCGGGAAATTCTCCGGTGCAGAGGAGAAAAACGAGGGGAATGCCATTGCGGAAATGCTCGCCGATCTTTTCGATGATACGGGGCGTGATATGTTTTTCGGCCACCTGAACGGAAGAGCCGTCAACAAGACGTGTCACCAGCACATAATCTCCTTTTTCCGGCGCGAGTTTCGCAATTTCTTCCTTCGAGAGGTTGTCCAAAGCCCCGGCCTCGCGTATCTCCACGTCTGCGCCTAAAATAGACGCTATTTCCGGAATGACGTCCGTTCGCGGCGACTGCCCGATAGTTACGGTTCCGATTTTTTTCATGGCGGCTCAGGCTCCTTTACCCATGGTTTGGAGGTGGGTCATTGGGCCGTATAAATCGACGATGTGTTTGAACTCTTTTTCGTCGTAAAACGCGGCCTTGCCCTCCCCAAAGGCTTTGGCGATCTCGATGACAAAACGGACCGCGAGCTCGATATCCACCACCTGAGAGGAGCCTGTGGCACAACCGGGCACCGCCGATTTCGCGGTCAGGGCTACGCCCACCACCGGAGCCCTGGTCGCGGTGCATGGCTGGAGAATGCTGTTGAGGTGATAGAGTTCATTGCCATAAGGCGTGATGTCCTGGGTCGTGATGGCGAAAACCACGGGGTCCTCGCCCGTGACGTGGCTCATGAACGTCAACAGGTCTTCGCTGACCCTCAGGATGTAGCCTTCCTTGACGGTGGGAGATATGGCAAAACCCCGGTGATTGATCACGCGGTTGCCGCGCGTCGTGTCGATGGAGAGTACGGCGTCCAGATCGTCGATCATCTCCTCGGCGTTGGCGATGGACATGTTGATGGGAGAGTCCATGAAGGGAACGGGGTCATGGGGACGTGTCGGGGCGTTCGGACAAATGTGCGTGGAAACAAAAACGTCTCCCTTCAGCACATCGCCCAGCTGAGCCATTTTCCCCAGCTTCATGGCCGCGGCCAGAGCCGCCACCGCACCGTCGCCGTCCGAAACGATTCCCACGCGCTCCGGCCGCGCCCCGATTCCGCCCAGACGTCCCACGATCCCCAAAGTCGGAGCCTTACCGCCATTTTTTCGTCCTTCCGAGCCTTTGAACCAGATTTTGATGAAATCCGTGTGACCTTTCGGGCCCTGAACGGTTTTGACCGTTACGGCGCTTCCGTCCACCCCGGCGGCGGCCAGAGCCTCTTTGACGCTTGCCCCGGAGACGGAGGGGCTATCCAGCAATTCGTAAGCTTCAATCGTATATTTCATGGACATGTTCATCTCTCCTGCAGATTCGTGTATTCGAGGATTTTCTTACCGATGATCGGTTCAATGGTCTCCAACAAGTCTTTACAACGCATCCCCTCGCCGAGAATCAAACGAGAGGCGGGAACCAACAGCAAATAAACCTCCTGCCCTTTTTTCAGCTCCGCCGTTGTGACGGGAAGCCCGCTCGAGGCATCGAAGGTCATTACGAGGTCAGGGAAGGTCCCCAGACGCTCATCGCGCTGCTCCAACGTCATAAATTCGTTCCAGAAAGCAGTCTCAAAATCCCCTACCACGATGCGGCCGCTGTCGAATCCGCCCCGCGTTATCAGTTCCAGCTCAGCAACGGGCGCGCGGGTGATGACTTGCCCGTCCAGAAACTCCGCCGCGGCCTCGACCGCCGCCTGGGGAGATTTTTCCGTCATTTTCCGTTTCATTACCTGTCCCAACGCGATGGCCTGTCTCAAAGCGCCCGGGGCACCGTATTTTTTTGCGTAAGACGCCTCGACGGGATTGCGCGCGACCGCGACCAACCCTCCCGCGCGATCCGCCGCGGCCCGGATCAACGGAGCGACGATATCCAATTTCCCCGCGGCGTAAAGCTCCAAATGGAGGCCCTTCGATGGGTTGCCCCCTGCCGCGGCCTGCCGGGAAACGTACTTCGGATCTTTATGGAGCCCCATGGAGCCCATGGTTCCGGTGGGATGTGCCCGTCCGTTGCAGAGCGCGTCTACAACCGGCAGGTTCAATTGCGCGGCGGGCACCCAGCCGTTGGTGATCGAACTGCCGCCGCATTCGTTAGGAATGAAACCTTCCGCTTCAGGACACCCGTTTTCCGAAAGAAGCTCGATCGTCCGAACGTAGTCTTTGGGCGACACTTGGGCCTCCGTCGCTGCCGGAGCCCCCACCGCCGACGCCGTGATCAGTGTGGCGTTCGGGGGCACGTCATCGATATCGACGAGCCGCAGCGTCCCTAAAGAAAGAGCCTCCTTGCCGTTCAAGCGTCCTTTCTTCATCGAGCCGCCTCCCCCGCCGCCCAAAACGGCGCCGCCGAGAATCGCCGCCTCCATCAACTCCTCTGTCATGATCGTTTCAGACATAAACATCCTCCAGTAAAATGTCGAACTCCAAGGCCAATTTACCGCAAGCCAGGCCACGGCCGCTTCCGCGCGAATGACGGCAAATTACGAAAAACTGCGAATGAGGGCGTTGATGAAGCCGTATATCCCGTCTCCGGCCACAAAGCCGCCGCCGTAAATCTCCAGTTCTTCTTTATATTTCTTTTCGAGAGGCCAGCGGATCAAAAGCGCGGCCAGCAGTCCAATGCCGTAGACAGGGTTGTTGATCAGGAGCCCGGTCGCGAAAAGAATACCGATGGCTTTCTTCGCGCCTCCCGCAAATTGGAGCAGCGCCCCGAAAATGCCGGCTATGGACAGCTGTTTCAGGATGTCCGGGTGAAGGCCCGCCTTGATAGTGGCCGCGAAAACTTTGCTGACGGGCGGAACCATATCCAACTTGAAGTGCATGTTCATGATAAGCGCCGTGACAACGACAGCCACTATACCCCCAATCAGTTCGGAGATAACCTGCTGACGGCGTCCATCCAGTTCATAAGCGGGGTTCGTTCCCCTGCCGCGGAGGATCCAGCCCGTCTTGAGATCGTACCCCATATCCGCAAAACAAGGCCCTGTGCTGGCGACGTAGCCGCTGAGAAGGATCAGCGCGTGCGGGGGGAAGTGCATGAAAATGCCCAGACTCAGAAAAATGACGCTGACGGCGAATCCGGGAAACCATCCCGAGTGCATCGCCGAAAGCCCGACAAGAATGGGGGCCACGATTGCGGAAAAAGTACACCATACAATCCATAACGCCAGTTTAGCGGCATCCATTTCGGACCAAAGTCCGCTCAAAACCGCCAGAATGACCGCCCCCGCGGCGAAGAGAACAGTGTGAACGACAAGCGTTTTTTTCAGAGCGGACGGCGAAACCGTGTAATTCTCCGAAGCGGAAATCTCAACAGCTTTTTCTGCGGGTTTGCTTTTGAAGATGATCATCAAGGCCTGCACGAGCGAAACCAGACCCGCGCCAATCATAAATCCGTGAGGAATATAGGTAGTTCCGAGATTTTTGGGAAGCTCGACGCCCAAGGTCGAAGCCAGAGGAGCGAGGAATTGCGAGAAAAAGGGAAAATATCCCCGAACAATGAGCCCCAGCGCCAGCGCGATCATAGCGAAAACATTCGCTATGAAGGCGATCCCGATTCCGGCCATCGGCAATCCGTTGACGCCGAGAGCGGGAAAGGAGAAGAGCTTGCTGCTGCCCAAGGCGCCGAGAAGAATTCCATAAAGGAGATTGCGCCCTTTTTTGCCTCCCTCGTCTCCCGCGATCAAGGCTTGGGCTGTCGCGACTCCCGGAGGCCAGGACCCGGAGGCCGGGAACAACTCGGAGTCGTAGGCGGAGTAGACAAGGTACATACCGATCAATGTGGCAATACCTGAGCCTAAAAGCATTGGTATTACTAAACTTAGGTCTCCATACGCGTAGAAAATGGCAACGGACAGAAGCGTGCAGTTCGCGGCGGCGAAACCGGCGGCGGAGGTCATTGTCTGAACCAGGTTCTGCCGATCCAGAGAACGGAATTTCTTCAGTCCCTTGAAGGGCAGACGAGCCAGAGACATTGCGATCAAAGCTCCGATAATGGAGGTATTGGGAGTAAAACCGAGACGTGAAATAAGCTGCATACAGATAATGGCTGAAGCGGCCGATACGAGAAGGCTGAGGAGCAAAGTCCCCGGTTCCAGCGCTTTGACATGCGGCGCGGTTGCTGCGTGGGTCGCATTTGTGCTCTTTCCATCGTTCATCATCAAATTCCCTCCATAAATATAAAAAATGACGACGCATTATATATAGAAAACTTTCGGATGCGCAACGCTGTCTTATTGATTTTTCAACCCCACTTTTTCAATCGACCTTTTTTCACTCCCACTCGATCGTTGCGGGGGGCTTGGAGGTGATGTCCAAGACCACGCGGTTGACGCCGCGCACTTCGTTGCAGATTCGCTTGGAAACGGTGTCGAGCAGGTCCATCGGAAGGCGCGTCCAGTCGGCGGTCATGGCGTCCGAGGAGTTCACGGCGCGGAGCGCCAGCACCTCGCTGTAAGTCCGTCCGTCGCCCATCACGCCCACAGTCCGCACGGGCAGAAGAACGCAGAACGACTGCCAGATTTTCCCGTAAAGGCCCGCGCGAACCAATTCTTCTTTGAAGATCGCCTCCGCCCCGCGCAGCGTGTCCAGACGCTCTTTGGAAACGGCACCCAGGCAGCGCACCGCGAGGCCGGGGCCCGGGAACGGATGGCGGTCCACAATCGCGTCGGGCACCTCCAGAAGACGCCCGATCTCGCGCACCTCGTCCTTGAAAAGGTCGCGCAGGGGCTCCAGCAACTTCAGGTTCATCCGCTCGGGAAGCCCGCCGACGTTGTGGTGCAGCTTGATGACGGCCGAGCCCTTCTTCCTGCCGCCGCTCTCGATCACGTCGGGGTAAATCGTACCCTGCAAAAGCCACGCGATGGGGCTGTTCCGCGCCGCGCCGAGCTTCGCCGACTCCTCCTCGAATACGTTGATGAAAAGCTCCCCGATGATCTTGCGCTTTTCGTCGGGGTCGGTCACGCCCGCAAGGCGGCTCAGGAAAAGTTCGGAGGCGTCCGCGCAGCGGACGGAAAGCCCCAGCCCCTCGTAGGAGGCGAGAACCTCCCGCCCCTCGTCCCGGCGCATCAGGCCGTGATCGACGAAAATGCACTCCAGACGCTTCCCGATGGCCCTGTGTACGAGCGCCGCGGCGACGGTCGAATCCACCCCGCCCGAAAGCCCGCAGACCACGCACTCGGCCCCGACCCGGCCGCGAATCTCCTCGACGGAGCGTTCGACCCAGTCCCCGAGGTCCCAGTCCCCCCGGCAGCCGCAGACGTCGAACAGGAAATGCCTCAGGATGCGCGCGCCGTGCTGCGTGTGCTCCACCTCGGGGTGAAACTGGAGCCCGAAGCGGCGTCCGTCCTCGCTCTCCATGGCCGCGACGACGCCGTGCCGCGTGTGCGCCGTGGCGAAAAAACGCGGCGGAAGGCGCTCCACGCGGTCGCCGTGGCTCATCAGAACCTCGAAGGCCCCGGGAAGCCCCCTGAAGAGTCTGGCGTCCGCCTGCTCCTCCAGTTCGACGGGCGTCGTTCCGTACTCGGATTTTTCGCCGCTCCTGACCTCTCCGCCCAGAAATTTGGCCAAAAGCTGCATTCCGTAGCAGATGCCCAAAAGCGGCACGTCCAAATTCAGGATTTTTTCGTGAACGGCAATGGCGCCCTCGTCGTTGACGCTGTCGGGGCCGCCCGAAACGATGATCCCCGAAGGCGCGTTTTCCAGAACGCGCTCCGCCGTCACGTCCCACGGCAGAATCACGCTGTGGATCTTCATTTCGCGCACGCGCCGCGCAATCAGCTGTGTAAACTGCGAACCGCAGTCGATGATGACGATATTGTCCAAGCGACCGCCCTCCCCGCTAGCGCACTCGGCTGCCCAGCGGAATATCCGACGCGGGCGCGATCAGGCTCACCTGCTCCGCGGCCTCTCCGTCGCGGACGCTCGCCGCCAAAATCATGCCGTTGCTCTCGATGCCGCAGAGCTTCGCGGGCTTCAGGTTCGTCACCATGACGATCCTGTGCCCCTTCAGCTCTTCCGGTTTGAAAAAGGGCTTGATGCCCGCGCAGACCGTGCGCCGCTCGTATCCCAAATCGACGCTCAGCTTGTAGAGCTTCTTGGAGCGCGGGATTTCCTCCACTTCAAGAATCTGGGCGACGCGCATTTCGACGGAGCGGAACTCGTCGATTCCGATTTCGGGTTCGTGTTCGATCGTTTTTTCCTCTTCATTCGGGGCCGCCTGAGCCGCCCGGTCTTTTTTCCACTGCTCCAGGTCGATGCGCGGAAAGAGAACTTCGGCCTTGGCGACCGCCGTTCCCGCGCCGTCTGTCCACCGGAACCCGTCGAGCTCCACGGAAAGCGGACTCCCGGAAAGCCCGAGCTGCTTCCAGATCTTCTCCGCCGACGCGGGGATATACGGCGCCACCAGAAGCGCGGAGAGCCTCAAAATCTCGTAGAGCGTGAGAAGCACGCTGTTCAGGCGTTCGGCGTCCCCGTCTTTCTGGAGCTTCCACGGCGTCGTCTCGTCGATGTACTTGTTGCCGCGCCCGATGAAGGCCCAGATGAGCTTCAGGGCCTCGTCGTAGGAGAAGGTCTCCATCGCCCTGTCCACCGCCGCGACGGTCGCTTCCCCCAGCGCGCGGATTTCCGCGTCCAGCGGATTCTTATTCTCGCCGCCGCCGCCCGCCGCCGGGACGACGCCGTCCGCGTAGCTGACGATCATCTGCAGCGTCCGGTTCAGGAGGTTCCCCAGGTCGTTGGCCAGGTCGCTGTTGATGCGCCCTACGAGCGCCGCCTCGGAAAAGTCGCCGTCGTTGCCGAAGGGAACCTCGCGCAGCAGGAAATACCGGAAGGCGTCCGCGCCGTAAACTTCCGCCATCTTGAACGGATCGACGACGTTGCCCTTGGATTTGCTCATTTTCTCGCCGTCCACCGTCCACCAGCCGTGCGCGATAACGGACACCGGAACGTCGAGCCCCAGCGCCAGAAGCATCAGGGGCCAGATGACGCAGTGGAAGCGGATGATGTCCTTGCCGACCATGTGCCGGACGACGGGCCAATAGCGCTCGAACATCCGGGGGTCGTCCAGGTAGCCGACCGCCGTCGCGTAGTTGATCAGCGCGTCGAACCAGACGTAGACGACGTGCTTCTCGTCGCCGGGAATGGGGATGCCCCACTTGAGCGTCGTGCGGGAAACGGACTGGTCGCGCACCTCGCCGCGCAGGAAGCTCATGATCTCGTTGTACCGGACGCGGGGCATCACGCCCTGGAGATTTTTTTCGTAGTGTTCGATCAGGCGGGGGACGTACTTCGACGCTTTGAAGAAGTAGCTTTCCTCCTTCATGGTGATCAGCTCGCGCCCGCAGTCGGGGCAGGTGCGATTCTCGCCCATGCTCGACTCCGGGACGTAGGTCTCGCAGGGCACGCAGTACCAGCCCTCGTAGCTGCCTTTGTAGATGTCGCCCTGCTCCATCAATTTTTTGAACATAGCCTGCACCACGCGGATGTGGCGGGGTTCCGTCGTTCGGATGAAATCGTCGTTGGAGATGTTGAGAACCTTCCAGAGTTCCTTGAAGTTGACGTGAATCTTGTCCACCAGTTCCTGGGGCGTCATTCCCTTCGCCTCGGCGGCGGTCTGAATCTTCTGCCCGTGCTCGTCCGTGCCCGTCAGGAAGCGGGTGTCGAAGCCTTTCATGCGTTTGTAGCGGCTCATGACATCGCAGGCGATGGTCGTGTAGGCGTGCCCGATGTGCGGAATGTCGTTGACGTAATAGATCGGTGTCGTGATGTAAAAGCTCTTCTTGCCCATGACAGAACCTCCGTATTTGAATGAATGACGTCCGAATGCCTTCGATCCGGGATTTTCAGTCTATTTTATCACTTGCGGGCGCCCAGGCCCGGAAAGGCGGGGAACGTTTTCAGATTTTTCGACCATTTTCCGAACCGGTTCAGATTTTTCGCACCGGACGCCCCGGCGGAGTGAAGCAAGGCGGCGTTTTTGCGCTTTGCCGATCGTCTGAGAAAATGTCCGCCGAAAGAGGGCTGATTCGTCTGAGAAAACGTCCTCTTTCGAGGTCAGACCGGACACCCGCTGCGCATTTCCCC